>NZ_CP086106.1:1390000-1727500 GCF_016765655.2 Skermanella mucosa
CCGGCGCCGCCGATCACGGCTCCGCGCTTGCCGTCCACGGCATAGCCGCCGGCGGCGCCGACTCCCGTGCCGACCATCTGTTCCGTCGAGCATGCTCCCAGCGCCAGCAGGGCGAATACAACACCGATAAGCTGCTTCTTGCTCATGATTTGATCTCCTTCTGAGCATTTAACAGACAAGCCGGTGTTTCATTCCCTGGGGCGAGGGGGTGCGGCGGCGGTACTGCTTCAGGCCTTGCCGGACTTCTTCGCGGCTACTTCGCGCGTCTCGGCCACGGGGCTCAGCGCGCCGCGGCCGTCGAACCAGGAGACGAGGTTGTCCACCACGAGCTGGCCCATGGCGTTGCGGGTGTGGACCGTGCCGGAAGCCACGTGGGGCAGCAGCACGGTGTTCTCCATCGCGATCAGCTCGGCCGGGACGTTGGGCTCGTCGGCATAGACGTCCAGGCCGGCGGCCAGGATCGCCCGGGAGCGGAGCGCCTCGATCAGGGCGGCCTCGTCCACCACGGTGCCGCGGCCGACATTGACGAAGATGCCGTCGGGTCCGAGGGCATCGAAGATTTCGCGGCCGACCATCCGCTCGGTCGAGGCGCCGCCGGGAATGACCGAGATCAGCACGTCCACCTGGCGGGCCAGATCGACCGCGTCGGCGACATAGGCGTAGTCGACGCCGTCCTGCCGGGTGCGGCCATGGTAGGAGATCGGCAGGCCGAAGGCTTCGAGTCGCTTGGCGATTGCCTTGCCGATCCGGCCCAGGCCGAGGATGCCGACCTTGCGCCCGCGCAGCGACGCGGTGAGCGGGAAGGCTCCCGAGGGCCACTTTCCGTCGCGCAGGTGGCGCTCGGCTTCCGGGATGCGGCGCACCGTCGAGATCAGCAGGCCGATCGTGAGGTCCGCGACCTCGTCGGTCAGCACGTCGGGGGTGTTGGTCACGACGATGCCGTTGCCGCCGGCCCACTTGGCGTCGATCTGGTCATAGCCGACGCCGAAGGCGGAGACGATCTCCAGCGCGGGGAGCCTGCCCATCAGCTGCTCGTTCAGCGGGGCGTGCCCGCCGGCGGCGATGCCGCGGATCCGGGGGCCGTGCTCGGCCAGGAAAGCGTCCCGGTCGGCGACCTCCCACAGCCGGTGAACGGTGAACAGGCGGTCGATCTGGTCGGCGACCACGGGCATCATCGGGGCGATCTGAAGGATTTCCGGGCGGGCCATGGCTTGTATCAGCACCTTTGTTGTCTGTTCCCTCCGCCTTGTGTCCGGCGGCTACACACCATGGCGCGTCTGTCAACTCCAGGCAAGTTTCGTTCCAAAAGAAAACAAGCTTTGTCGTGGCATAAAGCCGCGTTACAGTTCTCGAAAGCCTCCGGACCAGAGAGGCGCAATCAGGGGGGAGATGAGCCCGTGGCGACTGGCACGGACATTCTCGATACCATACGCACGCGGCTTTTCACGGCCGTGCTGGGCGACGTCATGGACACGCGCGGGCTGACCCGCCAGTTCCTGCCGCCGGCGATCCGCCCGATCGATCCCGACACCGCTCCCGCCAGGGTGATGGCCGGCCGGGCCATGCCCGTGCTGGAGGCCGACTGCTGTGGCGACGTGGAGTGGCGGGGGGGCCGGGTCCGGGGGTGGTCCCGGGAGCGGGCAGGGGGGAGGAAATCCCTTTCCGTTCGGGTTGATGCTCCGCGCGCTCGACGAGCTGCAGCGGGACGAGGTCTATGTCTGCACCGGCGGCTCGCCGCGCTATGCGCTGTGGGGCGAGCTGATGAGCACGCGCGCCCGTGCGCTGGGAGCGGCGGGGGCGGTGGTGGACGGGTTCCACCGCGACACGCTGGGGATCAGGAAGCTCGGTTTCCCGGTGTATTCCCACGGCTCCTATGCCCAGGACCAGCGGATGCGCGGGCGGGTCATCGACTTCCGCTGCCCGATCGAGTTCGGCAACGGCGTCCGGATCAATCCCGGCGACGTGGTCGTCGCCGACATCGACGGCGTGGTGGTCGTTCCGGCCGACCATGCCGCCGACATCGTGGCACTGGCGCTGGAGAAGGTCGAAGGCGAGGAGAGCGTCCGGCAGATGATCGAGCGGGGCGAGCGCACCGAGGACATCTTCGGGAGGACCGGCATCATGTAGCGGAACCCGAGAGCGCGCCGGTCCCGATGTTTCTTTATCTAACAATCAAAAAACGAGAACGGGGAGAAGAAGCGATGAAGTCGTTGTTGGGTGCGGTTCTGGCCGTCTGCATGGCCGCGACGGCGGGCCAGGCGATGGCCCAGGAAAAGCTGAACGTCTATTGGGTCAAGGGCTTCTACAAGTCCGAGGACGACGCGCTGTTCGAGGCGATCAGGAAGTTCGAGCAGAAGACCGGAGTCAAGGTCGAGCTGTCCCAGTACCCCGTGCAGGACATGATCCCCAAGACGGTCGCGGCGCTGGATTCCGGCACGCCGCCGGATGTCGCCTATGCCGACGTCTATGATTTCCAGGTCACCGGCAAATGGGCCTTCGAGGGCCGGCTGGAGGACATCACCGACGTCCTGGAGCCGATGAAGGACCGGTTCGCGCCGAACACCGTGGAGACGGCGTACCTGCTGAACGAGAGCACGGGCAAGCGCGCCTATTACGCCTTCCCGATCAAGCAGCAGACCATGCATATCCAGTACTGGATCGACATGCTGAACGAGGCGGGTTTCCAGGAGTCGGACATCCCCAAGACCTGGAAGGAATACTGGGCCTTCTGGTGCGGCAAGGTGCAGCCGGCCTACCGCAAGGCTTCTGGCCAGCGGGCCTATGGCATCGGGCAGCCGCTGGGCGTGGACAGCAGCGACTCCTTCTATTCGTTCCTGACCTTCGCCGACGCCTACAACGTCAAGATGGTCAACGACGACGGCAAGCTGCTGGTCGACGATCCCAAGGTCCGGGAAGGCTTGGTCGGCGCGCTGACCGATTATACCGACCCCTATGGCAAGGGCTGCGCGCCGCCGTCGGCCACGAGCTGGAAGGACCCGGACAACAATGTCTCCTTCCACAACAAGACCACCGCCCTGACCCACAACGCGACCATCTCGATCGCGGCCAAGTGGCTGGACGACATGAACAACGCGACCCTGACCCAGGAGCAGCGGGACCAGGCCAAGAAGAACTATGACCAGCTGATCCGCACGGCGGGTTTCCCGCAGAAGCCCGACGGCAGCAAGATGGTCTACCGCGCGGCGGTCAAGACCGGCGTGATCTTCTCCAACGCCCGCAACAAGGAGCGCGGCAAGGAATTCGTGAGGTTCCTGCTCGAGGAGGAGAACCTGACCCCCTATGTGGAGGGCTCGCTCGGCCGCTGGTTCCCGGTCACCAAGGAGGGGCAGGAGCGTCCGTTCTGGAAGGCCGATCCGCACCGGCTGTCGGTCTACAACCAGTTCAAGGACGGCACCGTGACCTTCGAGTTCACCAAGAACTACAAGTTCACGATCCTGAACAACGAGAATGTCTGGGCCAAGGCGGCCAACCGGGTCATCAACGAGAAGGTGCCGGTGGACAAGGCGGTCGATGAGATGATCACCCGCATCAAGGCGGTCGCGGGCTGATCCCGGCACGATGAGGCGGAGGGGCGGCGGGACGCCGGCCCTCCGCGGTGCCCGCTTTCCATCCCACCATCACGGCGGACGCGATGAACACGATTGCGGTTTCCGAAACGGATGCCGAGGCCCCGCCGAAGCGGCGGGGCTGGTCGCCCACACGGGTCTGGGGCACCATCCTGCTGGTGCCCTATGTCCTGGTCTTCCTGTTCTTCGTGGTCTATCCCGTATGCTACGGGTTCTGGCTGGCGCGGGACCCGCAGAGCTATGTCCAGCTGTTCGAAGATCCGATCTTCGTCCGGTCGATCTTCAACACGCTGGTCTTCCTGCTGATCGGCGTGAACCTGAAGATGATGGTGGCGCTGCTGCTGTCGGGGTTCTTCCTGCACGACCGGATCTGGATCCGCTGGCTGTCGCTGATCTTCATCCTGCCCTGGGCGGTGCCGTCGATCCCGACGATCCTGTCCGTGCGCTTCATGCTGAACCCGGAATGGGGCGTGATCAACCAGCTGATCTTCCGGTTCACGGCCGAGGACGGGCCGAACTGGCTGAACGACCCGACGCTGGGCCTGACCTTCTCCATCCTGGTCCATATCTGGAAGAGCCTGCCGTTCTGGACGCTGATCCTGCTGTCCGGGCGGCTCGCGATCTCCAAGGACCTGTACGAGGCGGCGTCGGTGGACGGGGCGAGCTCGGTCCAGCAGTTCCGGTTCGTCACCTGGCCGTCGATGAAGACGCTGTACGTGACCTGCACGGTGCTGTCGATGATCTGGACGCTGGGCGACTTCAACAGCGTCTACCTGCTGACCGGCGGCGGGCCGGCCGACCTGACCCACGTGCTGGCGACGCTGGGCATCCGGTACCTGCGGCTGGACCAGGTGAACCTGTCCATGGCGGCGATCGTCACGGCGCTGCCGCTGGTGCTTCCGCTGGTCTATTTCATGATGAAGCGGCTTTCGAAATGACGGGGTTGCCGGAATGAAGAGGTTTTCCCTGGCGGGGATCGCGGGCGAGGCGAAGCTTCTGCTGATCGGCATCCCGGTCCTGATCTGGACCATGCTGCCCATCTACCACCTGTTCCTGTTCGCGATCTCGCCCCGGGACGCCGCCTTCTCCGGCAATGTCTGGCCGGAGGAGCCGACGCTGCGGAACTTCGAGATCGTGCTGAACCAGGACCATTATTTCCTGATCCACTTCTGGCAGCAGCTGGCCAATTCGCTGATCGTGGCGATCGCGACCGGAGTGCTGACCCTGCTGGTGGCGACCTTCGCCGCCTTCGCGATCAGCAGGCTGAAGGTGGAGGGCGGGCGCACGGTGATGAACCTGGCGCTGTTCACCTATTTCATCCCCGCGGCCTTCCTGGCGGTGCCGATGTACCGGACCATGGGGCTGTACGGGCTGCTGAACAGCAAGTGGGCGCTGATCCTGGCAATGGTCACGGTGGCCTCGCCCTATGCGATCTGGGTGCTGAAGCAGGCCTCGGACAAGCTCCCCTACGAGCTGGACGAGGCGGCGGTGGTGGACGGCGCGTCGCCGATGCAGCTGTTCTGGATGGTCTATCTGCCGCTGATGAAGCCGTCGCTGGTGGCGGTCGGGACCTATGCGCTGCTGCTGGCGTGGAACGAGTATCTCTACGCCTTCCTGCTGCTGTCCCGCGACACCGACATCACCCTGCCGGTGGCGCTTGGCAATTTCCTGGCGGCGGACGACTCGCCGTGGGAGCTGCTGATGACCACCGGGCTGATCTACGCGCTGCCGCCGGCGGCGATCTACTACGCCTTCAAGCGCTACATGGTCTCCGGCCTGACCGCGGGCGCCGTCAAGAGCTGAGCGTGACCGACATTTGGGGAATCAATCATGGCCTCGGTTGAGATCAGGGACGTCCGCAAGTCCTATGGCACGGCGCAGGTGCTCCATGGCGTGTCGGTCGATATCCGGGACGGCGAGTTCGTCATCCTGGTGGGGCCCTCGGGCTGCGGGAAATCGACGCTGCTGCGCATGCTCGCCGGGCTGGAGAGCATCACCGGCGGCGAGATCCGCATCGGCCCGCGGGTGGTCAACGACGTGCCGCCCAAGGAACGGGACATCGCCATGGTGTTCCAGAACTATGCGCTCTACCCGCACATGACGGTGGCCGAGAACATGGCCTTCTCCATGCGGCTTCGGCGGGCGAAGAAGTCGGAGATCGAGGTGCGGGTCAACCGGGCCGCCGAGATCCTGGGCCTGACCAAGCTGCTGGCCCGCTATCCCAAGGAGCTGTCCGGCGGCCAGCGCCAGCGCGTCGCCATGGGGCGGGCGATCGTGCGGGACCCCAAGGTGTTCCTGTTCGACGAGCCGCTGTCCAACCTGGACGCCAAGCTTCGGGTCGCCATGCGCGCCGAGATCAAGGAGTTGCACCAGCGGCTTCGGACCACGACGGTCTATGTCACCCACGACCAGATCGAGGCCATGACCATGGCCGACAAGATCGTCGTGATGCGCGACGGGATCGTGGAGCAGGTCGGGGCGCCGCTGGACCTGTACGACAGGCCGGACAACCTGTTCGTCGCCGGCTTCATCGGGTCGCCGGCCATGAACCTGATCGAGGGCCGGATCGAGGGTGGAAGCTTCGTCAGCCAGGGCGGGCTTCGGCTGCCGCTGCCGGCGGGGTGGGAGGACTCTGCCGGCCGGCCCGTCACCTATGGGCTGCGGCCCGAGCACATCACGCTGAGCGACACCGGCGTGCCGGTGGAGGTGGTGGTGGTCGAGCCGACCGGGTCGGAGACCCTGATCGTGGTCAAGGGCGGGCAGACGGAACTGGACTGCCTGTTCCGCAGCCGCATCCTGCCGGCCCCCGGCGAGACGTTGCGCATCCGGCCCGACACCGCGCACGTGCATCTTTTCGATAGCGAAACGGGCCGCCGGCTGGCGGCGCAGGGTTGAGGACCAATGGCGAAACTTGCTTCGATCGAACCAGGGTTCTACCGCATCCCGCTGCCGGTGGTGCTGACCGACAGCACCCATGGCGAGATGAAGGCCTTCGAGCTGAACACCGTCCGGCTGCGCGATGCCGACGGGGCGGAGGGCGTCGGCTATACCTTCACCGTGGGCCGGAACGGCGGCGCCGTCGATTCCGTGCTGACCCGCGAGATCCCCGAGTTGATGCAGGGGGAGGAGGCCGACGCGATCGAGTGGCTGTGGCAGAAGGCCTGGTGGGCGCTCCACTATGGCGGGCGGGGCGGCCCGACGGTGCTGGCGCTGTCGGCCTTCGACATGGCCCTGTGGGACCTGAAGGCTCGGCGGGCCGGGCTGCCGCTGTGGCGGCTGCTGGGCGGCTACGATGCCAAAGTGCCGTGCTATGCCGGGGGCATCGACCTGGAGCTGCCGTTGGACGCGCTGCTCCGCCAGACCGACGACAACCTCGCCAAGGGGTTCCGGGCGATCAAGATGAAGGTCGGGCGGCGGGACCTGTTCGAGGATGTCGAGCGGGTCGCGGCGATGCGGGAGCATCTGGGCCGGGGCTTCCCGCTGATGGTGGACGCCAACATGAAGTGGGGGGTGGACGAGGCGATCCGCGCCGCCCGGGCGCTCCAGCCGTTCGACCTGACCTGGCTGGAGGAGCCGACCATTCCGGACGACCCGGCGGGCCATGCCCGCATCGTCCGCGAGGGCGGGCTGCCGATCGCGGCCGGCGAGAACCTGCGGACCCTGTGGGAGTTCAAGCTCTACATCGCGGGCGGCGGCGTGACCTATCCGGAGCCGGACGTCACGAACTGCGGCGGCATCACGCCCTTCATGAAGATCGCTCACCTGGCGGAAGCCTTCAACCTGCCGGTGACCAGCCACGGCGCCCATGACGTGACGGTGCATCTGCTGGCCGCCTGCCCGAACCGGTCGTTCCTGGAGGCCCACGGCTTCGGGCTGGACCGCTACATCGCGGAGCCGCTGCGGATCGAGGAGGGAGTCGCGATCGCACCGGAGCGGCCGGGGCACGGGATGGAGTTCGACTGGAAGGGGTTGGAGAAGATCCGGGGCTGATCCCTTGACCGGAGGCCCGCTCGCACTAGAACATTATGTGAACGAGTGCGGGCGGGAAAATGGAACTGCGAGAGAAGCTGGAAATCCTGGCGGATGCTGCCAAGTACGACGCGTCCTGCGCGTCGAGCGGATCGGACCGCAAGACTTCCGCCGGGACCAAGGACGGGATCGGCTCGACCGAGGGCATGGGCATCTGCCATGCCTATGCGCCGGACGGGCGCTGCATCTCGCTGCTGAAGATCCTGCTGACCAATTTCTGCGTCTATGACTGCCTGTACTGCGTCAACCGGCGGTCCAGCAATGTCCGCCGCGCCCGCTTCACGCCGGAGGAGGTGGTCAGGCTGACCCTGGGCTTCTACCGGCGCAACTATATCGAGGGACTCTTCCTCAGCTCCGGCATTATCCAAAGCCCCGACTACACGATGGAACAGCTGGTCCGGGTGGCGAAGATGCTGCGGGAGGACCATGGCTTCCGCGGCTACATCCACCTGAAGACGATCCCCGACGCCTCGCCCGAGTTGCTGGCCGAAGCGGGGCTGTATGCCGACCGGCTCAGCATCAATATCGAGCTTCCGTCGGAGCCCTCGCTGGACCGGCTGGCGCCGGAGAAGGACGCGGGGGCGATCCGGCGCTCTATGGGGCGGCTGCGGCTGCGGATCGAGGAGGCGAAGTCGAGCCCGCGCGAGCCGCGCTTCGCGCCGGGCGGCCAGAGCACCCAGATGATCGTCGGGGCCGACGGGACCGACGACCGGGGCATCCTGGCGACCAGCGACCGGCTCTATACCGGGTACCGGCTGCGCCGGGTCTATTATTCCGCCTTCAGCCCGATCCCGGACGGCAGCTCCAGCCTGCCGCCGGGAGCGCCGCCGCTGGTCAGGGAGCACCGGCTGTACCAGGCCGACTGGCTGATGCGGTTCTACGGCTTCGACGCGGGGGAGATCGTGCCGGACGGCGGGCTGCTGGACCTGGAGATCGACCCGAAGCTGGCCTGGGCGCTGGTCAACCGCCACCGCTTCCCGGTGGATGTCAACAAGGCGGACCGGGAAAGCCTGCTGCGGGTGCCCGGCATGGGCGTACGTACGGTGGACCGGCTGCTGTCGATCAGGAAGCACAAGGCCGTACGCCTGGAAGACCTGGGGCGGCTGAGGGTACAGGTCGCCAAGGTGGCGCCCTTCGTCACCACGGCGGACCCGCAGGTGGGCCGCTCGCTGCTGGACCGGATCGACCTGCGGCAGAGGCTGGCGCCCCGGCCGGCGCAGCTGGCGCTGCCGCTGTTCGCCTGAGGCCGGTATGCACGCGGTCGAGCTGGCCCATCCCGTCGATTTCGAAGGCTGGCGCGCGGCGGCGCGGCGGATGGTGCTGGCCGACGCCCGGCCGGAGGCGGTGGACTGGCGGGTAGGCGCCCAGGCGGGACTGTTCGGCGATGCGGCGGCACCGATCGTTCCGGAAGCGGTACGGAACCGCGCCTTCACCGTGCCGAAGGACTTCCTGGAACTGGCGGAGACCGTCGTCTGCCACCGCGACCCGGCGCGCTTCGCGCTGCTCTACGGATTGCTCTGGCGGCTGACTCATGGGGAGCCGAAGCTGCTGGAGATCGTGTCGGACCGGGAGGTCCACCGGGCCGAGGCCATGGCGCGGGCGATCCGGCGCGACATCCACAAGATGCACGCTTTCGTCCGGTTCCGCGAGCGGGAAGGGCATTATCTCGCCTGGTTCGAGCCGGACCACTTCATCGTGGAGCGGGCGGCGCCGTTCTTCGCCCGCCGGTTCACCAACATGGACTGGTCGATCCTGACGCCGGACCGCAGCGTCCATTGGGACGGCGGGACGCTGCATTTCACCCCCGGAGCCAGCCGGGCCGAGGTGCCCGACGAGGACGCGCTGGAGGATTACTGGCGCAGCTATTACGCCAGCATCTTCAACCCGGCCCGGCTGAAGGTCGCGGCCATGCAGTCGGAGATGCCGCGGAAATACTGGCACAACCTGCCCGAGGCACGGCTGATCGCCCCGCTGATCCGCGACGCCGGCCGCAGGGCCGCCGCCATGGTCGAGAGCGGGGTGACGCTGCCGGCGCCCAAGTCCGGGCGTTGGGCCGAGGCCGTGCCGGATGTCCGGGCGCCGGAGCCCGAGGGCGGTCTCCAGGCCTGCCGGCGCTGTACCCTGTGGCGGAACGCGACCCAGGCGGTCCCGGGCGAGGGGCCGACAGGAGCGCGACTAATGCTGGTGGGCGAGCAGCCGGGCGACCAGGAAGACCTGGCAGGCCGAGCATTCGTCGGGCCGGCGGGGCAGTTGCTGGACCGGGCGCTGGTCGAGGCCGGCATCGTGCGGTCGGACTGCTACGTCACCAACGCGGTCAAGCATTTCAAGTTCACGCCGCGCGGCAAGCGCCGCATCCACCAGAAGCCCGATGCCGGCGAGGTCGAGCATTGCCGCTGGTGGCTGGAGGAGGAGGTCGCGGCGGTCCGCCCGCGCCTGATCGTGGCCTTGGGCGCCACGGCCGGCCGGGCGCTGCTGCGCCGCGAGGTCACGGTCCAGCGCGAGCGCGGCGCCGTCCTGCGGCTGGAGGAGGGGCGGTCGATGCTGCTGACCGTGCACCCGTCGTACCTGCTCCGGCTGCCCGATCCGACCGCGAAGGCGGCGGAGTACGATCGTTTCGTCACCGATCTGAAGCTTGCTACCTCTTTTGCGACGGCGCCGTGAACGGCGGCCGGTGGCATTCTCCGGTTATCGATGGGGAGTGACCATGCAACCACGATTTGGCCATGCCGTACTGACAGAGGACGACCGGAGGCGCCTGCGCGACCGCCTGGAGCGGCTGGGCGAGCAGAAGGTCAGGCTGATGTCGGGGGTCGACTGCGTACGCTATTTCGGCAACTGGCAGGCCGCGGAGTTGGTCGACGAGTGGCTGGAGGTCAAGGACGCCGAACGCCAGGAACAGTCGGGACTGCTGAGGCGCCTGTTCGGAAGGAAGTGACCTCTCCCCCATTCCGGCGATTGAGTTTCGCCGCCCGGGCGGCTAGGCGTACGCTGCCCGCCGCGCCGCCGGAGCAATTCGCCCGGGCAGAAGGGCAGGGACCGGATCATCCCTTCACTATGCCGCTCCGTGACGTTACTATGGCGAATTCGGTTTACGGCATTGCGATTGAACATTCAGCCGCCGCCGTATGTTCCAGAAGGAACTTGTCGCTGTCCCTGAAAGGCCATGCGCCCACGACCCTGGCCCATGAACCCGATGCGGCCCCGAAGAGACCAGGCTGAAGAAGTAGCATGCGCTCGGCGTGAGGCCGGTGCGGAGATTTGCAGGTGGAAATGACTTCCAGGATGACCGAAGTGACCGAGCCTTATTCCCACGTCCAAAAGGCCGCCGCCTGGGTGGTCCACGCCGTCACGGCGAGCGGGGTGGTGCTCGGGCTGATGGCCCTGCTGGCGCTGGTGGACAACAACGCCGAAGGCTGCCTGCTCTGGCTCGGCGCGGCGCTCCTGGTGGACGGGGTGGACGGGACGCTGGCCCGCAAGTTCTCGGTCAAGCGGGTGCTGCCGAATTTTGACGGCGCGACCCTGGACCTGGTGATCGACTATCTGACGTACGTGTTCATCCCCGCGATCTTCATCTACAAGTTTATCCCGCTTCCGGGACCGCTCGAACTGGTGGCGGTGGCCTTCATCCTGCTGTCGGCGCTCTATTGCTTCTGCAACGTCAACATGAAGAGCAACGACAACTACTTCGTGGGATTCCCGGCGGTCTGGAACGTGGTCGCCTTGTACCTCTTCATCCTGGACCTGGACCCGGCGGTCACCTTCGCCCTGATCACCTTCTTCGCCCTGATGACCTTCACCACGGCCAAGTTCGTGCATCCCTTCCGGGTGCCGCACCTGATGCCGGTCAACATCGCGATGACCGCGGTCTGGATGATCAGCAGCCTGCTGCTCGTCCTGAACCAGCCGGACGACCCGATGGTGCTGATGGTTCCGTGGATCGTCGCCTCCGCCTGGTTCACCGGCATCTGCGC
Organism: Skermanella mucosa; assembly: GCF_016765655.2. NCBI lineage: Bacteria > Pseudomonadati > Pseudomonadota > Alphaproteobacteria > Rhodospirillales > Azospirillaceae > Skermanella > Skermanella mucosa. The sequence continues at coordinate 1,401,588 of NZ_CP086106.1, forward strand.
CTGGCGGACCGTGCTGGGATACGCGCGCGGCGCCTGACCGGCCGGCGCGGGCCTCTCTTTCTGCCAAGTCCGTTTGACCAATGGACAACCCGGCCCGGAGTCGTGTGACTCTGGATGCCGGTCGGTAGAGTCCTGGTAGGAGGAAGCATCCCGATGCGAAATTATGCCATCCTGCGAAATCTATCTCCCCTTGCGACCGCGGAGCCGTTCGAGCGCCGCGCCCGGAGCCTGGGCCGGGGAACCGTCATCGTGCCGCCGCCCGAGCCGATGATCGACGTGGCGCGGCTGACCTCGCGCCAGGTTCGGGAAGTGGCGCGCGATCCGGGCGTCCGCGGCATCGCTCCGGTCATGCCCATCGCGCTGATCCGGCCGTTCGAGATTCCCGAGGCGGAGGCCGCCACCCAGGCCTGGGGGATCGGCGCTGTCCGGGCCGACGTCTCGGCCTTCACGGGGGCCGGGGTCACGGTGGCGGTGCTGGATACCGGCATCGACGCCGACCATCCCGCCTTCGAGGGCGTGGAGCTGGTCCAGGAGGATTTCTCCGGGTCGGGCAACGGCGACAGGCAGGGGCACGGCACCCACTGCGCCGGCACGATCTTCGGACGCGACGTTGACGGCACGCGGATCGGCGTCGCCCGCGGCGTCGGCCGGGCCCTGATCGGCAAGGTGCTCGGCGACGACGGCAGCGGCGACAGCGACATGATCTTCCGGGGCATCCAGTGGGCGGTCCAGGAGGGCGCCCAGGTGATCTCCATGTCCCTGGGGTTCGATTTCCCCGGGCTGGTCGCCCGGCTGGTGGCGGACGACTGGCCGCCGGAACTGGCGACCTCGGTCGCGCTGGAAGGCTATCGCGGCAATCTCCGGATGTTCGACGCCCTGATGGAGATGGTCGAGGCGCGGGCCGCCTTCTCGACGGGCACCGTGCTGGTGGCCGCCGCGGGCAACGAGAGCCGGCGCGACCGGAACAAGGACTTCGAGGTCGCCGTGTCGATCCCGGCGGCGGCCCAGGGCATCATCTCGGTCGGCGCGCTGGGCCAGACCGGGACGTCCCTGGGCGTGGCGCCCTTCTCCAACACCTTCCCGCAGGTCAGCGCCCCGGGCGTCAACGTGCTGTCGGCCCGGGCCGGCGGCGGTCTGGTCGCCCTGAACGGCACCAGCATGGCGACCCCCCATGTCGCCGGCGTCGCGGCGCTGTGGTGGGAGGCCATGGGCGGCGCGCCGGCCCGGATCGCCGCGTCGGCCGTCGCCGCGAAGATCCTGGGGCAGGCGCGGACCGACGTCTTCCTGTCGGATGCGGACCCGGCGGACCACGGGCTGGGGCTCGTCACGGCGCCGTGAGCCGGCGCCCGGGGTGAAACCACCGGGCCGGGCGGCGTGTTGTCGAGGAGGTTCCCGTCCCATGAGGTCTCCTTGAAACGCGTCGTCCCCGGCCTGCTGCTGGTCGCCTTGCTGGCGGGCTGCCAAGCGCCTGTCCGCATGTCCAACATGATCGTTCCCGGCACCGATCGGATAGCAGGACAGACCGACCGCGCGCTGGCGGTCCAGGTCGGCAGCGTGAGCGGGGGAAGCTCCCTGAACGTCCTGAACCAGATCCGGGTTTCCGACCTGGACCTGCGGGAAGCGCTGATCAACTCGCTCGCGGTGCGCGGCGCCCTGGCGGCGAGCCAGCCGCGCTACCGGGTCGATGCCGAACTGCTCCGCACGACCCGGGGCTTGCAGGAGATCCTGCTGGGGCTCAACGTGACGGCGGAGGTGGAGATCCGCTATCTGGTCACCGACACCGCGACCGGGGCGGTCGTCCTGTCCCGGCCGATCGTCTCGACCGGGACCGCGTCCTCGTCGGATTATTTCAGCCCGACCGAGCGGACGCGCGTCGCGACCGAGCGGGCGATCCAGGACAACATGCGGAAGCTGCTGGCGGAGCTTTACGGTTTGTGACCCGCCCCGGTCGCCCCCTTTGCCCCTGGATCATCACTCCGCCGGCTGGCGGTTTCGCAGGTCCTGGAGCTGGCGGTTCAGGTCCTCCGCGACGGAGTTGGCGGGGCGGGTGAAGCGGGCGAGCAGGTCGTAGAGCACCGGCGTGACGAAAAGGGTCAGCAGGGACGCGACCGTCAGCCCGCCGATGATCACGGCGCCGATCGCGACCCGGCTCTCGGCGCCGGCCCCGGTGGCGAGCAGCAGGGGAACCGCGCCCAGCACGGTGGACAGCACCGTCATCAGGATCGGCCGGAAGCGGAGCGCCGATCCTTCCGTGATCGCCTGCCGGACGTCCATCCCCTCGGCGCGGAGCTGGTTGGCGAACTCGACGATCAGGATGCCGTTCTTCGCCATCAGGCCGATCAGCAGCACCATGCCGACCTGGCTGTAGATGTTCAGCGACAACCCGCCCAGCGCCAGCGCGGCGAGAGCGCCGGCGAGGCCGAGCGGCACCGTCAGCATGATGATCAGCGGATGGATGAAGCTTTCGAACTGGGCGGCCAGCACCAGGAAGACGATCAGCAGCGCAATCCCGAAGGTGATGGCGATGCCGCCGGAGGTTTCCAGGAACTGCTGGCTCTGCCCGGTGTAGCTGATCCGGCCCTCGGGTGGCAGCTCCTCCGCCGCGATCTCGTTCATGAAATCGATGGCGGAGCCCAGGTCGTACCCGTCGGCCAGCGACGCCGAGACGGTGATCGACGGCAGCCGGTCGAACCGCTTCAACTCGGGCGCCGCCGCCAGCTCCTCCAGGGTGACCAGCGCATTGAGCGGGACCAGCGATCCGTCGTCGCCGGCCCGGACGAAGATGTTCTTCAGGTCGGCCGGCGTCTGGCGGTCGCTGTCGCGCGCCTGGATGATCACGGGATAGACCCGGCCCCGGTTGATGTAGTCGGTGACCTCGCGGGACGCCAGCATGGTCTGGAGCGTGCTGCCGATCTGCTCGATCCCGATTTCCAGGTCGTCGGCCTTGCGTCGGTCGATCAGCACGTTGAACTGGGGCCGCGTCGCCTCGAAATCGGTCTCGACGTTCTGAAGGCCCGGGTTCTCCAGGGCGCGGGCGACGATGCGGTCCGACCATTCCTGGATCGTGGCGTAGTCCTGGCCGCCGATCACCACCTGGAGCGGCGCGCTGCTGCCGCGCTGGCCCAGGCCCGCCGGGTTGACCGGGAAGGCGCGGACGCCGGGTATGCCGCTGACGCCGGGAACGATCGAGTTCACGATCTCGCGCTGGCTCCGCTCGCGCTCGGACCAGTCGGCCAGGCCCGCCACCACGAAGCCCCGGCCCGGCTGGTCTCGGAAGCCCACGATGGCGAAGATGCGGTCGGCTTCCCCCGATTCCCGCAAGGGGGCCAGGACTTCCTCGATCCGGCGCACGTTGGCATCGGTGTAGCCGACCGTGGCCCCCTCGGGGGCGGTCACCGGGATGAAGAAGACGCCGCGGTCCTCCGTCGGGGTCAGCTCGCGCGGGAGGATGTCGTAGAGCAGGACGGTCCCGGCGGAGACGGCACCGGCCACCGCGAGCACCAGGACGGGCATGCCGAGCGCGCGCTTGAGCAGGCGCCGGTAGGCTTCCGCCATGCCGTTGAAGGCGTGCTCCAGCCCCCGGCCGATCCGCCCGGGCTTGTCCTCGGCGCGCAGCAGCTTGGAGCACAGCATGGCGCACAGGGACAGCGCCACGAAGGTCGAGATCGCGACCGCCGCGGCCATGACGACGCCGAACTCGGCGAACAGGCGGCCGACCTGTCCCTCCAGCGTCGAGATCGGCAGGAAGACGGCGACCAGGGTCAGCGAGGTCGCGATCACCGCGAAGGTGACCTGCCGGGTACCGAGGAAGGCGGCGGCCAGCGGATGCTCGCCCCCTTCGACCCGCCGCTGGATGTTCTCCAGCACGACGATCGCATCGTCCACCACCAAGCCGATGGCGAGCAGGAGCGCCAGCAGGGTGAGGACGTTGATCGAGAAGCCGAAGGCATAGATGAAGGCCAGCGTGCCGATCACGGCGACCGGAATGGTGACGGCCGGCACGATCGTTGCGCGGGCGGAATGAAGAAACAGGAAGATCACCGCGATGACCAGCAGCACCGACATGCCGAGCGCTATCACCACCTCCTCGATCGACTGGGAGATGAAGATGGCATCGTCGGAGCTGACCATCACCGACATGCCCTCGGGCAGGGTGGGGCGCAACGCCTCCAGCTCGGCGCGAACCTGGTTGCTGACCTCGATCGTGTTGGCCTGGGACTGCCGCAGCACGCCCAGCCCGACGGCGGCCTGGCCGTTGGACCGGACGACCGAATCGTCGTCCTCGACACCCAGATCCACCTGGGCCAGATCGCCGAGCCGGACAGGGAAATTGCCGACCTGCGCCACGACGATCTCGCGGAACTCCTCCACCGTGCGCAGCCGGGTGTCGGTGCGGATGGTGAACTGGCGGGAGACCGATTCCAGCTCTCCCGCCGGCAGTTCCACATTGTTCCGCCGCAGGGCCGATTCCACGTCGGCGACGGTCAGGTTGCGGGCGGCCAGCGCCTCGCGGTCCAGCCAGATGCGGATGGCGTAGCGCCGCTCCCCGAAGATCTCGACCTGCGCCACCCCGTTCAGAACCGACAGCCGGTCCACGATGAAGCGGCTGGCATAGTCGTTGATGTCGGCCGGAGTCATGCGGTCGCTGGTGATGGCGATCCGCATGATCGGCTGGGCGTCGCTGTCGGTCTTGACAATCTCCGGCGGGTCCGCCTCCTCGGGCAGGTCGATGGAGACGCGACCGACCGCGTCGCGCACGTCGTTGGCCGCCTGGTCGATGTCGCGGGAGGTGACGAACTCGACCACGACGCGACCGCGACCCAGGCGACTGGACGAGCGGATGCTACGGATGCCGTCCACGCTGCTGATGCCGCCCTCGATCACCTCGATGATCTCGGTGTCGATGATCTCCGGCGCTGCGCCGGGATAGGTCATCGTGATCGTGACGACGGCGGTGTCCACGTCGGGCAGCTCGCGCACCGGCAGCCGCAGCAGGGCGGCGATGCCGATGACCACGATCAGCGCGCTGAGGACGATCGAGAGGACCGGACGCTTGATGCTGAGATCGGAAATCATCCCCTGCGCTCCGCCACCTTGTCGGCGCGGTCCTCGGAAGTGGGGGCCGGTACGGTGGGCAGCCGGACGGCCGAGCCGGGGCGCAGCCGCTGGAGGCCCGCGGTCACGACGCGGTCACCGATCCCGATGCCCTCGACCACCTCGACCTCGCCGACCCGGCGCTGGCCCAGGCGGATCTCGACCCGCTCCGCCCGGGGCTCGGCCGGCGTTCCGACGATGCGGTAGACGAAGTTGGAGCGTCCTTCGGCCAGCACGGCCTCCTCCGGGACCAGGATGGCGTCGGGGCGGGTGGACAGGGTGACCCGGGCCAGCATGAACAGGCCGCCGGGCAGGCGTCCCTCGGGGTTGGGAAATTCGGCACGGACCCGGAATGAACGCGATACCGCGTCGATCCGGGTATCGATGGCGGCGACCGCGCCGGTGAAGTCGGTGTCCGGGAAGGCCGTGCTGGTGGCGCTCACGGGCTGGCCCTGGCGGATCGCGCCGAAGAAGCGCTCCGGCACCGCGAATTCGAGCTCGATGACGGACAGGTCGTCCAGCCGGGTCAGCACGGTGCTGTCGGTGACGCGGGCGCCCACGTCGACCTCCCGCAATCCGACGATGCCGGCGAAGGGGGCGTTGACCGTCCGGTCGCGCAGCCGCTGACGCTCCGCCGCGACGCGCGCCTCGGCCGTGAGGAAGGCCGCGCGAAGCTCGTCCACCCGCGCTTCGGAGACGGCGCTGTTGGAGACGAGCCGTCGGGCGCGCTCCAGCTGCGCCCGGGCATCGACCAGGACGGCTTCGGCCTCGGCGAGGTTCGCTTCCTGGATGCCGCGGTCCAGCCGGACCAGGGGCTGGCCCTGTTCGACGCGCTGCCCGGTCTCGAACAGGATCTCGTCCACCCGGCCGCTGTCGTCGGCGATCACTTCGATCGACTGGCGCGGCCGGGTGGTGCCCACCGCCTCGATCACCTCGGAAACCTCGCCCCGGCGGGCTTCGGCGACTTCGACGGGAACGGCGGGAGGGCCTTCCCCGGCTTGCTGGGCGGCGTCGCTTCCCGGCGTCTCCAGGTACCACCAGGCACCTGCGGAAAGGGCGATCAGGACCAGGACGATGACGATCTGGCGGACCATGGTCATCGAGCGGCTCTTTGCATGTAGGGTTCCCCGGCGGCGGTTCGATCCCCTATAAGCTTGCGGCGGAACGGCTCAGGACAAGGGTAAATCGGAACCGAAGCACCGGGAATCCCGCAGTTCGGCCGGACATAGGGCCAATACCGCTCACTTTGGGCATCTCTGATGTTGATACGGCATCATGTTATTGATGCCGGCGGCTGGGCCGATGTCGCTAAAGACAGCGTGCTTGCTGCTGGGCAGCCGCACTGGTGATCACGTCACCCTTGGAGCTTTGACGCCCACAGTGCCGGAAGACGTGATCGATCAGGTGCTGACATGCCGGCGGCGATTGATGGACGGGTCTTACCTGAGCCACATCCGGTCCAGTCTGACCAGGAAACCGCGACGATCGTGGTTCAGGTTGTCGAGTGGCGCTTGGAAGGCATGCCCGACTCAGAGCTTCCCATTCGCCTGATCATCGGTCTGCTGTAGAACCCCGCCGGCCCCAATTCCGCATCAACATATTGCGGGCAAGCAAAATTTAATTAGTAAACGAAATTTAAAAGACCGCAGGGAAAATGTCCAGAAATGTGACTATTTTTCCAGTTTACGGGAAATCGGATGTTCAGTGATGGCGCAACATCTTAAAGCTGTGCGACATCTTGGCAGATTTCGCGTCGAGGCGGTTTCTTGTGGGATTAATCCAAAAGTGGTAGCTTCCGGCCGTGTCTGAAGCAGGAAGCCACTGATGCCCAACGATGATTACGCAGGCGGAACTATAACCGTCGGATACGTGCCGGTTGGCGGATCAACAACGGGGACCATTGAAGCTTACGGCGACACCGATTGGTTTGCTGTCCTGCTTCAGTCAGCTGTTGTCTATAATGTTGACTTGGAAGGGATGGCGACCTCTGCCGGGACGTTGAGCGACCCGGTTCTTCGTCTGCGCGATAGCGGAGGCATACTGTTGGCGAGCGATGATGACAGCGGTATCGGCTTAAATTCCAGTATTACGTACCGAGCTGGAGCACCAGGGACTTATTATCTCGATGTTCGTTCATTCTCAACCTACTCAACTGGAACTTATACTTTAAGCGCCAGGGCCATAGCGGATGACTATGGTAGCAACAGCGGCACCGCCGGGCGGGTGAGTGTCGGCGGCTCCACGACGGGTGCGATCGAGACCAGTTCCGACGACGATTGGTTCGCAGTCACCCTCACCGCGGGCGAGCGCTACGGCATCGGCATCACCGGCACCACGCTGAGCGATCCGTGGCTGCGGCTCTACGACGCCAGCGGCAGCGAACTGGCATCCGACCGCTATAACTGGGGAAGCGCCGCAAGCCTCGCCTATACCGCGGCAGCCACAGGCACCTACTACATCTCGGCCGCGCACAGCTACCAGTCGACCTGGTCCAATTACACAGGCGGCTATACGGTGTCGGTCCTGGGCGACGATTTCCGCGCCGACAGTTCCACCACCGGCCAGGTGAGTGTCAGCGGCTCGACGACCGGCACGATCGAGACCAATGCCGACGACGACTGGTTCGCGGTCACCCTCACCGCGGGATATGCCTACGACTTCAGCCTTGGCGGCGGAACCCTGTCCGATCCCGCCCTGCGCCTCTACGATGCCGCCGGCACCCTCCTGGCCTCGGATCTTTACAACTGGGGCGGCTCGGCCAGCCTGACCTATACCGCGGCCCAGAGCGGGACCTTTTACGTCTCTGCTGCCCACACCTATTCATCCGCGTGGTCGAACTACACCGGGACCTACACGCTCTCGGTCGCCGGCGGTGCGGCTGCCGACGACTATGCCGCGACCGGCCAGACCACCGGACGGGTGAATGTCGGCGGCTCGACGACCGGCATTATCGAGCGCAACGGCGATGCCGATTGGTTCGCAGTCACCCTCACCGCGGGCGAGCGCTACGGCATCGGCATCACCGGCACCACGCTGAGCGATCCGTGGCTGCGGCTCTACGACGCCAACGGCAGCGAACTGGCATCCGACCGCTATAACTGGGGAAGCGCCGCAAGCCTCGCCTATACCGCGGCAGCCACAGGCACCTACTACATCTCGGCCGCGCACAGCTACCAGTCGACCTGGTCCAATTACACAGGCGGCTATACGGTGTCGGTCCTGGGCGACGATTTCCGCGCCGACAGTTCCACCACCGGCCTGATCGCGGTCGGCCAGTCACTCAATGGCGCCATCGAGACGGCTGGCGATGAGGACTGGCTCGCTCTGGATGCTGTCGCGGGCACTGAATACTCGTTGTCACTGGCCGGGACGACGCTCTCCGATCCTTGGATGCGCGTTTTTGACAGTTCCGGAACCCTTCTGCTATCCGACCGATACAACTGGGGCTCCGATGCGACGCTCTCCTTCACGGCATCCAGCACGGACCGCTACTATGTTTCGGCCGCGTCAAGTTCCAACTACTACGGGAGCCACGGGACTGGTGCGTACCAACTGCTGTTGAGCAGCCAAGTCGACGATTACGCCGGTGACTCTTCTACCACGGGCCGGATTTCGGCAGGGGAAAGCATAGCCGGGAACATCTCTTTTGCTAATGACACCGACTGGTTCCGGATTTCACTGATCGCCGGAACCCGATATGTCATGTCCCTGAATGGCTCCATCACGAGCGATGGCACTCTTTCCGATCCTTGGTTGGAACTGCGGGATGGGGACGGCACGCTCATCGCTTCGGACGATGACAGCGGCATCGGCCTCAATGCCCAGATCAACCATGTTGCCGTCCAGTCGGGTACCTATTTCTTGTCGGCCGAGGCATTTTCGAGTTCTCAGACCGGCACCTATACCCTGGTGGTTGCGGATTCCTCGGCTGAGGACGATTATGCTGCCAACACCAGCACGACAGGGCAGGTCGCAGTAGGTGGGTCGGTGACCGGCTCGGTGCAATTTTCTGGTGACAGCGATTGGTTCGCCTTATCGTTGCAGGCAGATACGGTTTACCAATTCGATCTCGAGGGATCGGCGACACAACGCGGTACTCTCAGCGACCCCTTGCTCCGGCTGCGCGATGCGGGCGGCGCGGTGCTGGCGAGCGATGACGATGGTGGCACCGGGCAGAACGCACAGATCGTCTTTACCGCCACGACGGCGGGAACCTACTACCTTGCCGCCGAGGCCTTCGCTGGTACAGGCAGCTATACGGTGCTGGCATCCACGATTGCAGATGACTTCGCGGGTGATCCAGGGACCACCGGGCAAATCACCGTCGGCGGAAGCATTTCCGGAACTGTCGATTTCAATGGTGACGAAGACTGGTTCGCCGCGACACTAACGTCCGGCAACACATACGTCATCCCGATGCGGGGAAGCAGCGGACAGGACGACACCCTGCGGGATGTCCGTGTGTCCGTCTTTGACGCCACATCCACGCTGATCGCCTGGGCGCAGGACACTACCGGCAATGGCGCTCAGATCACTTTGCAACCAACTTCGACCGGGACCTACTACATCGCGGCAGCCGGTGTATCGCACGACACCGGCGATTACACGATCGATCTAATCGAACAGGCAACGGTCACCGATGATTATGCCGCTTCGACTGCGACCACCGGTGCAGTCTCCATCGGCGGGTCCACAGCCGGCACGCTGGAGTACGGCGGGGATGCCGATTGGTTCAGGGTATCGTTGACAGCCGGGACTTCTTACAGCTTGGGGGTCGGTGGCCAAGTATCCGGGCTCGGCACCCTGACCGATCCTTACCTGCACCTGTACGATGCGGCCGGCATCCTCCTGTATCAGGTGGATAACAGCACCACCGATAGCCGCTTCAGCCCGGATCCCACCCTCCAGTTCACCCCCGGAACATCGGGAGATTACTTCCTATCGGCGTCGGGCGCGCGGTCCAGCCTGTCCGGCACTTACCAGGTGTCGGTTGCGGAACTCGGGACCAATGGGGGCGACGACCACCCGAATACGCATGACAACCCGAACTGGACGCCGCAAACCGTAGATATTGGGGGGAACCGGTCCGGAGAGGTGGAGACGACCTCCGATGTGGATGTATTCGTCGTCACGTTAGAGTTAGGATCAACTTACAGTTTTTCCGCCGATGGAGATCCCGTTAACAACCGTCCGCTTGCCGATCCGTTTTTGAGATTGCTGGACTCTTCGGGGAGCATCGTGACCAGCGATGACGATGGCGGTCCGGGCCTCAATGCCGCGATCACTTACACCCCGATAACCAGCGGGCAGTTTTATTTAGCGGTCAACAGCATTGCGGCGACCTCTCAGCGCACTGGTGATTATCGTGTCTCGGCCGCCACAGTTCAGAACGACGGCACGCCGACGGACGATTTCGCCGCGGACAGCTCCACATCCGGGCGGGTGGCTATTGGCGGAACCGCTGCCGGCACGATCAACCGGAACGGCGACAAGGACTGGTTTGCTGTCACGCTGCAGGCCGGTATGTCCTATGTGCTTGAGGTTCGTGGGGCCGATACCGGCAACGGCACACTGGCCGACCCGGGGCTTAAATTGTTCAACCCCCAAGGGTTGCTGGTCGGCGAGGATGGCAACGGTGGAACCAGCAGCGATGCCCGCCTGACTTTCATCGCGGCAGTGGGGGGAACCTATTATCTGTCGGCGGAATCCCAGTTGGAAACTGGAACCGGCACTTATCAGGTTCGTGCTCGGCTTCTGGACGCAACAACATCCGATCCGTTGCTGGCCAATCAATGGCATCTCAACAACACTGGGCAGAGCGGCGGGACGGCCGGGATCGATGTTCGGGCTTTTACGGCTTGGCAGGATTACTCCGGTCATGGCGTCCGGGTCGGCATCATTGACGATGGTGTTCAATCGACCCATCCCGATCTTGACGGCAACACCGATACGCGGACCGATTACGACGCCCGCGATAACGATGACGATGCCGATGCCGGCGCTTACGACGATCGCCACGGCGTCGCCGTTGCCGGTCTAGTCGGGGCGGAACGCTTCAACGGGATCGGCGTGGTCGGCGTCGCCTATGATGCAACCATCGTCGGCTTCCGCATGGGCTTTGGATCGAACGGAACACTGGGGCAGATCACGTCCAACTTCGTCCGTCAATCGCAAGTCGACGTCTCAAACAACAGTTGGGGCTTCGGGGGCTATTTCTTCGACGATCTCGACGGCAGCACCTTCACCGCGACCAACACGGCGATCCGCGGCGCCATAGAAAACGGGCGCGGCGGGCTAGGCACGATTATTCTGTTCGCTGCGGGCAACAGCCGCTTGGAAGGCCAGAACACCAACTACCACGGTTTCCAGAACGCACGAGAGATCATCACCGTCGCGGCCATCGAGGACGACGGCACTTACAGTTTCTACAGCACACCGGGGGCCTCCATCCTGGTGGCATCCCCCGGATCAGGCGTTCCCGGCAGCATCGTGACGACCGATCGTATCGGCAGCTACGGTTACGATGTCACCGATTACACATCGCGCTTCAACGGAACTTCGGCGGCAACCCCGATCGTCAGCGGTGTCGTTGCCCTGATGCTGGAAGCAAACCCGAACCTGGGCTACCGTGATGTCCAGGAAATCCTGGCACTTTCCGCCCGACCGATCGATGCCGCATCGCCGGACTGGACGACCAACGGGGCAAACACCTGGAACGGCGGCGGTTTCCGGGTCAGTCATGACTACGGATTCGGTCTGGTCGACGCGACTGCGGCAGTCCGTCTGGCTGAGACCTGGACGCTTCAAGGCACGGCCGCCAATGAGATTGAGGTCACCGCTCGTACGGAACCGAACTCAACGATCCCCGACAACAACAGGACTGGCATCACGAGCGAGCTGACCATCATCGATCCGATCGAGTTGGATTGGGTGGAAGTGGTGGCCGACATTCGGCACGGCAACATCGGCGATCTGACCGTCACCCTGATCTCGCCCGACGGGACAAGGTCGATTCTCGTTGATCGGCCCGGCGTGACATCGACTACGCCATCGGGCAGCAGCAATGACGATATCCGCTTCACCTTGTCGTCCAGCCATCACCGGGGCGAGACCAGCATCGGAACTTGGCGTCTGAATGTGGTCGACCATTCGGCCGGCACCACCGGCAGGCTGGTTGAATGGAGCCTGCGGCTGTACGGAGACGCCGCTACCAATGACAACAACTATGTCTATACCAACGCGTATGCCACACTCGCGGAATCGGAACGCCGGACGCTGGTTGATCGAGGCGGTACCGATACGATCAATGCCGCGGCCGTCAGCGGCAATTCGACGATCAACCTGACTGCGGGCACCAACAGCATTCTGGCAGGTACTGCCCTGACGATCGCCGCCAGAACAGAGATCGAGAACGCCTATGGAGGTGATGGCAACGACACGCTGATCGGCAATTCTGGTGCCAACCTTCTGAGCGGCGGCCATGGCAGCGATATGCTGACGGGCGGGGACGGTGACGATACGCTTTATGGCGGCGCTGGCCGGGATGTTGCAATTTTTGCTGGCGCTTTCGGCGACTATACGATCACGGCTGGGAACGGCTTTGCCACCGTGCGCGACAACCGCGCCGGCGGCGGTGATGGCACAGATACGCTTTATCAGATCGAAACGCTTCGGTTCGCCGATGTTTCATACGAGTTCGACAACCTCAATCAAACCCCGACCGTCAACACAACGCTGCCCGACCATGTGTTCTTGGCGGAGCAGGCAATTTCCTTCGGCGTACAGCAATCTGCCTTCCAAGACGCCGACGTTGGCGACCGCCTGGAGATTGATGCGAGGCTGAGCGATGGCAACGCTCTTCCTTCCTGGCTGACTTTCGACGCCAACTCCCGTTTGTTCTTCGGGTCTCCAGATGCGGCCGAACTGGGTGTCTACGATATCAGGGTCACGGCGACGGACAGCCATGGTTCGGCAACGACTTCGACGTTTTTCATCGTTGTCACGCCATCAGGCTTCAGCAGTATCGAGTACCTTGCCAGCTACGGCGATCTGGCGGCTGCATTCGGCACTGATGAGGTGGCTGCTGCCCGCCACTATGTTGCTTCGGGCCGTTTCGAGGGACGTGCTCAGGACGCTTTCAGCGGGCTAGACTATCTGGCCACCTACGGGGATCTGGCCGCGGCGTTCGGCACCGACGAACGGGCGGCGGCCCTGCATTACATCGGGAGCGGACGGTCCGAAGGGCGCACCGCCGATGGCTTTGACGGGCTCGACTACCTGGCCACCTACGGGGATCTGGCCGCGGCGTTCGGCACCGATGAACGGGCGGCGGCCCTGCACTACATCACGAGCGGCCGGGCCGAAGGGCGCACCGCCGATGGCTTCGACGGGCTCGCCTATCTGGCCGCCTACGGGGATCTGGCCGCGGCGTTCGGCACCGACGAACGGGCGGCGGCCCTGCACTACATCACGAGCGGCCGGGCCGAAGGGCGCCTGCCAGGCGGATCGGCAACCAATACCCTGTTTGCATTCGATGCCCTGTCGCAGCAGCATAATTCGGATACCTGGCTGAGTTGATGACCGATGAGCAACAGGTGGTGAGGCTTTGAAGCAATTCATGAAGGCCACCGAACTTGGCCGGGCACTCAAGGCATGTCGTCTCCATTTCGCCCTGGCGGCCCTGTTCAGTGCCGGCATCAATCTGCTTTATCTGGCTCCGCCGCTGTTCATGATGCAGGTCTATGATCGCGTTCTGAACAGCGGCAGCGAAGCGACACTGTTTTATCTGATCCTGGCCTTGTTCATCGCGCTAGCCACGCTCGCAGTGCTGGACGACGTGCGGGCACAGGCACTGACGCGCGCCGGCGTCCGGCTCGACCAGCGCCTCGCGGCTCGGGTGCTGTCATCCCTGATCGATCTTGGCTTGTCCCGCCGGACCCCCCCAAGAGCCCAAGCATTGCGAGATCTGGAAACGCTCCGGCAATTCGTGTCCAGTCAAGGAACCCATGCGCTGTTCGACGCACCATGGATGCCGATCTACCTGCTGGTTCTGACCTTGATCCATTCCTGGATGGGGCTATTCGCGCTGGCAGGGACGGTCGTGATCGTCTGTCTCGCCGCAGCCAACGAATATGCCACGCGCGTCGCGCTGCTGCTCGGAAACGAGCAGTCGATCCGCAACCATGCTGCGGCCGAGGCTACGCTCCGCAATGGGGAAGTCATCCAGGCGATGGGTATGCAGCGTGGGCTGATGCGACGCTGGCGGCAGAACCGCGCCATGGCTCTCGGCTTGCAGATTGTCGCCTATGATCGCAATTCTTTTTATTCCAGCCTGATCAAACTGCTTCGGCTATTCCTCCAATCCCTGATGCTGGGCTTGGGAGCTTGGCTTGCCATCGAGCGGCAGATTTCGCCGGGTGCCATGTTTGCCGCCAGCATTCTATTTGGCCGGGCAATGGCTCCGGTCGAGCAGATGATCGGTGCGTGGCGTCAATTTGTCGGGGTGCGGGAGGCTTATGGCCGGCTCGGCGATCTCCTTCGTGCAGTTCCCCCCAATCCGGAGCGTATGCAGCTTCCCGACCCGGAAGGTGCCCTGTCGCTCACCCGTCTGATCTTTGCCCCGCAGAGTGCTGATCGGGCGGTCATCAAGGGTATCGATCTCTCCATTGGACGGGGTGAGGCAGTTGGCATAATCGGTCCCAGCGCCGCCGGCAAATCTACGCTGGCCCGGCTCATGGTCGGTGTGTGGCGTCCCAGTGCCGGTGTCGTCCGGTTGGACGATGCCGATGTGTCCCAATGGGATCGCGAACAACTCGGGCGGCATATCGGCTACCTGCCCCAGGATGTGGAACTGTTCTCAGGGACAGTGTCGGACAACATCGCCCGATTCCAGGAGACACGGGCCGACGCCGTGGTTCAAGCCGCCAACAGGGCTGGCATCCACGATCTGATCCTTCGCTTGCCCGACGGGTACGATACCGAAATTGGGGAAGGCGGTGCAATCCTGTCGGCGGGCCAGCGCCAGCGCATCGGCCTTGCCCGTGCACTGTTCGGCAATCCCCGGCTGGTCGTATTGGATGAGCCCAATTCCAATCTGGATATCGAGGGGGAGCAGGCGCTGACTCGTGCCGTTAGCCAGTTGAAGGCCGATGCGGCCACAGTGATTGTCATCACCCATCGGCCCAGCATCCTGGTTGCGGTCGATCGAATCATCGGTTTGCGCGATGGCACGGTCGAGATGGACGGGCCTCGCGGCGAGATCCTGGCACGAATCTTCCCGCCACCGGGCCGCCCGGCCCAAGCTCAATCACCGACTATTGTCGAGCCGTCGAAATGGTCCGAGACCCGCCGGCCCGTGGAACAGGCATGAGAGGAACAGTCCATGACCGAAACGGCCATGTCCGGCACGGCGACCGGTCCCTGTTCAGCCCGCGTCGACGACGGCATCGGTCGGCCGATGATCATAGGACTCTTCTCCATTCTGCTCTTCTTCGGCGGTCTGGGTGGCTGGGTGTCAATGCTCCAGATCGACGGGGCGGTGATCGCCCAAGGTTTGATCAAGGTCCAGGACAACCGGCTAACCTTGCAACATCGTGAAGGTGGAACGGTCAAGTCCCTGGAAGTCAAGGAGGGCGACAGGGTCGAAGCGGATCAGGTCCTGATCAGGTTGGACGACACCGAGTTGAAGGCCAATGTCGAAATCCTGACACGCCAATACAATACCCTGAGTGCCCTGGAAGGTCGTCTGATCGCCGAGCGGGACGATTTTGCGGAAATCCGGTTTGATCCGATCCTGACCGCCAAACGTGCAACCGACCCGGTGATTGACGCGCTGCTGCGGGGGCAGGAAAGCTTGCATCGAAGCCGGCGCGAAGCGTTTCTCAACGAGATCAGCATTCTCCGGCAGCGCATCGCCCAACTGGGTGAGCAGATCCGCGGCCATGAGGGGCAGGCCCGGTCGCGCAACGATCAATTGCGCCTGATAAGGGAGGAATTGGCCGGTACACAGGAACTATACTCCAAGGGACTGGCGCCGAAGACAAAAGTCCGGGCGCTCGAACGGGCTGCGGCCAGTCTGGAAGGAGAGCGGTCGGAGCATTCATCGAACATCGCGCGTGTGCAGGAAGCGATCACTGAGGCGGAATTGCAGATCGTGCAATTGAAGCGTGATCGGATGGCGGAGGTGTTCAATTTGATGCGCGACAACTCCGATACCCTGTTCGTTTTGGAGCCGCGCCTGATGGCAGCGCAAGCGGCCCTGGCCCGGGCCGCGCTTAAGGCGCCCACCGCCGGCGATGTCGTCGGATTGCGGATCTTTACTGAAGGGGGCGTGATCCGGCCGGGCGAGCCGATCCTGGACATCGTGCCCGAACGCCGCGAACTGGTTGTCGAAGCCCATATCGATCCACGAGATATCGACGATATCCGATTGGACCAACAGGTTCAGGTCCGCCTAGTCGGCTTCAGACAGCGTAATATTCCGGCCATTCGAGGCACGATTAGACAGGTCTCCGCCGATCGGTTGATCGAAGAGCGATCGGGAACGCCGTACTATACGGTGATCGTCGAAGTCAACGAACTGGACACCGCCAGCACCCCGGAAATCAGGCTGGTAACCGGTATGCCGGTCGAGCTTGTCGTCCCGCTGAAGGCGAGGACCGCGTTGGACTATCTGCTCGAACCCCTGTACGAAAGCTTCCATCATGCATTTCGGGAGTGAGTGCGTTGGACCACATGCGTTGACGCTGTGAGATAGCCTCTGCCAACTCATGCGCGAGGCTGCGGACGACGAATCAGGAATGCCAAGCAGCGACAGGCTGCCAAGGCCAGAAATGGAGCCTTTCGAAAATTTTCGATCCTGGCGTGCCTCGAACCTCTCCCGAACAGACTGCGGAAGCCGACCTGCGGCAGTTTACAAAAAGGGAAGCGCCGGCGGTCTCCCGCCAGCGCTTCTGCTGCTTCCGTGTGCTCGGCTGACCCTCAGTGCGAGTGGCGCGGCATGCCGCTGGTGTGGACGACATCCTGGTACTTGACCGCCATCTCCAGGCATCCGCCGTCCGAGAGCTGGCCGACCAAGCCGCGGTAGAGTTCCTGCCACGGTGTCTGGTGCTTCAGCTCCGGCAGCTTCAGCGCGGCGCGGCGGGCCGCGATCTCCTCGTCGGAGGCGAGCAGGTCGACGCGGCGCTTGCGCAGGTCCACCCGCACCTTGTCGCCGGTCTTCAGCAGGGCCAGGCCGCCGCCGACCGCCGCCTCGGGCGAGGCGTTCAGGATCGACGGGCTGGCCGAGGTGCCGCTCTGGCGTCCGTCGCCGATCGTCGGCAGGGAGACGATGCCCCGCTTGATCAGGTGGTCGGGCGGCTGCATGTTCACCACCTCGGCGGAGCCGGGATAGCCGACGGTGCCGCAGCCGCGGATGAACAGGATGCAGTTCTCGTCGATGTCGAGCGACGGGTCGTTGATCCGCGAGTGGTATTCCTCCGGCCCGTCGAACACGATCGCCCGGCCCACGAAGGCGTCGGGATCGTCGGGGTTGGACAGGTACTGCTTGCGGAACTCGGGGCTGATGACGCTGGTCTTCATCACCGCCGAGTCGAACAGGTTGCCGCCCATGACGAGCATGCCGGCCTCTTCCATCAGCGGCTTGTCGTAGGGGCGGATCACGTCGTCGTCCGGATCGGGCGCCCGCTCGACGTTCTCGCCCATCGACTTGCCGGTGACGGTCGGCGCGCCGGTGTGGATGCGGCCGGCCTTGATCAGTTCCTTCATGACCGCCGGGACGCCGCCGGCCCGGTGGAACGCCTCGCCCAGGTAGAAGCCGGCCGGCTGGCAGTTGACCAGCAACGGGACATCGTGCCCGAACTTCTGCCAGTCTTCCAGCGTCAGGTCCACGCCGACATGGCGGGCGATCGAGATCAGGTGCGGCGGGGTGTTGGTCGAGGCGCCGATCGCCGAGGCGACCACGATGGCGTTCTCGAACGCCTCGCGGGTCATCACCTTGCGCGGGGTCAGGTCCTCGCGGACCATGTCCACGATGCGCTTGCCGGTCAGGTAGGCGATCTGGCCGCGCTCGCGGTAGGGGCCGGGGATGGCGGCGCAGCCGGGCAGGGACATGCCCAGGGCCTCGGCGATGGAGTTCATCGACAGGGCGGTGCCCATGGTGTTGCAGTGGCCGACGCTGGGCGCCGACGAGCTGACCATGTCCATGAACTCGTCATAGCCGATCTTGTCGGCGGCGAGCATGCGGCGCGCCTCCCACACGATGGTGCCGGAGCCGGCGAGCTTGCCCTTGTAGTGGCCGTCCAGCATCGGGCCGCCCGACAGGACGATGGCCGGGATGTTGACGGTCGCGGCACCCGCCAGCATGGCGGGCGTGGTCTTGTCGCAGCCGGTGGTCAGCACGACGCCGTCGAGCGGATAGCCGTACAGCACCTCGACCAAGCCGAGATAGGACAGGGTCCGGTCGAGCGCCGCGGTCGGCCGCTTGCCGGTTTCCTGGATCGGGTGGACCGGAAATTCCAGCGGGATGCCGCCGGCTTCGCGGATGCCGTCCTTGACGCGGGACGCCAGCTCGAGGTGGTGGCGGTTGCAGGGCGCCAGGTCGCTGCCGGTCTGGGCGATGCCGATGATCGGGCGGCCGGACTGGATCTCCTGCCGGGTAAGCCCGTAATTCAGGTAGCGCTCGATGTAGAGGGCGGTCATGTCGGGGTTCGACGGGTCGTCGAACCAGGCTTGGCTGCGCAGTCTGCCCGAGGCGTTCTTCGCGGATGTCTCTGAGGTCATGGTTCTCCCCTCGCTCCGTTCTTGTGGCCCGTTCTTGTGGCCCGCTTTCGTGACCGCCAGTTTGGCTGGTATGGCAGTCAGGAACAATAGGGCGGAGGCAATAAATCCGCAGTCGCGGGGTGGCGGCGCGGGGAAGCGGGTTCATTTCGCCACTTGGGAATTGGCTTAAATTAACGATTTGTTGCTTCTCCGGATGATAACGTCTTGCCGTGCGGTGGCGGATCGGTACGGGAAGACAGATGAGCGCGCTCAACGGTTCAGCCGGAGTGATGTGGCCATGATGAATCGCCCGAGGCAGGATCGCCCGCCTCGCGACTGGGTGCGCGTCAAGCCGGGGGAGAAGGCTGCGGCGGTTCCGGAGAAGCCGCAATACGACGACGAACGCCTGCTCAAGCTGCTGCAGTCCGCGAAGCGCGAACTGCAGGGTCTTCGCCTGATCCATCTCCATCTGTCGATCCTTCAGGACAAGAATTACGGCGACATCCACGAGATCAAGCGGGCGGTCCAGGCGATCGCCGACAACTCGGCTTATCTGCAGCTGTTCACCCTGTCCAACGACGATGTGCTGATCCTGTACAAGGGCATCAAGTTCTCGACGATCACGGAGGCCTGCCAGAAGATCGAAAAGCTGATGCTGTCCCGGACGAAGATGACGGGGCCGAACGCCTACCGCGAGAATTCGCTCTACTCGATCATGGAGCTGTCGCTCAACTTCGTGAACGTCATCCGGTTCATCGAGGGTCTGGACAAGGACGGCGGCGGCGGGGACGCCGCCAAGGCCGCCACCAAGGAGCCGATCAGCCTGGAGGAACTGGCCAAGATCGAGCGCCAGATCGGAAACTTCGACCTGTCGCCCTTCATGCTCAACCAGCCGATCGTCGATATCCAGGCAGAGGAGGATAATCGGCGCGAGTATTTCGAGATCTATATCGCCGTGAAGTCCCTGGAGGATCGCCTCAGCCCGGAGTTCGACCTGACGGCCAACCGGTGGCTGTTCAATTACTTCACGTCCAGCCTGGACCATGCGGTCCTGAAGTCGCTCAACCATGGCGTCGACTTCATCCGAGGCCACAAGATCGGGCTGAACCTCAATCTCAGCACGATCATGTCGTCGGCGTTCGTGAAGTTCGATGAACGGCTGACCATGGAGTTGCGCGGGAACATCGTGCTGGAGATCAACAAGGCCGATCTGGTCGAGAATATCGAGACCTACAAGGAGGTCGTCGAGTTCGCGAACAACCGCGGCTATTCGATCTGCATCGACGGCATCACCCCGATGTGGGTCGAGCACATGGACCTGGAATACATGGCCTGCGACTATGCCAAGATGTTCTGGAACAACGATCTTCTGGACATGAGCGAGGCCGCGCTGGAAAGATTCGGCGCGAAGATCCGCAGCCAGGAGAACTGCCGCTTCATCCTGGGCCGGTGCAGCAGCGTGACCGGCCTGCTGTTCGCCCAGAAACACGGCATCCATCTGGTCCAGGGGCGCATGGTCGATACCATCCTGCGCAAGGGCGTCAGGATCACCGACGCCCTGAAAACGGCCAACATCATGGAGACGGACGACTGAGGAGGCCGAATTCAGCCTGTCGCGGGGCGATCAGCGTTTCAGGAACAGCAGGACGCCGTCGAACCAGTTCATCGCGATGAGATCGGGCGACAGGCGGGAGATCCAGGAGCCCCGGTCGTAGGAGGGGCCGATGTCGCCGCTTCCGCAGGTGATGAAGTGGGTCGGGTGCGGAACGTCGGGGGACGCGACGCCCATGGCGTCGGGCGAGGCGTCGTAGGTTTCCTCGATCAGGGTCCGCAGTGGCAGGGTCTCGGTGGTGATCCGCGGCGACTCGCAGGTGTGGCCATCCATGGCGAGGCTGTCGCCGGTGACGTGGAGGCGCAGGGCCAGCAGGGCGGGATCGTCCGGCAGATAAGCGGTCACCCCCGCCGTATTGACCTTGGCCGACGATGCCGACCAGGTGCCGGCGAGAGCCGGCGGTACCTGGCCGGAGCCCGAGGGGGCGGCGTCGGCCGCGCAACCCGCCAGCAGGAACGCGGCGGCCATGGCCGTCCACGCTCTTGCCGCGTTCCCGATGATCATCGCCGAAGGCTCCCGTCACGCATCCATGCAGTGACCGGGACCTTACACGGGCGTGTTGAACAGTTCCACTTCGAGGTTGCGCCGGTTGACGAGGCCCTGGACCACCTGTCCGCCCGACTTGTTCCAGAGCTTGAAGCTCTCGGCGGCGGCGGCGAAGTCGCCCTTGTTGATGTTGGCGACGACCGAGCTGTTCTTGAAGTTGCCGCCGCCGATATTGTAGTCGAGCGACACCATCGCGTCGAACTGGTTCTGGTTCACCGCGACCTTGACGTAGGTCTTCACGTCCTTCTCGTAGGGCGGAAGGGCGATGTTGAGCAGCGCCTCCTCCTGCGCCTGGGTCAGGGTCACGGCGCCGGAATTGGCCTGGACGAAGGCCTTGGCGCTATCGCCGGTCTTGCCCGCCGCCAGGGACAGGGTCTGCGCCGCGTCGGCGGAGACGCCGATGTTCGTCAGGTCCGCGATGATCTGCGCCGCGGTCCGGTGACCCAGGTCATAGCCCGGCCCGAGCGTGACGCCGCTGCTGCCGCCCGGCCAATGGGGCTTGTTGCTGACACCCTTCTGCGCTTCCCGATTGTAGAGGAAGGTCAGGCCGTTGGGGGAGACCCTCTTATCGGCGTTCGGTCCGCCGGCGGTTCCAGTCATCGCACACCATAGTATCGAGTTGCACAAACCTAACCAAATAGGGTAATAGCATACTCCTATTTGGTTAGGTAAAATGCAATATCCCTTTGGCGTGCCATGGGTGGAGCTCTGGCAACGTAAAAGTGGTCAGATCCTCATGAGAACGACTGCCGCGCCCAGCGCGAGGGTGCAGGCGGCCAGCAGGCCCAGGGCGATCCATACCCCTTTGTTCGGGGATGAGGCGGGGCGCTGCTTCAGGCTGTTGTTGAGTTCGTGCAGGCTTTCGTCGATTCGCAGCAGGAATACCTCGATCCCGCCGACCTGCTGCTGAAGCGCCTCCTGCGCCGCCGCCAGCGCGTCGAGGCGCTGGTCCGCCCCGGGGGCGGCCTGCCCCTGCTTGAGCAGTTCGCGAAGGCCGCGCAGGACCGTCTGCTGGTTGCGCTGCGTCGCGTCCATCAGGGCGGACATGCGGAGCAGGGTGGGGCCGAGGACGCTTTCGGTCACCGATTCCACGTCGGACGGCAGGCGCAGCGGGACGGTCTCGCCGGTGACGGGGGAGCGGGCAAGCGCGGTCGGCATCTCGCCTTCGGCAAGGTCGAGCACCGTTTCGAAGGCGTGGCAGCCGTCCCCGACGCCGTTGGCCTTAAGGTCGTCGCGCGGCTGGTTGGCGAACACCTTGGCGACCAGATGGTCGCCGACCCGGATCTCCACCTCCAGGTGGTCGGCCGGCCGGGCGCGGTCCCAGGCCCAGCCATAGAGCCGGCCGCCCTTGATCGCGTCGATCCGGCCGTCGATGTCGGCCGGCTGCGGGGCAAGTGTTTGTAGCACTGCGGACATTCGGAATTCCCGTACTGCGAACCGGTGCCTCGTGGCACCGTTTGAAGCCTGTAGGTCGGGTAGAGCGAAGCGGCACCCGACAAGCAGACGCCCGGGTGTCGGCCGCCGCTTCGCTCTAGCCGACCTACGTAGCGCCCTTTCTTCGTCATGCGCGGGCTTGATCCGGTCATGACGATGCGAAGGGGGCGCTGCCGGGGGAAGCCTCCCCTGTCGATCGGCAATCATCGGCCCGGACAGCCATGCGGTTTACGCCACCTGGAGCCGGCGGGGGCGGGCGACGCCGTGGTGCATCTTGTGGTCGATGAAGTTCTCGTCGAGGAAGGCTCGCATGTCGCGGAAGCGCTGGTAGTAGGTGCGGTTGAAGCGTTCGAACCGGGCCTGGTCCCAGTAGTCCTCCAGCACGAAGGGTTTCTGCGAGAACACGTCGTAGCAGGGGATCGCGAAGGTCTCGGCGAACTCCACGGTGCGGCTGTCATAGCTGAAATAGATCGACGGCGTGCGGTTGGCGAGCGCCATCAGGTTGCCGTGCAGGCGGTAGCCCAGCACGAGGTCCTTCGACCGCACCAGGTCCTCGTAGTCGGAGACGACGTCCGAGTACCAGAGCTTGGTCTTGTAGAGCTCCTCCATCTCCGCGTCGAGGAACCACTTGCCGATCCAGCCATTGTTCTTCAGCTCGGCCAGGGCGTGGGCCTTCTGCTCGTCGGTGCCCCAGAGCAGCTTCTTCTCCTCGACCTCGCCCTGCATCATCATGACGATGTCGAACCGGCGCGCCATCTCCTTGACCACGTCGCGGTGGCGGGTCAGGTAGGTCTCGATGTTCTGGGCGTAGGCGGCCGAGACCTCGCGGCGCATGGTGAACCCGACCTTCTTCACCTGGTCGAGCGGCGGCAGGTCGATGCGCAGGTCGGGATCGTTGTTGCGGAAGGCGGTCGGGCAGCCGACGATCCGGACGTTCTTGATGCCCAGGTCCCACAGCACCTCGGCGGTGTAGGTGCCGCGCACGCCGAGCGACGCCGACTTGTCGGCGATGATGCTCCAGATCCGCTTGCTCTGGTCGGACAGCTGGAGCTTGCCTTCCACCGGGGCCTGCGCGCCGACGCCGAAGGCAAGGATCGGAATCTTCAGCTTGGGCAGGACCTGCTCGGCGTTCTCCCAGTCCATGTGGCTGTGGATGTAGTTCGAGCCGCGCAGGAAGACATAGTCGTATTCGGCGTTGTAGCGCTCGACGTCGCCCGGCTTGACGTTGCGGATCGTCAGGACGTCGAGCTTGTCGTAGTTCAGCAGCTTCAGCGAGGAGTCGAAGACGAACGCGTCGCCGATATTGTGATAGTGGTCGATGTGCTTCTGGACCTGCTGGTATTCATACCAGCGGACGCAGTCGTGATCATAGACTTCGCCCGACGGGATCATGACGAGGATCTTGGCCAAGGGATTTCTCCTGGTGACTTTTTGACAGGTTGGGAGCGGCGGGTCGAAAACGGCGGTTTGTAAGATCTAGAGGGGCTGGGCCACGGCGCGGTCCAGCACCTGGGTGCCCTGAGCCGCGGCGGGTTTCGCCGGGATGTCCTGCGCGGCGGAGGCGCCGAGCAGGGCGTTGAAGATCTCGGTGTGCCGGCGGGCGCATTCCTGCCGGTCGATCGGCCGCTTGATCCGGGCGCGCAGCCGGTCCCACAGGTCCGGGGTGCGGAGCACGTCGGTCAGGCGGTCGACCAGGTCCTCCACGCTGGCGTTGCGGAAATGCAGGCCGTCCACGTTGGCGGTGACCTTCTCGGCCATGCCGCCGATGTTGCTGGCGATGACCGGGCGGCCGTGCAGGAAGGCTTCCTGGATCACGACCGGCGAGTTCTCCCACCAGATCGACGGGATGATCAGCCAGTCCACGTCCTTCATCAGGCTGGGCAGTTCCGCCGAGCGGTAGCTGCCGTAGAAGCGGACGCGGTTGCCGGCCTTCTCCGTCAATTCGTTGAACTTCTTCTGGAAGGCCTCGGGCTGGCGTTCCAGGTTGCCGCCGAAGATCATCAGCGCGCTGTCGTCGCCCCAGTCCTTGTCGGAAACACGCGACACCGCCTCGACCAGCACGTGCAGGCCCTTGAACTCGGTCACCTGGCCGAAGAAGCCGAAGCGGTTGCGGCGGCCGCCCTTTGGCAGGGGACGCGGCGGCACGATGTCCTCGACCGTCAGGCCGTTCTCGATCATGCGGAACTTCTCGCGCGGCAGGCCCCAGTCGACGTAGCGGTCGATCAGGAACTCGCTCGGGCTGACGTAGAAGTCCGCCATCTCCAGGAAGGTCTTGAGGAAGGCCTCGCGCTTGAAGAACTGGCTTTCCGGGATGTGGGGGAAGCAGTTGGTGCATTCCGCGGGCGAGGAGCGGTAGCACAGGGTATTGCGGCTGGTCTTCACCATCTGGCCATGGTGGTGGCAGATCGACAGATATTCGTGGAAGGTCACCACGACGGGGACCCGCGGCAGCGCCTGCTTGATCGCGAAGATCGTCTCCACCCCCAGGCCCAGGAAATGGTGGAAATTGATCACGTCGGGCTGGAGGTCCACCACGTAGCGGACGAAGTCCTGGCGCAGGCCGGGCAGGTTCCGGTTGGAGCAGCGGAAATGGTCGTAATCGTTGGCGTAGTAGAGGATCTCGCGCTCCTTCTGGCGGAGGCTCATCAGGGCGCTGTCCTTGTGCCGGTTGACCGGCGGGCCGACCCGGGCGAGGTAGAAGCTCTCCCAGCCCGGCAGATCGTGGATGCCGTTGAACAGGTTGTAGGACGCCACCTCGGCGCCGCCGAGCGAGAAGGTCGGGTGGCCGTGGCTGATGATCAGGACTCGCTTGTCCCTCTTGACGCTGTCGGTGACGGTCATCGGTCAACGCTCCCGAGCGAGTGGGTGGAGTGGAGGCGGGGCCATTTGCGCTCGAATCCCCAGCGGTCGACGAGGCCGCCGGTCTGGAGCCAGTATTCCTGGGCCTGGTCGCGCGGGCCCTCGTCCAGGGCGATCAGCTCGACCGTCGGCAGCCACAGGCAGGCATGGCCGCCCGCGCGGAGCTTCAGGCAGAAATCCACGCCCTTGTAGTCGGAACCCACGAAGTCCCGGCTGAATCCGCCGGCCTCCAGGAAGGCGGCGCGGGGGAGCAGGGCGCAGTCGGTCGAGGCGGCCTGCACCTGGGTGATCTCGCGGCCCTTCAGCCAGTCGCGCGAATAGCCGGCATATTGCGACACCGCCGAGTCGGCGCTGATCCGCTGGATGCCGGCGAACCGGATCGAGTAGTCCTCGTAGAGCAGCGTCGGGCTGAGCATGCCGGTCCTGCCGCAGGCCTTGTAGGCCCGCTCCAGCTTCGATAGCCAGCCGGCGGCGGCCGGCAGCACGGAGGGCGAGAGCAGCAGCAGCATGTCGGATGTGGCGTGCCGGACCCCCTCGTCCATCGCCTGGTAGGCGTCGTGGGCGTGGGGGCAGGGGATCAGCCGGATCGAGAGGCCGTAGAAGTCGGCGAAGCGCCGCAGCGACGGGGACAGCCGCTCGTGGGCGGCGGCCCCGGCCGCGATGACGATCTCGGTCCCGTCGAAATCCCGGTCCACCGCCAGCTTCGCCAGGGTGACGTCGATGTCGTCGCGCCCGTCGGCGACCGGGATGACGACCGAGAGCCGGGGAGCTTCCGCGGCGGTACCCATGGCGTAGGCCGGGACGGTGATCTCCGAGGAGGCGGGCGCCCGGCCCGCGGCCTGGACCAGCGGACCGATGTGCCGCGAGATGATGGTCTCCGCGGCGGGATCGTTCAGGTTGACGGCGGACAGCAGGCGGCGGAGCGCCGGGGCCGTGGCCCGGGACGTCGGCACGGGCACGAAGGCGCAGGAATCGTCGCTCAGCGACAGTTCCAGATAGCGTTCCGGCTGGTCGGCGCAGGCGGCGGGTTCCGGCACGAAGGCGAGGAAGCCGTGGGCATCCTGGCCGGGCACGATCTTGCCGGCGAACAGGGAGTCGGCGGCGAAGCCCTCGCTGACGTCCCGGCGGTTGGTCCGGCACCAGTCCCGGTCGATCCTGGCCGACAGCCCGATACCCTTCAGGGTGATCGCGGAGACATGGCGGTCGGGGTCGAGCACCCAGCCCGTCACCAGGGTGCCGGCGCCGGGAACCCGGACGGCGGTGTCCAGGCCGACGCGGACCGGCAGTTCCAGCCGGCTGATCGTCTC
The DNA here is from genome assembly GCF_016765655.2 of Skermanella mucosa. Lineage (NCBI taxonomy): Bacteria > Pseudomonadati > Pseudomonadota > Alphaproteobacteria > Rhodospirillales > Azospirillaceae > Skermanella > Skermanella mucosa. The sequence goes on from NZ_CP086106.1 coordinate 1,428,198, forward strand.
GAACCCCTCGTACTGGGCGTTGGACAGGCGCTTCAGCGCGCGCAGGACGGCCGGTTCGCCGGTCAGCGTCGGCAGCATGGCGCGCAGGTGCGGAACCGCGCTCCGGTCGTTCAGGAGGGTGCGGTTCTCGAAGATGTCCAGGTAGCACCAGCCCTTGGGCGCCTTGTGGTAGATCCGGCGGATCGCCGGCAGATCCAGGGCGTCGGCACCGTGCAGGACGCCCAGCACGCCGCGCGCCGTGGACGGCAGGTCGGACCGTTCGAAGCTGCCGACCGTGCTCGGGAAGGTGAGGCAGCCGTCGGTCTCCACGATCAGGTCGCGCTCGCCGGCGGCGAGGTTGAACGACCACCCCTGCACCAGCGCGCCCAGGCCGGTCATGCAGCCGAAGATCTCGGCGAAGCCGTCGGGCTGGGCCATCGCATGGAGGAAGGCCAGCATCAGCCGGGTCAACCGCTCCGACGGCCCGGCCTCCCCGAAATTGGCGTGCAGGAAGTCGAACACCACCGGCATCGCCTCCGGCATGTCCTCCTTCAGGGTGGACAGCAGCGTCCAAGGATTGATCTTGATGTTCTGGATCGCCGGGATCGCGTAACGGGTGCCCCGGTCGGCCCCCGTGATGGAGAGGCGCTGGGGCCGGATCCGCGCGATGTTGTCGAACCGCAGCAGGGCCACGAACCACTGCGAGACCTCGTCCCGGTGCCAGAAGTGCCCGTCATAGCTGCCGGCGGCGCTGCCTTCGGAGAAGCTGGCGGTTCCCGAGGTCGGCAGCGCCCGGTCTATCCAGCCGAACAGCAACAGGGTCTTTTCGTCCACCAGGACCGCGATCTGGATGTCCGCCTTCGGGGTGATCTCTTTCATCGTCGTGAACTCCGCAACGTCGCGGCTGTCGTCAGGCCGGCATAGAGGCTGCGGTGCTCGGCGGCGCTCTCGGCCACCGTCCGCACCGGCGAAATGTTGGAGGCGAGGCGCTGCCACAGGCCCGGCAGGGTCATCGCCCTGCGCATCGCGCGCGCCAGGTCGGCCGCGTCGCCGGTCCGGAAATGCAGCCCGTCATGGTCGTCGGTGACGGCCTCGGCCATGCCGCCGATGTCGCTGCAGATCACCGGGCGGCCCTGCTGGAAAGCCTCCTGGATCACCAGGGGGGCGTTCTCCCACCAGATCGACGGCGTGATCACCCAGTCCACCGCGTTCAGCAGCCGCGCCATCTCGTCCCGGCGGTAGGCCCCGTGGCGGATCACCCGGCCGCCGCAGGACTTCGCCGCCTCGTCGATCTCCGCCTTGAAGGCGTCGGACTGGAACGGCATGCCGCCATGGACGTGCAGGACGAAGTCCTCGTCCTTTTCGGCCAGCATCCGCGCCGCGTCGAGCGCCACCCGGATGCCCTTGTAGGGGCTGAGATTGCCGAAATAGCCGAAGACGTTGCGCCGCGCGGAGGATTGTCCGCTGGCCGGCGCCCGCTCCTCGGCCGGGGCGGCCGGGCGGCCGTTCCGCAGCACGGCGATCCGGTCGGCCGGAAGGCCCCAGGCGACATAGCGGTCGCGCAGGAAATGGCTGGGCGCGATGAAGCGGTCGACCAGCGACAGCATGCCCTTGAGGTGCTTCTCCCGGAGCACGAACTTGTCCGGGGTGCGCTCCGGGAAGCAGCGGTGGCAGGCGTCGGGGGAGGCGCCCGGGCACAGCCGGTGGCCATCGGTCGTGACCATCTGGCCGTCGTTGGCGCAGATCGGATAGTAGTCGTGGAGGGTATAGACGATCCTCGCGCGGGGCAGCACCCGGCGGATCAGGAACAGCATCTCCACGCCCAGCAGCAGGGTGTGGTGGATATGGACGATGTCGGGCCGGAACGACTGGAGCAGGGTCGAGAGGTCGGGGACGATGCCGTGCAGGTCGATCTGGCTCTGGTAGAAGCGGTCGAAATGCCCGGCCCACAGCACCAGCTCGTCCGAGCTGCGGCCGACCGTCTGGAAGTTGGTGCCCGGCTTCTGGTCGCGGTGGACCTTGTTGGTGCAGGCGAGGAACATCGCCTCGATCCCGTCCACGTCCTTCATGTGGCGGAACAGGTCGTGGGCGAAGATCTCCGTCCCGCCGGGATGGAAGCTCGGGTGGTTGTGGCAGACGAACAGGACGCGCGGGGCGGAGCCGGGCCGGGACGACGTCATGGCAGGGCGGCCCTTTCCAGCACCAGCAGATCCTGGTAGCTGACCGCGTTGGTCCGGCCGCACCAAGTGCCGTAGACGGTCGGCCGGGCCGGCTTCAGCCCGACCGAGGCGAAGAGGTCGAGCAGGAACGCCTCGCCGTGGGCGACCGCGGCCGAAGGGACCGCCGGGTCGGCCAGCCAGGTCGGGCCTTCCGCGTCCGGGTCGAAGGCCAGCCGCCGGTCGCCGCCGCGCAGGGCTTCGCGGGCGACGTCGTTCATCAGGAACAGGCTGAGGAAGCAGCGCCCGCCGGGACGCAGCAGCCGGCTTATCTCCCAGGCGTAGGCCAGGGCCTCGGCCGCCTGGAGATGGGTCAGGACGGAGGTCAGCAGCACGAAGTCGAAGCCCTGGTCGCGGAACGGCAGAGTGACGGCGGTCGGCTCGATCCGGCCCTGCGGATTGTACAGGTCGTTGGCCACGTCCATGTGGTGGAACCGGAAGGCGGGGTAGGCCGGCGAGATCGTCCGGTTGCACCAGTCGATGCCGCCCGGAACCACGTCCATGCCGTCATAGGTGCCGTCGGTCAGGTATTGGGTCAGCGGCAGCGCCATGCGGCCGATGCCGCAGCCGATCTCCAGCACGCGGTCGGTCGGGCGCAGGTCGCCCAGCTTGACGAAATGCTTCAGGAACTCGGCCCCGATGGCGCGGAAATCCCCGTCGCCGACGAAGATGTTCTCCGCCGGGGGAACCGGCATGAAGCGGTTGCGGACGATCTGCTCGCACAGCCAGTCGATCCGCTGGGCGTCCCGCGCGTCCTGGCGGACCAGCAGCTTGATCACGCGCTGGTTGGCCGGAACGGGGGTGGGCTGGGCGGGAACGGACGACGGGAGGATGGGTTGTGGCGTGCTCATGCTGCCGAAGTCTTTCTGCTGCGGTTGCGGCGGCGGGCCGGGGGGCGGCCATGGGATCGGCCAAGGGATCGGGAGGTTTCGTCGGCCGGCCAGTCCCGGCCCATCAGGTCTTCCATCAGGCCGGACCAGCGGCCGGAATGGAGCCAGGCGTTGTATTCGGAGGCGACGCCGCGGGTGTAGCCGGCATGGCGGCTGATCGACTGGCGCTCCAGGTGGTAGAGCTCGACCGCCGGCACGTAGCGGATCGCGCGGCCCGATGCCCGGACCTTGAGGCACAGGTCCGAGTCCTCGTAGTCGCCGATGATGTAGTCCGTGGTGAAGCCGCCGACCTCGCGGAAGACGTCGGCCGGCATCAGCAGGCAGGCGCCGGTCACGCCGGGGACCGCGCGGGGCAGGCAGGCCGGGGCGAAGTCGCGCGGCATGCCCTTGTGGTAATGCTGGTTGATCCAGCGTCCGCGGTAGTCGCGGCCGAAGAACAGCCCGGCATGCTGGAGCGACTCATCCTCGAACAGCAGCTTCGGGCCGACGGCGCCGGTGTCCGGCGACGCCTCCAGCGCGGCGACGAGCTTTGGCAGCCAGCCGGGCCGGTCGGGGATCACGTCGGAATTGAGGAACAGCAGGTGCCGGCCGCGCGCGACCGCGGCGCCCGCGTTGTTGGACGTGGAATAACCGTGGTTGGCGGCGTTCACCACGAGGGTCAGCGGCAGCGCGTAGAGCCCGTGCAGGCCGTGCAGGTAGTGGCGCAACTCGTCGCGCTGCTCCGGGCTGTCGAGGACCAGGACGATCTCGGCCCCGGTCGCCATCGCCGGGTCGATCGCGAAGGCGGCGATCTGGAAGCGCAGGAATTCCAGGTTGCGGTAGAGCGGGATCACGACCGACACCGCCGGATCGGCGACCGGCGCGCCGTAGCGGAAGACCTCCGGGGCGGGAACGTCGTCCGTCATGGCGGCGTGGATCGGCGCCACGGCCGGGGCGATGCAGGTCTCCAGCGCCGCCTGGGTCACGAAGGGCGGGGGCATGCTGCCCAGCACGGCGGCGCGCACGTCGGCCGGGTTCAGCGGGCGGGGCGGCGGCACGATCTCGATCCGGCCGCCCGAGCGGAGCAGCAGCTCGCAGCGGTACTGGAGCGCCGGGGCCGGGTCCGGCGCACCGGGGACCCAGGCGGCGAAGCCGGCGGGCGAGGCGGACTTGTAGATCGCCGCGACATCCTCGCGCGGGAAGCGGTGGGGCAATGCTGCGAGGGTCCGCTGGTCGCCGAAGGGCGAGGTGATCCGGAGCTGCTCGACCATGCCGTGGGGATCGTGCAGCCAGCCGGCCAGGAACAGCCCGCCGTCGCCGGTCGATACCGCGACGTCGATGTCGCCGCCGACATGCCGGTCCGCCGCCGCCACGTGGCGACGCGGCAGGGGCATCAGGACCTGGAGCTCGCGCACCGCGGCGGCGGCCTGGGGTTCGTCGGCGGCGCGGAGCGCCAGCGCGCGGAGGACGTGGTCGCGCAAGTGTTGCGGGCACGGCTTCAGCCGTTCCAGCCATTCGAGCAGGGTCGGAAGCTCGGCCGGAATCTCCGCGACCGTGCGGCAGGCGAGGCCGGTGCGGCCGAGCAGGACGACCAGCGTCCCGGCTCCGCACAGCGCCCGGTCCATCACCAGGTGGAGGGGCAGGCGGCCGCGCTTGTCCGGCACGGCGCCGACGGCGGGCGGAACCTCCAGCCGGCGCATGCCGCCCGGGGTGATCACGACCGTCGCGGCGATCTCCCCGAAGGCGGCCGAGACGCCGCCGTCGCACAGGGCGAGCTGCCGGGTCGGGGCGCAGCGGACCGTCAGGGTCGCGGGGTTGGGCGACAGCTCCAGGATCAGCCGGCGGCACAGCTGGGCGAACCGCCCGTCGTTCTGCAGGCTGAAGGCGCTGCGGCAGAAATCCAGCAGCAGGCGGACCACGCGGAGGCGGGCGCCGCCGTCCAGGCCGCTCATCAGCAGTGCCGCGTCGAATTCGGTCCGGTCGGCGGGATGGGCGGTCGCTACCGGGCGGGATGATTCGTTCCGGAAGTCGACGGTCCGGGCGCCGGCCGGGCAGCGGAGCACGGCGATGGTGCGCTCCCCGCCCCAGCCGGTCGGGACGGTCAGAAGGGTATAGGGGCGCGGAGCCTCCGCCCCGTCGATCGAGGGAACGATGCGGCCGGACCGGCCCGGCGCGGCGGTTTCCCACACCGCCATGACGAAGTCGCCGCCGACGCCGTGCAGGCGGGCGGTGGGAACGGCGGTGTCGGGATGGAGGGCCAGGGCGGTCGGGAGCATCGGCATCCGTGGGGTGTCTGGGGGATCGGAGTAGCGATGGCGCCAGGGGAACCGGCGGCAGCCCCGGGGCTGCCGCCAAAGTCCCTTAGCTGATCACGAAGAAGGCGTTCGGGTTGTTCTGGACGTCCTCGGCGTTGACGTTCATCAGGGTGATGGTGTCGCCGTTGCCCAGGTCGACGACCGCGTTGCCGCCGGCATCGAGCACCCGCGCCGCCATGTCGGCCGCGCTGGAGATGTCCAGGCCGTTGATGTTGCGGGCGATCTGAAGGATGTCCTCGCCGGCCCTGAAATCCATCACGACGTCCTGGCCGCCGCCGCCGGTGAAGACGAAGGTGTCGCTCTCGGAGCCGCCGTTCAGGGTGTCGTTCCCGGTGCCGCCGCCGATGATGTCCTTGCCGGACCCGCCGAACATGACGTCATCGCCCGCGCCGCCGAACAGAACGTCGCCGCCGCTCTCGCCGCGGATGATGTCGTTGCCGTCGCCGCCCATGACGATGTCGTTGCCGGTTCCGCCGTTCAGGGTGTCGTTGCCGGCGCCGCCGTCGATCACGTCGTGGCCCGCCCCGCCGTTGACGATGTCGTTGCCGTCGCCGCCGTTGACGACGTCGTCGCCCGGGCCGGCGTCGAGGATGTCGTTGCCCGAGCCGCCGTCGATGATGTCGTTGCCGGCGGCGCCGGTGATGATGTCGTCGCCGTCCCCGCCTTGGAGCACGTCGCTGCCGGCCCCGCCCAGGAGGGTGTCGTTGCCGATGCCGCCGAATAGCACGTCGTTCCCGGCGCCGCCGTCGAGCAGGTCGTTGCCCTCGCCGCCGAACAGCATGTCGCTGCCGGCGCCGCCCAGCATCTGGTCGTCGCCGCCTTCGCCCATGAGTATGTCGTTGCCGGCCGCGCCGAAGACCACGTCGGCATCTGCCGTGCCGGTCAGGTAATCGTCGTAGGAACCACCGGGAAGGGTTGCCATATCAAGCCTCCAGTAAAGGGATCAGCGAAGCATTGTTTCCGTGCTTTCGATAAGAGGAAACTAGCGTCTCAAATCTTAATCGATGGTTAAATTTGGTGCTCTGCCGCAATTTTGTACCAATGCTAAAATAAGCTTCTGAAGTACTCAAGCTCGTGTTCGTAAAACCATACTCCTTTACTTTGAATGGGGTATTCAAGAGTTTGCAAATTGGTTTGAAAATCGAAGCAATAAGACGTGGCTCGTTGTTTTCTCTTTCGGAGAAGGCTCAGCCCGTCGCCGCCAGCTCCAGGTGCGCTTCCCCGGACCGCCCCGCCGGTTTGTCGACGCTGCCGGCGAGGTGCCGGATCAGCTGAAGGTGGCGGGGAAGCAGGTCGGCCAGCGCGTAGCGTTCGACCACGCGGCGGCGCGCGGCGGCGCGGATCGGTTCCATCTCGGCGCGCCGGTCGAGCGCGTCGGCGATCCTGGCCGCGATGTCGTCGGGGGAGAAGAAATCGGCCAGCAGGCCGTTGACGCCGGGTTCGACCACCTCGCGCACCGCGGCGTTGTCGGCGGCCACCACAAGGCAGCCGGTGGAGAGCGATTCGAGCAGCGACCACGACAGCACGAACGGCACGGTCAGGTAGACATGGACGTCGGTCGCCCGGAGCATGTCGCGGTAGATCGGGTATTCCAGCGGGCCAACGAAGTGCAGCCGGGAGCGGTCGAGCCCGGGCAGCTCGTCCAGCATCATCCGCTTGTAGGTCCGGCCGGGCGGCGGCAGCCTGCTGTACGACACGCTGTCGTCGCCGCCGATCACGATATGCAGGTCCGGCCGCTCCCTCAGCAGGATGTCGGCGGCGCGCATGAACTGGGGAAAGCCGCGATAGGGCTCCATCCCGCGGGTCGCGTAGGTCACGACCTCCCGGGCGGAGGAGAGGTCGAGCCCGGGCAGGACCATGGGCGTTCCGGGCTCCGGCGAGAAGAAGCGGGTGTCGATGCCGTCATGCATCAGGGTCAGCTTGTTCTGGAACGCCGCCGGGAATTGGCCGCGCTGGAACACGGTCGGGCAAACGCCCCAGTCGCAATTGGCCAGCTCCATCTGGATCGCCGCGTTGCGGCTGCGGATCCGGCAGGCGTCGTCGGCGCTGACCGGGCCGTCCAGATAGTCTGCGTCGCTTCCCCGGGCGTGGTAGAACCACTCGAAATAGCCCAGCAGGGGCGTGTCCGGGAAGGCGTCCTTGATGAACAGGCCCGGGCCGAACCCGGCGTGGGCGCAGACCAGGTCGGGCACGAAGCCGTCGCGCTTAAGCCGGTCGCACAGCCGGTAGACCGCCTGCCCGTGCAGCACCGCGTCCTCGAACGGGCGGACATAGTGGTGGGTCTGCGGTCCCGGCGGGCGCGACGGCGTGAAGACGCGCTTGTCCACCCCGGGGATCGACCCGGTCCGGTCCTTCGTGATGAAGACGACCTGGTTGGCAGGGTCGGCGGCCAGCTCGGCGGCCAGGTGCTGATAATGGCCGGGAAAGTGGTTGTGCACGAACAGGATGCGCATGGTTCGCCGTCCGGTCATTCCTCTCGGAACGCCCGCCTCATGCTGTCTGTGATGGGGCTGAGGAAATAGTCGATCGCCCGCCGCTTGGCGTTGATCATGATGACTTCCGCGGGCATGCCGGGGACCAGTTCCACATGGTGGAGCGAGGCCAGCGACTCGGGGTCCAGCCTGACCCGCGCGGTGAAGTAGGACTGGCCCGTCCGCTGGTCGAGCACCTGGTCGGCCGCGACATACATCACGTGCGCGTCGATCGTCGGGACCTTGCGCTGCTTGTAGGCGCTGAGCCGGACGTTGGCGACCTGTCCGACCCGGATGCTGTCGATGTCGGCCGGGCTGACCTGGGCCTCGACCACCAGCTCGTCGTCGATCGGGACCAGGTCCAGGATCGGAGCCCCGGCGCCGATCACGCCGCCCGGCGTGTAGAAGCGGATGTCGGTGACCTTGCCGTCCTGGGGAGCGACCACCTCCTTGCGCTGGACGATGTCGGTGGCGCCGCGGGACCGCTCGGTCATGTCCGCCAGCGTGCCCTGGGTCTGCTGGAGCGCGTCGGCGATCTCCGTCCGTCGGTCGTGCTTGAGCGACAGGATCTCCAGCTCGGCGGCGGCGATCGCCTGCTCGGCCTGGGACTCGTTGGCCGCCAGTTCGCCGACCCGGCCCTTCAGCTCGGCCGACAGGCGCTGCATCTCCAGCAGCCGGGGCCGGCGCTCGTAGCCCTTTTCCAGCAGGGCCCTGATGGTCCCTAGTTCCTCGTCGGTGTAGCGCAGGCGGTCGGCGGTGGCGCTGGCCTGGGCCTTCAGGGCCGCGATCTGCTCCCGGAGCTGGTCGATCTTGCGCCGGTTGATCGCCAGCGATCCGTCGTAGCTGTCCCAGCGTGCCGCGAACAGGCGCTGCTCGGTCGCCATGGCGTCCGCCGCGACCGTGCTGCGCTTGCCGGCCTCGACAAGATCCTCGGGGAAGACCAGCGAGCGCTGCTCAGCCTGCTCGGCGCGGAGGCGGGCGACTCGGGCCTGGGCGGTCCAGAGCTGGTTCTCGACCTGGCCCAGCAGGGCCTCGGCCTGGGTGCCGTCCATCCGCAGCAGGACTTGGCCCGCCTTGACCCGGTCGCCCTCCTTGACCAGCAACTCGTGCAGGATGCCGCCTTCCAGGTGGGAGATGGTCTTGCGGTGGCTGTTGGCGATGACGGTGCCCTGGGCGATGGCGGCGCTGCTGAGGTCCGCGGTCACTGCCCATCCGATGAAGCCGCCGAACCCGACCAGGACCGCGACCGTGCCGGCGATCATGGTGTTGCGCAGCGACGGCTCGCGCGGCGCCGCCTCCAGGGTCACGGTCCATACGGGATTATTGGTCGGGAGCGTCATGACGCTTGTCCTGCCTGAACGCCGTCCGCGAGGGCCTTGCCGGTCTTGACCAGGCGGGCCACGTTGGGCGCGGTCGCGACCTGGCGCGTGCCGGGCGGGGCGGAGATCGCCTTCAGCACGTCGGCGCGGGCGCCGAACTGGTCGATCATGCCGTCCTTCAGGACCAGCAGCTTGTCCACCGCGGCAACCACCGAGGGCCGGTGGGCGATCAGGACGACGGTCGTGCCGGCCGCCTTGGCCTTGGCGATCGCCTGGAGCAGGGCCTGCTCGCCGGCGTTGTCGAGGTTGGAGTTGGGCTCGTCCAGCACCAGCAGGCGCGGGTTGCCGAACAGCGCGCGGGCCAAGCCGATCCGCTGGCGCTGGCCGCCGCTGAGGCTGTAGGCGCTGTCGCCGACGCTGGTGTCGTAGCCGAACGGCAGCCGGCCGATCATCTCGTGGACGTCTGCCATCTTGGCCGCGTTCACCACGTCCAGCGGGCTAGCCTCGGTCATGCGCGAGATGTTCTCGCGGATCGTGCCATCGAGCAGGGAGACGTTCTGGGGCAGGTAGCCGACGCTGAGGCCGAAGCTCTCCCGCTCCCACAGGAAGGTGCTGTGGCCGTCCAGGTAGATGCCGCCCGAAGTGGGTTCCCAGATGCCGACCAGCAGGCGGGCCAGGGTCGATTTGCCGGCGGCGGACGGGCCGATGATGCCCAGCGTCTCGCCCGGTTCCAGCGAGAAGGAGATGCCCTTCAGCACCGCCTTGTCGACCCCCGGCGGGATATAGACGAGCCGATCCACGCTCAGCCGTCCCTCGGGCCGGGGCAGGGGCATGCTCTGGCGGCGGCCCTGGGTGCCGTTCAGCAGGCCGCGCACCCGGCCGAAGGCCGACAGGGCGAACACCCATTGGCGCCAGCCGTCGATCAGCTGCTCGAACGGCTGGAGCATGCGGCCCATCAGGATGCCGGCCGCCATGGCGCTGCCGGGCGACGCCTCGCGGTCGATCACCAGCACGCAGGCGGTCGAGATCATGGCGATCTGGAGGATCAGCCGGAGCGAGCGCGAGACGGCGGTCAACGCCTTGGCCGCGCTGTTGCCCCGGTTCAGCAGCTCGATCATGCGGTACTGGCTGCGCTCCCACCGCCTGGCCACCGCCGGCAGCATGCCCATCGCCTCGATCACTTCCGCGTTCCGGACGGTGGACGCGATGTCGCCGAAGGATTTCGCCGCCGCCTCGTTGGCCTGGGCCAGCGGGCGCCGGGTCAGCAGGTCGGTCAGCACGCTCATCAGGAACAGCAGCACGGCGGCGCCCAGCGCCAGCCAGCCGTAGATCGGGTGCAGCAGGAACAGGACGACCAGGAACATCGGCACCCACATCACCTCCAGCGGCACCGTGATGGCGCTGCCGGTGATGAAGGAGCGCAGGTCGTTGAGGTCGCGGATCGCCTGGGTCGAGTTGCGCTGGCTGCCGTGCAGGGTGTCGATGACGGCGGCCTGCAGGGTCGGGACGTTCAGCCGCATGGCGATCAGGTCGCCCATGATCAGGAAGACCCTGGTCCGGATGAAGTCCAGCACCGCGTAGAGCATCAGCCCGCCGACCGCCACGACCGCCAGCATGATCAGGGTGTCGGTGCTCCGGCTGGTCATGACGCGGTCGTAAACCTGCATCGTGTAGAGCGGCACGATGAGCATGAGTATATTTACGAAACAGCTGAGCACGGCAGCAAACACCATGCCCCTGCCGAGATGCCGCAGCGTACTGCGGAGTAGTGCGTGGTCATTCATGCAGGGGACAAGCTCCAAGGCGGACGCTGGGTGCGATGCAATATTGGAGCAAATTGTTAAACGGGCGTTAAACGGCCGTTTCCCGATCAGTTGAGCCGGTCAAAGATTTCAGTGCTCATCAGAAGATAGGACAAATTCAAAACAAAATTCGGCATAAGTCGCCCCCGCGTGCAGAATTCGTCCCATCCGGGGATGCGTGCCGATGGGCCTGGATTGCGCTGAAATTCAAATGAAAATCTGCTCGGTTTGACTGCATGTCCATCATGCTTTCTCCTAAATAAAACTGGTTAATATTCAAGTATGGCCCGGATCTGTATTAACTTGCAGGTAATAGTCGTGTGATAAATACCATGTTCAATGGGGCTCGGAACCAGCCGGATCCCAGAGTTTCCCGCATCAAGAGCCGTCAAGATACCGGCAGGAGGGCGCAACGCTCCTCCTGGGCACCCCCCCGGTTTAGAGCGGCTCAATAAAGGAGCTTTGCATGCCTCATCAGGAAACGGTTCTGGTCACCGGCGGCGCCGGTTTCGTCGGCAGCCACTGCGTAGCCGAACTGGTCGCCCGCGGCTATTCGGTGGTCGTTTTCGATAATCTCCAGCAGGGACACCGTGCCGCCGTCCCGGCCGAGGCCGAGCTGGTCGAGGGCGACCTGGCCAGCCCGGCCGCGCTGACCCGCCTGTTCAGCGCCTTCCGCTTCGACGCGATCCTGCATTTCGCCTCGAACTCGCTGGTGGGGGAGTCGATGCGCAACCCGCACCTCTACCTGCACGACAACGTGGTGAATGCCCTCAACCTGGTCCAGTTCGCGGCCGACAACGGCGTTCGGCGCTTCGTTCTGTCCTCCACCGCCAACCTGTTCGGCATGCCGGACCGGATGCCGATCGACGAGAACACCGAGATCGATCCCGGCAGCCCCTATGGCGAATCCAAGTTCATGATCGAACGGATCCTGCACTGGGCCGACAGGGTGCATGGCATGCATTCGGCCTGCCTGCGCTATTTCAACGCAGCGGGAGCCCACCCCGACGGGCACCTGGGCGAGGACCACGACCCCGAGACGCACCTGATCCCGCTGGTGCTCGACGTCGCGGCGGGAAAACGGCCGCATATCGAGATCTTCGGCGACGACTACCCGACCCATGACGGCACCTGCATCCGGGACTACATCCACGTATCCGACCTCGCCGACGCCCATGTCCGGGTCCTGTCCGCGCTGGACCACCGCAGCTGCCGGTACAACCTGGGCAACGGCAGGGGCTACACGGTGCGCGAGGTGATCGAGACGGCCCGCAGGGTGACCGGCCGCGACATCGCGGTGAAGGTCGGCGCGCGGCGTCCCGGCGATCCTCCCGTCCTGATCGCGTCGAGCGAGCGGATCCGCAGGGATCTCGGCTGGGATCCGCGTTTCCCGGATCTGGAAACGATTATCCGCCATGCCTGGGATTGGCGCTGCCGCAACCCTCACGGATACGAGTCCGGCCCTGTTCGCGAACTGATCGCTGTCGGCTAACAATAGAGGTACAGACTATTTACGGTTCTTTTACAACTCTGAGCAAGGGTAAGAGGCGAATGTAAGTACGGGTTTACCCTGTCGGGGATGGGAAAGAATGAGCGGGAAAATCGCATATAATAATAGTTCGAATTTAGCGACGAATTCCCGCTCGATGTACCGCTGGGAAGAGGCGGCAGAACGCCGAACCCAATGCCAACCACAGAGCGAAGCTTTATTACCTCGACGAGGAAAACAACGTGCCTACCAATGGACTGGCCTTCAAACGCAGCGTTCAGCCGGCTCAGACGGAAAAGGTGTCCAATGATGTGCTTCCCAAGCCCGACGGGATCGAAGGTGCGCGCATCGGACGAGGGGGGGAGGGCATGAACGGCATTTCCCGCCCCGAAACCGCGGCCATCAGCCAAGTTTCCGACGGCGCCGACGAACAGCGGCCGGGGCGTATACCCGCGACCGCGATCTACCACGACATCGCCCGCATCGTCGAGCGCATGCACCGCCGTTTCCTCGACGTGGTCCGCGTCGAGCTGGGGCGGGTCGGCATCGACGACATCAGCCCGGTCCAGGTGCTCATGCTGATGAACATCGGGACCGAGGAGCTGTCGGTGCGCGACCTGATGGAGCGCGGGTACTATCTCGGCTCCAACGCATCCTACAACCTGAAGCAGCTGGTCGAGACCGGCTACGTCGACCGCGCCCCCTCGCTGCGCGACCGCCGGTCGGCCCGGCTGCGCCTGTCGGAGAAGGGCATGAGCCTGTGCGGCGAACTGAGGCGGCTGGAAGCGACCCAGGCCGACGCCCTGATCCGCACCGACGACGACAATGCCGATTTCGACACCACGTACCGCACCCTGCGCCGGCTGGAGCGGGCCTGGAGCGACATCATCCGCTACGACGAGCGGGATTTCGATTAGAGGACCGGGAAACCGGGGTCGGACCACCATTTCCCCGGAATGTTGTCGCGATGGAACGCTTGGGGGAAATGGTGGTCCGACCCCGGTTTCACTCGCCGGCGCCCGAACTGGTATCGTTCCCGATGCGGAAACGAAGGACATGATCGCCACTTCCGTCAATTGCGCGCTGAGCTATGCCGACGTCCAGCGCCTGCTGGCCGATCCGTCGCCCGAGGCGCGGATCGCGACCGTGTCGAAGCTGGTCTCCGACCTGGAAGGCGGTGAACTCGCGGGTCCCGAGAAAGCCATCGCGACCGACATCCTGCACCGGCTGGCGATGGATGCCGAGGCCGCGGTGCGCGAGGCGGTGGCCTGGCAGATCCACAACAGCCCTCTGCTGACCGACTCGCTGGCGACCCGCCTGGCGCGTGACATCGGGCGGGTCGCGTTCCCGGTCCTGCGCAACGCTCCCCGCCTGACCGACGATCTCCTGCTCCAGGTCATCGCCGACCGGGACGCCGAGAAGCAGCTGGCGGTCGCCGGGCGCCCGGAAGTGTCCTCGCGGGTCGCCGACGCCATCGTGGAAACCGACAACGTCACGGTGATCGTCCGCCTGCTGCGCAACGACGGCGCGGACATCCGCGACGCGACGCTGCACAGGACCCTGGACCGCTATGGCATGCTGGGCGCCGTCAACGAGGCGATGGCCGGGCGCTCCGGGTTGTCCCTGGCGGTGATCGAGAAGCTGATCGCCTATGTCTCGGAGGAAATCCGCAGCCGCCTCGTGGAGCGGCACCGGCTGTCTCCCGTGCTTGTCGCGGAGATCGTCGGGCGCGGGCGCGAGGCCGCGACCATGCTGCTGCTGAAGCCGCTCGCCGACAGTACCGCCGACCTGGAAGCGATGGTCCGCCATCTCGACCGCGACGGGCGCCTGAGCCCTTCGATGATGCTGCGGGCGCTGTGCGCCGGTGAACTGGATCTCTTCACGATCGGGCTCGGCGTGCGGGCCGGCGTCCCGGTGGAGACGGCGCGCCTCCTGGTCTGGGACGACGGTCCGCTGGGCCTTCGGGCGATCTTCGGGAAGGCCGGGTTTCCGCAGGCGCTGCTGCCGCCCTTCCGCACCGCGATCGAGGTGGTCAAGCGGATGGACTATGGCGGGCGCGATGACGGGCGGGAGGATTATCAGGTCGCCGTCCTGGCGCGCGTCTTCGAGGAGTGCGGCGCGATCGAGGAACGGATGGTCGACGACCTGCTGCTCCAGCTGTTCGACCAGAAGTCGGACGAGGTGATCGAGCGGGCGATGGAACGGGCGGGAATGCCGTTCCATCCCGTCCGCGCCGCCCGCTGAAGGCTCGGACGCTGTACAGGCGTTGAAAAAGCCGCGATGCTTGACGATGTTCGGCATCGCCGCTTTTCCGCTTCCGGTACGATTGCTGCCTTCATGCCCTTTTCCGACCAGCCGATGCCCGTCCCGCTGACCCGCGAGGAACTTCTCGACCATGATCGCCGCCGCAGGATGATGGAGGCGTATCCGTGGATGAAGACCTGGACCGACGAGGAGCTGGACCGCTCGCTGGAGCAGACCCTGAAGTCCCGGCCGGCGGACGGGACGGGCCGGGGGGGCATCTGGGTCTTCGCCTACGGCAGCCTGATCTGGAACCCGACCTTCGCCTTCGTCGAGCGGCGCACGGCCCGGATCCGCGGCTATCACCGCCGTTTCTGCCTGCGCGCCGACATGGGGCGGGGAACGCTCGAGCGGCCCGGCCTGTTTCTCGGCCTGGACCGTGGCGGCCAATGCGCCGGCGTCGTTTTCCGCATAGCGGAAGAGCAGGCCGCGCATGAGCTGACGCTGCTCTGGCGGCGTGAAATGATCACCGGAGCCTATATTCCGCGATGGCTGAAGGCCGAAACCGAAGAGGGACCGGTTCACGCCATCGCGATGACGATAAACCGCAATTATTCCCGCTATGTGGGTGACTGGACCCATGCAGAGACAATCAAGGCTATAGCGATGGCAGAGGGTCGGTTCGGCCGTTGCTCCGACTATTTGTTCAATACCGCCGAACATTTGGCGGAACTGGGATTGCGCGATCGCATGCTGGAGCGTTTTGCCGCAGAGGTACGCCGATTTCTTGCCGGATAGAGTCGCGCCACTGCCACACCCCCAAAGAGAATGTGGACATTACAGACCCGATGCCACTTATTCAATGAACTCCAAAATTCTTCCCGCCAACCAGTATCCGGTTACGTCCAAGTATGATCACAGATGTGCGCAACTTGTCCGATGGGACGGTGATCGACTCCGACATTTGCATCGTGGGAGCCGGTGCGGCCGGCATTACGCTGGCCATGGAACTGATCGGCCATAACTTCTCGGTCAATCTGCTGGAAAGCGGCGGGCTCGACTTCGAGGACGACGTCCAGGCGCTGAACGACGGCGACTGCGTCAGCGAGCACAAGGTCGATCTGCTGTGGACCCGGCTGCGCTATTTCGGCGGCACGACCGGCCACTGGGGCGGCAACTGCGCGCCGCTCGACGAGCGGGATTTCGAGGCCCGTCCCTGGGTGCCCGACAGCGGATGGCCTATCTCCAGGAAGGACCTGGAACGGTTCTACCCGCGGGCGTACCGTTACTGCGAACTGCCGTCCGACGACTATTCGGTCGAACACTGGGCCGAGGTATCCGAGAAGTTCCGCAAGAGCCGGATTCCGGTCACCGGCGAGGAGATCGGCGAGAAGCTGTTCCTGAAAAGCCCGCCGACCCGCTTCGGCGACGTCTACCGCGCGGACCTTGCCAAGCCGGACAGCCAGTGCACGGTCTATCTCCATGCCAACGTCGTCGAGATCGAGGCCGCGGAGGACGCTTCCGAGGTCCTGGGTCTCCGGACCCGCGACGTGGGCGGGCGTGGCTGCCGCTTCACCGCCCGGATCTTCATCCTGGCGAGCGGCATCGAGAACGCGCGGCTCCTGCTGTTGTCCAACAAGGTCCGCCCCAACGGGCTGGGCAACGACCATGACGTGGTCGGCCGCTACTTCATGGCCCACACCACCATCCGCACCGGCCGCGCGATGCTGGAGGTGCCGAAGGAGACGGTGCGGTTCTACGGCCTGGACAGTTGGGCCACCCGGTTCGAGAGCGGCGGCGCCCCCTTCATGAACGCCCTCCAGCCGACTTATCCGGTCCAGGAGCGGGAGGGCATGCTGAACAGCGTCGTGTTCCTCGACGAGTCCTACGAAGGGGAGCACGCGCCGGGCTTCGTGGCTCTGCGCAAGATCGTCAAGCAGATCATCCATGGCCGCATACCCGACCGACTCGGCGAGAATCTCGGCAAGGTGATCGGCGACCTCGACTCGGTCGCCAAGGCGCTCTACGCGCGGGCCAGCGGCAACAGCGACTACCGGGCCGTGGAAATGCGCTATTTCGCGGAGCAGGCGCCCAACCGCGACAGCCGGGTCATGCTCGGTTCCGAGCGCGACGCCCTCGGGCAGAACCGGCTGGTGCTCGACTGGCGGCTCCAGCAGATCGACAAGCACACGATCCTGCGCACCCAGGATCTGGTCGCCCGCGAGTTCGGCAAGCTCGGTGTCGGCCGCCTGAAGGTCGAGTTCGAGAACGAGGAGGATCCCTGGCCGAAGGGCGTCGATTCGTCGGCGCACTTCATGGGAACCACCAGGATGAGCAAGGATCCCCGCCAGGGAGTCGTGGACGAGAACTGCCGGGTCCACGGTATCCGGAACCTGTACGTCGCCGGCGGGTCGGTGTTCCCGACGGCCGGGGCGACGATGGTGACGATGAACATCGTGGCCCTGGCCGTGCGTCTGGCCGACCACCTGATCGGCAAGCTGGCGTAGCCGGCGGCTGTCTGACCCCGATATCCCTCGTTGGCACCAAAAAGGGGCCGCAGCAGCCTCAGTCTGAGATCGGGTATGTCACGATATCGACCGCGGCGCCGGTCACCGTCACGGCGGCGGAGCCGACGGTGGTGACCGCTCCGACCGTCGTGCCCACTATGCCGCAGCCGCAAAGGTTAGTGAGCAGGCAAAGTAAAGCGGTAATTCGAAGCATGGATGCGCTATCCTGAAGCCGGCGTTACCTCGATGGTATCGGCCATGCCTCCTTTGATGCACTATCCGGCTCCCGGCCACAAGACCGTCATGATCGATCCGCAGATTGTTCCGGACCAAAGGGAACGTGCTGGTGCAAATTGAGCGTGGCCGCGCATACCGCCTTTCGTTTTCCTGATCGACGCATATCGGGTTTCAGACTTGAACGACCTCATCCTCTTCATCCTGGTCATCAGCGCCCTGCTCGTGGTCGCCAGCCTGCTCCAACCCCTGGCCGACCGCCTGCGCCTGCCCCATTCGGTGCTGCTCGCCGCGGTCGGAGTCGCGATCGCCGCCGCCGCGGTGACGCTCGTCCCGGGCAGGGAACCCCGGATGATCGGGGAGGCGGCCTCGGCCATCGCCGAAATGTCGTTCAGCTCCTCCACATACATCCTGGTTTTCCTGCCGGCGCTGCTGTTCCAGGCGGCTCTGACGATCGACGTCAGGCGGATGATGGAGGACGCGGCTCCGATCCTGCTGCTGGCGGTGGTCGCCGTGTTCGTCGCCACCGCGGTGATCGGGCTGGCGCTCTGGCCGCTCGCGGGGGTGCCGCTGGTCGTCTGCCTGATGCTGGGATCGATCGTGGCGACCACCGACCCGGCGGCGGTCATCGCGATCTTCCGCGATATCGGGGCGCCGGCGCGGCTGGTCAGGCTGGTCGAAGGCGAGAGCCTGCTCAACGACGCTGCCGCCATCGCGATCTTCTACGTCCTGCTGGAGATGATCGTCTCGGGCGACGAGCCCGACCTGCTGATGGGCGCCTGGGACCTGGCGCTGGACCTGGGCGGCGGCACCGTGCTGGGCATCGTGGGCGCGCGGCTGGCGGTGGCGGTGATCCCGCTGCTGCGCGGACGGCGCACGGCGGAGGTGACGCTGACCCTGGCGCTGCCCTACCTTATATATGTGACGGGCGACCATTTCCTGGGAGTCTCCGGCGTCGTCGCGGTGGCGGTGGCCGGCCTGGTGTTCGGCGCGGGCAGCCGTTCCCGGCTGTCGCCGTCGGGCTGGGCGTACCTGGACGCGGTCTGGGAACAGGTGGCCTTCCTGGCGGGGTCGCTGGTCTTCATCCTGGCGGCGCTGATGGTGCCGAAGCTTCTGGTGGACGTCAGCGCGCATGACGGCTTCCTGCTGCTGGTGATGGTCGCGGCGGCGCTGGTCGCGCGCGCCCTGGTGCTGTTCCTGCTGCTGCCGCCGCTGACCCTGCTGAAGCTCAGCGCGAAGATCAGCAATTCCTACAAGCTCGTCCTGACCTGGGGCGGGCTGCGCGGCGCCGTGACCCTGGCGCTGGCCCTGTCCGTGACGGAGGCCCGCGGGATCGGGGGCGAGGAGCAGCGGCTGGTGACCGTGCTGGCGACCGGCTTCGTGCTGTTCACCCTGTTCGTCAACGGCACGACGCTCCGCATGGTGATCAAGCTTCTGGGGCTGAACCGGCTGTCGCCGCTCAACCAGGCGCTCCGCACCCAGGTCCTGGCCCTGTCGCTGGCGGAAGTCCGCGACTCGGTCCAGGAGACCGCCCAGGAATACGAGTTCGCGCCGACCGTCGCCCGCGCGATCCAGAAGCCCTACGACGCGAGGATCGCGGAGGTGACATCGGGCGGCAGCCTGGAGGAGCGGATCTCCGACCGCGACCGCATCACGCTGGGGCTGATCTCGCTCGCCAACCGCGAACGCCAGCTGGTGCTGGAGCACCATGGCCTCCAGACCGTGTCGGGCGACATCATCGAGGCGCTGTTGCGCAACGCCGGGGAGATCTATGACGGTGCCCGGACCGGCGGCCGGATCGGTTACAACCGGGCGGCGCGCAAGATCCTGCGGCTGCCGCGCGCGTTCCGGTTCGCCTATTCGCTGCACCGCTGGACCGGGGTCGAGCGCCCGCTGGCCCGGCAGGTGTCCAAGCGGTTCGACAAGTTCCTGGTGCGCCGCCTGGTGCTGGAGGAACTGATCCGCTTCAACAGCCGCAGCCTGAAGCCGCTGCTGGGGGACCGGGTCGCCGAACTGCTCGGCGAGGTGCTGGGCGGCCGGATGGAAGCCTCCTCCAAGGCGCTGGACGCGCTGGAGCTGCAATATCCCGAATATGCCGAGGCGCTGAGCCAGCGGTTCCTCCGCAAATACGCGCTCCGGCGGGAGATGGTCCGCTACGAGAGCCTGTATCACGACGGCCTGATCGGCCAGGAGCTGTTCGAGGACCTCCGCCGCGGCGTCGAGGTACGCCGGCGCGAGGCCGACCGGCGGCCCAAGCTGGACCTTCGGCTCGACAAGGTCGCCCTGATCGCCCAGGTGCCCCTGTTCAACGGCCTGGAGCCCAAGGATATGGCGCGGCTGGCGAAGATCCTGCGATCCCGCCTGGCGCTGCCCGACCAGACCTTCATCCGCGCCGGGGATCGCGGCAACGCCATGTACTTCATCTCGTCGGGAGCGGTCGAGGTGGTGCTGCCGGATCGCCGCATCCGGCTGGGACGCGGCGACTTCTTCGGCGAGATGGCGCTTCTGGACGGCGCGCCGCGCCGGGCGGACGTGGTGGCGCTGACCTACTGCACGTTGCTGGAACTGCGTTCCGGCGACTTTAGCAAGTTCCTGAAGGCCAACCCGCACATCAGCGATCAGATCGACCAGGTCGCCCGGGAGCGCGGGGTGAAGCGGGTGGCCTGACCGGCCCCGCCAACCCCCTCCCTATCGGCCGCCGGAGACTGGCACCAGCGCGCCGCAGACATAGGACGACTGCTCCGACAGCAGCCAGACGATCGCCTGCGCCACCTCCTCGGCGGCGCCGACGCGCCCCTCGGGGACGCCGCCGACCAGCCTTTCGAGCCGGCCGGGGATGCCGCTGGCGTCGTGGATCTCCGTGTCGATCAGGCCGGGATTGACGGCGTTCACCCGGATGCCTTCCGGCCCCAGCTCTTTCGACAGGCCGATGGTCAGGCTGTCCACGGCGCCCTTGCTGGCGGCGTAGTGGACGAACTCGTTGGGGGAGCCCAGCGCCGCCGCCCTGGACGACACGTTGACGATCGTGCCGCCCCGGCCGCCGCGGCTCTTCGCCATGCGCCGCGCCGCCTCGCGGGCGCACAGGAAGGGGCCGACGACGTTGATCGCCATCACGCTCTCGACCGTCTCGGCGGTCAGGTCGAGAAGCTTGCCCGCAGGGCCGGTGATGCCGGCATTGTTGACCAGCCCGGTCAGCGGGCCGAGCTGGTCGTCGACGGCGGCGAACAGGCGCATCACGTCCTGCTCGCGCGCCATGTCGCCCTGCACGGTGATGGCCCGGACCCCGTGGGAACGGGCGTTGCCGGCGACCGCCTCGGCCTTGGCCTGGTCGCGCAGGTAGTTGACGCAGACGTCCCAGCCGGCCTGGGCCGCGAGGCGGACCGTCGCGGCGCCGATGCCGCGGCTGCCGCCGGTCACGACGAGAATTCCAGCCATCACCCTATCTCCCCTGTCGGTCTTCTTCTTGTAAGGTCCGGTCCTGCCGTCAGGGCAGGATGTAGCTCGTCTTCACCGTGGTGTAGAACTCCGCCGCGTAGCGGCCCTGCTCGCGCGGGCCGTAGCTGGACGCCTTCCGGCCGCCGAACGGCACATGGTAATCGACGCCCGCGGTCGGCAGGTTGACCATCACCATGCCGGCCTGGGAATTGGCGCGGAAATGGTTGGCGTGCTTCAGCGAGGTAGTGGCGATACCGGCCGACAGGCCGAACTGGGTGTCGTTGGCGACGTGCAGTGCCTCCTCGTAGTCCTTCACCCGGATCACCGTGCCGACCGGCCCGAAGATCTCCTCCCGGTTGACCCGCATGTCGTTGGTGGTCTCGGTGAACAGGCAGGGCGACATGTAGAAGCCCGGCGTGTCGCGGTTGAGGCGGTCGCCGCCGAACACCTTTCGGGCGCCTTCCTCCTGGCCGATCGCGACGTATTTCAAGTTTTGGTCGAGCTGTCGCTGGTCGACCGCGGGACCCATCTGGGTCTCCGGCTTCAGCGCGTCGCCGACCACAAGTTTGGAGATCCGCTCGGCCACGGCGTCGACGAACCGGTCGTGGATGCCCTGGGTGACGACCATGCGGGACGACGCCGTGCAGCGCTGGCCGGTCTGGAAATAGGCGCCGTTGACCGCGATGGAGACGGCGGTGTCGAGGTCGGCGTCGTCGAGCACGACCAGCGGGTTCTTGCCGCCCATCTCGAGCTGGAACTTGATCATGCGCTCGACCGCCTGGGCGGCCACCTTGCGGCCGGTCGGCACCGATCCGGTGAAGCTCAGCGCATCGACGCCACCGATCAGCGCCGAGCCGATCTTCGAGCCCGAGCCCATCACCAGGTTGAAGACGCCTTCCGGGATGCCGGCCCGGGAGATGATGTCGGCCAGCGCCCAGGCGCAGCCGGGGGTCAGTTCCGCCGGCTTCAGGACCACGCAATTGCCGTAAGCCAGGGCCGGGGCGATCTTCCAGGCGGGGATCGCGATCGGGAAGTTCCAGGGCGTGATCAGCCCGACCACGCCGATCGGCTCGCGGGTGATCTCGATCTCGACGCCGGGACGGGTCGAGGCCACTTTCTCGCCCTGGAGCCGCAGGACCTCGCCGCCGAAGAACTTGAAGATATGGCCGGCGCGGGTCGCCTCGCCGACGCCGTCGGCCAGCGGCTTGCCTTCTTCGCGGGCGAGCAGGCGGCCCAGCTCGTCGCGGCGCTCCAGGATCTCGTTGCCGATCTTCTCCAGCATGTCGGCGCGGTTCTGGATCGGCGACCGGGACCAGGCCGGGAAGGCGGTCCGGGCGGCCGCGACCGCCTGCTCGACCTGCTCCGCCGTCGCGGCGGCGTATTCCCCGACCACGTCGTCGGTGTTGGACGGATTGATGTTGCGGATGACGTCGGTGCTTTCGACCCAGCTACCCGCGATGAGATTCTTGTTGATCGTCATGTCTGCCGAGTTCCCTCTCGCCCGTGGCGCCGCCGCGTTGGTCGCGGCGCAGTTGTTGGTTGCCATGCTGGCAGGACCGAGCCGGTATGACCAAGGATAAATGCGCACGGGCCGCGAAGGTTCGCGCAGGGCTGATATGGCGTGATCCGCCGTGCCGCTATTCCGGGGAGCCGGCACCCACGGGCGCCGCTCCGCCGGGAATGTCGAGGGCGAAGCCCAGGAACTGGGTGGTCCGGGTCTTGCTGAAATTGTTGTCGCTGACCAGGATCAGGCTCTGGCGGCCGTCCGGCAGAACCGGCCCGAGCGCCAGCCCTTCGACGTTGCCGAGCGGCACGTCGAGCTTGGACAGGTCCAGCAGCAGCTCCTTGGTCACCGGTACGGGAGCCGGCCGGCCGGCGAGGCCGTGGATGCCGGAGATATCGTCGGCATCGCCGATTCGCACCTCGAACAGCTTGATCGCATGGCCGGCTCCCGTGCCGAAGGACCGTTCCAGCGCCAGGAGCGTGCCCTGGTCGTCGAGGGCGAGCAGTTCGACCAGGCCGCTGAGGGCCAATCCGCCGTCGGTCTTCGGCGGGGCGGCGATCGCCTCGGTGGGGTAGAGGTACTCCGCCTTGACCCGGCCGCTCGCGGTATCGAAAGCGAGGATCCGCGCCGGGCTTCCGCTGTCGAGGCTCGCTTCCGGACCGTCCTGGGACAGGGCGTTCTCCGTGGCGGAGTAGAGGGTCCGGTTGTCGGGCGTCAGGGTCAGGCTCTCGAAGGCGAGGTTGTTCCGGACACCCTGGGCGCCGTCCCCGTCGGGCAGGAACTTCGGCGGCACTTCCAGCGACCGGAGCTGCCGGCCGCCCAGGCCGAACTCCACCACGAAGGGCGGCACCCGGTTGGCGGCGTCGCCTTCCGAGGCGATGAACAGCGTTCCTCCGGCGCTCAGGGCGATGCCCTCGGGGTCCGCCGCGTCGTCCGGGAAGGGCAGCCCGTCCGGGGTGGTCAGCGTGACGGCCGCCATGACGGCGACGTCGCCATCGCCCAGGCGCCCGTCCGAGAGATCCAGGGCGAGGGTATGGAAGCGCGGTGCGCCGGTCTCGCCGCCGCGGCTGTCGGAGATGGCGTGGAACGCTCCGGTCGCCGGGTCCCGGGCGAGGCCCGACAGGCCGCCGACCTCCGTCCCTTCGACCCTGAAGCCGGCGGGCAGGGTCGCGATGCCCAGGAACTGGAGTCCGGTTTCGCCATGGAGTGCCCGGGCCGCGACGCCGGGGTGGTCGGTGAAGAAGCCGTCGGCACCGAGTTCGGTCAGCAGCCTGACCTGTTCGGGCAGCGTCAGCGCCGTGCCGTCCCGCTCCAGCGGCAGGAAATTCTCCTCCGCGCGCAGGGTATAGGGATGGACCAGCAGGCCGGCCTCGTGGGCATCCCGGATCAGCGGCCGGATTTCCCCGGTCAGGCGGGAGGTGATCCGGGCGGCGCCGTCGCCGTCCCCATCCACCGGCCGGTCGAGTCGCTCCCGCAGGAGGATGCTGTCGATCCAGGGGCCGATGCCTTCGGCATACCGGCCGGCGATGTGCTTCAGGACCCCGGGCGCCACGAGGTCGCCGTAGCCGGTCTGCCGGTCGATCGCGATGGGGAAGCCGTCGTAGGCCGACATGCCGGCGCCGCGTGCCGCGTTGTCCGGGTCGGTGTTGAAGGCGATGTCGTAGGGCGCGGAGAAGCCGCCGGACCCGCCGAGGCCGCCGAGCAGCTGGACCAGCGGCAGGTCGATGCCGGCGGCCGGCATGATCCTGTCCTGCAAGTCGATCAGGTTGGCGACTTCGAAGCTCTGGATGAAGACCCGGGACGGATCGGTGAAACCCTGCTCGGCCAGGGTCCGGACGAGGGACTGGCCCAGGTCGGTCCCGATGGGGGAGCCGCCGTCCACCATATCGAGCTTTCCGTTGCGGTTGGCGTCCTCCTTGGGGTCCAGGATGCCGTCGCCGTCCCGGTCCTCGTTCTGGCGAGTGCCTTCCAGGGCGTGGTAGGTGGGGTGCTTGGTCTCGGCATAGATCCCGACCTTGCGGCCGGTTTCCGCCTCCACCTGCTTGACGAGTTGGACGATCTCCTCCAGCGTCGGGATCTCGAACCGGCCGTCGAAGGCCGCGTTGTCCGGCCGGATGGCGGGGATGCGCTCGCGGGCGCCCAGCTGCTTGATCTCGGCAAGGGTGAAATCCTCGCTGAACCAGCCGGCGACCGGATCGCCGTCCAGCACCTTGGCGGTGAGTCGGGCGGCGAAATCGGGTTTCCCGTCGCCATCGCCGTCGAAATCGGCGACGTCGGTGGTCTGCTGGGCGACGACAGGGCGGCCATCGGCGCCGAACAGGATGTTGCCGTCCGCATCGAGGCGGGCCTGCGCCAGCAGATTCTCATGCCGGGCGATCAGGACGCCGTCCCGCGTCGCCACCAGGTCGGCCTCGACGAAGTCGGCGCCCTGGTCGACGGCGAGGCGGTAAGCCTCCAGCGTGTGCTCGGGACGGGAACCGCTCGCTCCCCGGTGACCGATGACGATCGGGACATCCATGGTGGTTTCCTTCTTCCCGGCCCGGCCCGGCCCGGTCCGGCTCCGCTCCGATGGGGATCAGGTGGGAGCGGCGTGTCGATCGGCCGCATGAATTTTCCATGTCAGGCACGGCGAACGGGTTGGTCGACGGTTGGCAGGATCAAGGAAACCACGGTACGGCGGAATCATGCTGAGCAAATTGCAGGATCTGATCGGGCGGCTGCGGCAGGCCATGCGCGAGCGCGTCCATGTCATGTCGGAACTGGAGAGGACGGAAGGCGACCTGGACAAGAGCCTGCGCCGGTACGGGAAACCGCCGCGCCGCGGCGGTTCGGACGAGGAGGCGTGACGGCCCGCCGGCCTTCAAGCAGACGTTAATTTGGAACGGAATTCGATGAACTTTCGGTTGGCTCCAGAAGCATCTTCGTTGAAATGGGCAGAACAACGCTTAATAGAACTATTATCTTCCATGTTCTACGAAGAATATTCACGTAAAGTCGAAGCATTGTCAAATTTGTCCTAAAGATGTAATTAACTCGTCACGGGTATCTTGTGGAGGTCTACTTTTGAGGTGCCTCCATGTCCAGCGCTCCCGTTCTTTGGTCTGCCCCAATCCTTAAGTTGAATCACACGGTCATAGATTTGAGCAAGACCGGAACGAGAACCTCCTGGGAGTTCTCCAGTGATGAAGACGTCCTTTTCATAGCGTCGGATGAAGTCAGAACGCTTGATCGCCTTCAGACGAAAGGTGGAAACAACATCGTCGTGATCGGCGGCAAATTCGAGCCGAACGATCACTCGACGCCGGTCGCCACCCTGAACTTCACCCATGTTTCCGGGTCGGTCTATGTGGAGGGCGTCCATATCGACCACCGCTATGCCGGTGAGAAGGACGCCATCTCCGTCTACAGCGCGGCGGGCAAGCAGGCCAATTTCACCCTGCAGAACTCGCTGATCGAGAACGTCAAGGGCAGCTACTACGGTGTCCACGGCGACGTCTTCCAGCCCCAGGGGCCGATCGGCGACGTCAAGTTCTACAATGTCTCGGCGTCCACGACGTACCAGGGCCTCTTCCTTCAGCCCAGGGATCCGATCAAGTCGGTCGAGCTGGAGAACGTGGAGATCAGGAAGCTGCCGGGCGGCGACGCGAAGTCCTGGTTGTATTACTTTTCCCAGCCCGGTGACCCGCTCTATCCCGTCTCCCTCAAGAACGTGTACGTTACCGAGCAGCCGGGCCAGCGCGCCGAGTACAACTCCGTCTATCCCCCGGTCGGCCTCGGCGGCGCGGTCCGCAGCGGCGACACGATCGAGTTTCCCAAGCTGCCCTATTCCGGGTCCATGACGGTCGGGACCGCGGGCTTCGTGTCGGCCGACGAGGTCGGGATCGGCTACGAGGCGAGCGGTCTCACGGCTTCCGGCGCCTTCCGCGGCACGGGCGCCGACGACGTCTTCCAGGGCGGCACCGGAACCGACACCCTCGACTATGGCTGGACCGCATCGGCGGTCGTGGTCGACTTGGCGCTCGGCAAGTCGAGCGGCGGGGGCGGCAACGACCGGTTCGGCGGGATCGAGAACGTCAAGGGGTCCGCCCATGCCGACCGGATCGTCGGCAGTTCCGGCGACAACGTGCTGTCGGGCGGCGCCGGCGACGACAGCCTGTCCGGCGGAAACGGGGCCGATCGCCTGGTCGGCGGGACGGGCCGGGACACGCTGCGCGGCGATGGCGGCGACGACTGGCTCGAAGGCGGGCAGGGCAACGACGTCCTGGACGGCGGAACCGGCTTCGATACCGTCGATTATTCGGACGCCCCGGGCGCCGTGGCGGTCGATCTCAATGCCGGAACGGCGACGGGGGCCGACGGGACGGATACGCTGACCTCCATCGAAGCCGTGGCGGGATCGGCCTTCGACGATACCCTGATCGGAAACTGGGCCGTCAATTTTCTGGCCGGCAATGCCGGAAACGACGTGCTGCGGGGAAGCGGCGGCGACGACTGGCTCTCCGGCGGGGCCGGCAACGATATCCTGGACGGCGGGACCGGCGCCGACAGGATGCTGGGCGGTGCCGGCGACGACACCTTCCATGTGGACAATGCCGGCGACAAGGTCGAGGAGAACGCGGGCGAGGGCATCGACATCGTCTATTCCTCGATTTCCTGGACCTTGGGAGCCCATATCGAGAACCTCACCTTCACCGGGTACGCGACGCTGACCGGGCGGGGCAACGGGTCTGCCAACGTCATGAGGGGCGGCGCCGGGGCCGATACGCTCCACGGGCTGGGCGGCGACGACCGGCTCCACGGCGGTGCCGGAAAGGACTATCTCTACGGCGGCGACGGCGCCGACATGCTGGACGGCGGCGACGCCAACGATACCCTGAAGGGAGGCGATGGAAACGACACCCTCTACGGCGGCGCCGGGAACGACTGGCTGGAGGGCGGCGCCGGTGCCGACAGCATGGTCGGCGGCACGGGGAACGACACCTACATCGTCAACGACGCGACCGACATCCTGATCGAGCGCGCCGGGGAGGGGACCGACACGGCCAGGTCGACGGTGTCCTACACCCTTTCCGCCGAGGTCGAGAACCTGACGCTTGAGGGAGACTCCAGCCTGTCCGGAACCGGCAACGCCTCCGCCAACGTGATCCGGGGCAACGCCGCGGACAATATCCTGAGGGGCATGGGGAGCAACGACACGCTCCACGGAAACGCGGGCGACGACTGGCTGGACGGCGGCGACGGGAACGACCTGCTCAACGGCGGCGAGGGCCACGACCTGCTGGAAGGCGGCGCCGGCAACGACCGCCTCGACGGCGGATCGGGCGCGGACCACATGATCGGCGGGTCGGGCGACGATACCTACTTCGTGGACGATGCGGGCGACCAGATCGTCGAGTATGCCGGCGGCGGCACCGACACGGTGCAATCCTCCGTCTCGCTGGTCCTGGCGAACGAGGTCGAGAACCTCGTCCTGGGAGGCACCGCCAACCTGGACGGCACCGGCAACGGCCTCAACAACAAGATCCAGGGGAACGGCGGGGCGAACCTGCTGCGGGGCGGCGGCGGCGGCGACTGGCTGCAGGGCTGGGCCGGAAACGACCGGCTCGAAGGCGGCGCCGGCAACGACGGCCTGGACGGCGGGGCGGGGAACGACGTCCTGATCGGCGGTGCCGGCCGCGACCGGCTGTCCGGCGGAGCGGGGGCCGACCGCTTCGTCTTCGACTCCATCGCCGACAGCGGGCCGGGATGGGGACAGCGGGACAACATCCTGGATTTCCAACCCGGGGTCGACATCATCGACCTGAAGGCGATCGACGCCAACGCCACGCTCCAGGGCGACCAGGCCTTCACCTTCATCGGCGAGGCCGCCTTCGGCAAGGTGGCCGGCCAGCTCCGGTGGTACGAGGCCAATGATTTCCGGATCGCCCAGGGCGACGTAAACGGGGACGGGGTGTCCGACTTCGAACTCCAGGTCACCGGCCCCACGTCGATCGAGAAGTCGTTCTTCCTTCTCTGAGCCGGTCGCCGAAACGGAAGGAGCCGCCCGGCGGTCGTGCCGGGCGGCTCCTTCCTGTTCGTGCCTTTCCGAGGGGCCGTTCCGGGGGTCAGTTCCGGAAG
Organism: Skermanella mucosa; assembly: GCF_016765655.2. Classification (NCBI taxonomy): domain Bacteria; kingdom Pseudomonadati; phylum Pseudomonadota; class Alphaproteobacteria; order Rhodospirillales; family Azospirillaceae; genus Skermanella; species Skermanella mucosa. The sequence goes on from NZ_CP086106.1 coordinate 1,456,696, forward strand.
TAGCTTTCGTACTTGGCGCCGTAGGGGCTGTAGATCCCCTTGTCGTAGCTGGCGTAGCGGCGCATGTGGACCTGACTCAGCACCGCGGTCACATGGATGTCGTCGGCGAACCGGCGAAGCTTGCGCAGGCCGGCCAGGGCCGCCGACTTCGGCGTCTTGCCCCACTGGACCAGGTAGATGCACTGGGCCGCCATCGACGCCAGGATCGCGGCGTCATGGACCGCCCCGATCGGCGGGCTGTCGATGATCACCAGGTCGTAGTCGTGGGACGCCATGGTGACGAACTGCTGCATCCGCTCGGAGTTCAGCAGGAAGTCCGGCTCGGGCGTGGCCGAGAAGGACGGAGCCACGTCCACGCCAAGCCGCGGGTCGTGCCGGGGAACGGACTCGTAGGGCAGGCCCCGCTGAAGCATAGCGCTGAGGTCGACGCCGCCTTCCCGCTGGCGCCGGCTGGTCGCCCGCCGGCGCAGGTCGCCGTCGATGATCAGGACCTTGCGGCCCATCCGGGCCATCTGCACGGCGAAGGCCTCGCAGAAGGTGGTCTTGCCCTCGTCCGGCGCCGTCGACGTCACCAGGATCACGTTCCGGCCGGTCGTCGCGGTCCCCGCCTGGGTGGCGTGGGCGATGTCGCGCATTCCCTGCGCGAAGGTCGATCCGGGCCGGTCGCGGAGATAGGCGCCCGGGTTCTTGGCCCGGGAGCGGCTCAGCCGGGGGACCAGGCCGAGGACGGGTACGTTCAGGGACGCCTCGACGCTCTCCAGGCTGCGCATGCTGCGGTCGAGCAGGTCGCGCAGGACGGCGGCGACGGCCCCCAGCAGGACGCCCAGGATGGCGGCGCCCGCCAGCATCGGGATCTTCTGCGGGAAGGCGGGGAAGATCGGCGCCGCGGCCGCGGACACGACCGACAGGTCGGGTGCCGACAGGCGTTCCGGGTTGTCGATCGCCTTGTACTGCGCGAGCGTTTCCTCGAAGGTCGCCCTGAGCGCCCGGGCCTCGCTCTGGAGCTGGTCCAGCTGGGCGCGGGCCTGGCCCTGGCCGCCGATCTCCTCGGACAGGGTGTTGTAGGCCCGCTCCAGGCTGATCTCGCGCGCCTTGAAGGCGACCACGTTGGAGGCCAGGCCGGAAACGATCCGGCGCATCTCCGCCTGGATGTCGTTCCGCACGGCCGCCAGCCTGGACCGAAGCTCGATGATCACGGGATGGCGCCGGCCCAGCTGGGACTGTTCGGTGAGCTGCCGCGACAGCTCGCCTTCCTGCTCCCGCAGCCGCTGGATCACCGGCGAGTCGAGCATCTCCGCCACGGCGCCGCCGTCGTTCATGGCGTCCCGTGCCGATTGCAGCTTGGCTTCGGCGGTCTGCCGCTCGGCCCGGAGCTGGACCAGCTGGGCGTTCATCTCCGACATGCGCTGGACGAGGACGGGGCCGCTTTCCGTATCCACCATGTTGTTTTCGGCGCGGAAAGCCTGGACCTCCTGCTCCGCGGCGCGGACCTGCTCCCGCAGCTGGTTGATCGACTCGCCGAGCCACCCGGTGGCCGAGCGGGCCATGTTCAGCTTTTCGGCGCTCCGGTAGGCCAGATACTCCTCGACCAGGGTGTTCGCGATGCGCGCCGACTTGGTCGGATCGGAGGAATGGAAGCCGACAAGGATCGACAGCGATCCGGCATCGTTGGAAACGCTCAGGTTCCTCACCGTGGAGTCCACGGTCATGTAGCGGATGCCCTCCTCGGTCGGGGGCGGGCCGCCGCCGCGGATGAAGCCGACGACCGTGGAGTAGGCCTTGTCCCAGAGCCGGGAGAGCGTGCCCTGGTTGGGATCGTTCAGCACCGGATTGAACTCAGGATCCTCGACCAGGCCCAGCCGGTCGACCACCCGTCCGACGATCGTGCGGGACCTCATCACGTCGATCTCGGAGCGCAGACCGGCGTCCTCCCCGGAAATCGCCGGCAGCAGCGCCTCCAGGCCGCTCCCCTTGGCCGCACCGCTCTCCGCCTTGAGAAGGACGGACGACTGGTACTGGGGGGCCATCTGGGTCAGGACCGTGCCCGCCAAGGCGGCCGTCAGCAGCGTCACGGCGAGGATCAGCCAGCGCTCCCGGTACAGCAGCGAGAAGAACCTCGACAGGTCGATGATCCGGTCTTCCTCGGGTGGACGAATCTGGAGGACGACGGAGCCGCCCTCCCGCGTTGGAGGCAACTCCCTGGATGGGGCGGAAAGTTGGTTACGTGCCATGGCAAGTTCCTCCAGCGCAACCTCTCGGGTCGGTCACCACAAATACGAGAGAAGAAGATCGCAATACATGTTGATCTTGTTCCTGACCGGCTATCATGTAACTCTGCATGTTCCTCAACGTACTATTTCACATCAAATGACGTGTACTCTCGCCCGGTGTCCCAAGACGCTAGCCTTAGCATCGATTCTTTGCATCTGCAAAGGCGCGACTTGGCCGAATAGCCGTACGATAAGGGCTATCCGGATATCGGCGTCCTTCCGGAAGGTTCACGATCCTACGATCGGATTGCCTCTCGCGTAGTCACGACGGAGGCAGGGTAGCCTTGGGCGGCGCCGGACTGCCGGCTCGGCACGATGCGGCGGAGCAGCGACATTTCCCGCGCTTCCTGGCAGACCAGCAGGATTATCAGGCCGTAGATCGGGCTGAGCTTGTTGCTGCCCGCGGTGATTCCCATCATGCCGGTGATCATGCAGTAGACCGAGGTCACCAGCGCAGGAGACAGCACGCCGAAAGCGCGGGTATAGGCAATGCCGCTCCTGATGGTGGAGATGAAGAAGGCGGTGAGCAGCAGGGCCGCCGGCCAGCCATTCTCGAACGCCGCGTTGAGCCACATGTTGTGGGCGTGGGCGGGAACCCAGTTCCACTTGTCGACGGCGCCGAAACGGAAAGTCGCCAGCCCGTGGCCGACGATCGGTTCATCGCGGATGGCGTCGAGCGTCATCAGCCAGATCGGGATCCGGTTGGTCAGGGTGCCGTCGGCATCGCCCCGGGACAGCAGGGTCGCGGCGATGATCATCAGGCAGGCTCCCGCGACCCCGCTGAGGGTCAGCAGCAGGAACGTGCTGCCCATGTCACGGCGGAGGCGGTAGATCATCACCCCCAGGATCATGAGCATGGACACCGCCGTGAAGAACCGGGCCTGCGTCGCGGCCAGGGAGATCAGGCAGACGGCGAGCACGCTGCACAGGATCAGGACGCGCCGGCTCAGGCCGTGCCCGCGGTCGGTCAGCCACATCATGACGAAGGTCGCCGCCAGCCCGGTCACGAGCGCCAGACGCTGCTCGTGGGTCAGGATGCTCTTGAACCGCCAGATGAAGGGGTTGTCCGACAGCATGGCGTTCTGTCCGGCGCCCAGCGCCAGCCAGCCCATCAGGCTGACCACGACGGCCGAGGCGACGAAGGCGCGCATCGACAGGTCGGTGGGCAGGCCCGACAGGCCGATGCCGACCAGCAGCGCCAGGACGAGGATGGTCAGCGCGAAAGCTGATTCCGCGACATTGCCGGACCAGACCGTCGTCGCGGCCACCCATCCCAGATATGCCATCAGCCAGACCACCGGAGGCGACGCCACCACGGCGTGGGGCATCCGCATCAGGCGCGGGCTCAGCAGGAGCACCGCGCCGCCGAGGATCAGCGGCACGAAGGGGGCGAACAGGCGGCGCTCCTCGTCGCCGAAGCGCGGCGACTGCACCTCCGTCAGGGTGAAGGCGACGAACGCCAGAAACAGAAGGAAACGACTCATGGAATTGCCTTGGGTGCTCGGCGCTCGATCGTCAGTATACGATCAAGAAGCGGGCGCGTGACCCGGTCCATCGGCTTTCCGGCAAGGCTACTCAGGATTAGGTAGGCTGCCCTGAAGCGCCGCGAGGACAGGTGCTTGGCGGCGAGCTGGTGGGCCTGCGCGGCGTTTCCGAAGAGCATCAGCTTGGACGCGGCCTTGAAGATCTGGGCCTGGATCGACTGTTCGCGGAGCGCCACGATGCTGTCGATGCCGCGCGCCCGCAGCTCGGCCAGCCGCTCCTCCTGGAGGGCCGGGCTCAGGTGCGAGAGCTGGACCGCGAACTGGGTGAAGCGGACCTGCCTGCTCAGTTTCGCGGGCTCGAAAGAGACGCCGTCGAACTGGACGAAACGGTCGTACAGCACCTCGGGCACGACCGCGAACCTGCCTTGCCCGATCAGCCTGAGCCACAGGTCGTAGTCCTGGGAGAAGGTGAACTCGCTCCGGTAGCCGCCGGCCCGTTCGTAGGCGTCCCGGCGGAACATCACCTCTCCGTGCGAGAAGATATTGCTCTTCCGGAGCTTGTCGAGCGTCAGGCCGTCGGCGGACGGGGTCCGCACCCGGACCATTCCGCTGCCTTCCACGATGTTGCGGTAATGGCAGCCGACCGCGACCACGTCGGGGTTCCGCTCGAACATCTCGACCTGCCGGGCCAGCCGGTCGGGAGCCGACGCGTCGCCCGAGCCCTGGACCGCGACGTAGCGTCCCCGGGACCGGGCGATCGCGTTCATGATTCCCTTGGTGAAGCCGGTGTTCCGCTCGTGGTGGATCACGGTCAGGCGGGGATCGTCATAGGCGTCCAGCTGCTCTCCGGTATCGTCCTTCGAACAGTCGTCGAACGCGATCAGCTCGAAGTTCGCGAAGCTCTGGCCGAGGATCGAATCGATGGTCCGCCGTACCAGGGGGCCGCGGTTGTAGTAGCCGGTAACCACGGAAACCAGGGGGGAAACCAGGGGCGCGGACGGGCGCACGGAGTTTTGGTTTCGTTCAGGCGACATGGAACTTCCTTTGGCGGCGCACGATCTTCAGGGACAGGTTGCGAAGGATGCTCCACAATTCCCGGGGGCGAATCAGCAGAACATCGATCGGGGACGTCTTGAACCTTCGGCAGAACAGGATCAGGATCCCGACGGCCCCGGCGGCCTGGACGATGACGGTGGCTGCCGCCGCGCCGATCAGCCCGTATTCCGGGATCAGCAGCCAGCACAGGAGGCCCTGGATGACGATGGAAGGCCCGAGCACCGCGGTGCCGGCGAGGGGCTGGCCCTGGGACGCCAGGTACATCTGCAGCATGCGCGCCAGCGCCCCGAACGGCGCGCCGATCATCAGGATCCGCAGGGCGCCGACGGCGGGCAGGAAGTCGCTTCCGAGCATCAGATAGACGACCGGATGCGCCCCGACCGCTAGGACCACCGATATGCAGATGAACAGGAAGACGGAGAACCGGATCATGCCCAGGGCCGAGGCGAGATCCTCGGCGCGACCCGACTCCCTGACACCTTGCGAGAACAGGGTCGTGCCCACCGCGACCGCGATCTCCGAGAAGATCTCGCACAGCTTGGACACGCCGAAATAGCGCCCGGCGTCGGCCAGCGAGGAAAGCGTGTTGACCAGATGGGCGACCAGGAGGCCGTTGCCCATGTAGAGGGAGTAGGGGAGGATGTATTTCATCCCCGTCCGCTGGAGGCGCCAGAACCCCGCCAGCTCCAGGGGAGCCCGGCCGGCGGCGCCGAGGCGCAGCGTCCATCCGACATAGACGGCGGCTACCAGCTGACCTCCGAACGTCGCTCCCAGCGCGAACTCCAGGGTCACGTCGTCCAGGAGCGCCATGGGGGCGAGAAACGCCAGCGGGATGATCCGCCCGATCAGGTCGGCCCAGGCGAGCTGCTCGACCTTGCCCTCGCCCAGGTTCATTCCCTGGTAGATGTTGACGAACAGCATCGGCAGGAGCATGGCGACCGCCAGCCCCTTGGCAACGGGCGAGATATCCTCGTAGGGCCACAGGAGCAGGGTCGCGATGGCCAGGGACGCCAGCGAACTGAGCACCCAGCTGATCAGGCTGGCCTGCTCGATCTGCGCACGGCTCGCCGCCTGCTGGCCCAGGCTCCTGGCTCCGGCCTGGCGCATTCCCAGATGCCCGACCGAGGACAGGAAAAGGGCTACCAGCGCCGAATAGGCGTAGAAGCCGAACTCGTGGGAGTCCAGCGCCCGCGCCACGACGAGCAGGGTCAGCAGGGCGGTGAAACGGACAAGCAGGCGCGACGAGAACAGCACAGCCGCCTGGCCGAGGGGTTTGAGCCGCATTGCGTGTTCTCAGATCAGGAAAGTGACTTCGGGGTCCAGAGCGACGCCGAAGCGCGATGCGACGGATTCCTGGATGTGTTCGACCAGGTTCCGGATGTCGTCGGACGTGGCCGCACCCGTGTTCTCGATCCAGTTCGCATGCTTGTGGCTGATCATGGCGCTGCCGATGCTGCAGCCCTTCAGGCCGGCATTCTCGATGTACCAGCCGGCCGCGGCGCCGCCCGCCGGCTGCTTGAAGGTGCTTCCGGCGGTGCGGCGGTCCAGCGGCTGCTTGGCATGCCGGTCCGCCATGTGGGACCGGATCTCCGACATGAGTTCCTTCGGGTCCCCCATCGAAGGGCCGCGGAAGACGGCTTCCGTGACCATCCATCGCTTCTCCGCCAGTTTGCTCTGCCGGTAGTCGAGGCCGAGTTCGCTTGCGGGGACGGTGGCGGTTTCGCCCGAGGCGAGGTCGACGACCGTGGCGGCCTCGAGGACCGTCGAGATCTCCCGGCGCCCCTTGGCGGTCAGGCCCGCGTTCATGGCGGTCCCGCCGCCGACCGAGCCAGGGATGCCGACCAGGAACCCGAAGCCGGCGATCCCGGCACGGGATGCGGTCCGAGCCAGCTTGGGAAGCTGCACGCCGGCGCCGGCACGCACCGTCGATCCCTCGACCTCGATGTCGGTGAAGCTGTTGCGCAGGCAGATCACCAGGCCGTCGAAGCCGCGGCTGTCGATCAGGACGTTGGAGCCGCGGCCGAGCACGCGGACGGGAATGCCGGTTTCCCGGCACCGCCGCAGGACGTCGGACAGGGCATCGCCATCGGGTTCCCAGAACCACCGCGCCGTCCCGCCGACCTTCCATGTCGTGTAGGGGTGGAGCGGTTCGTCGCGGCGGATCGGCCGTTGCGTAGTCAGCCCGGCAAAGGGGTCAGGCATGCTGCGCCTCGCTTGTTGAGAGGAGTATTCTGTTCCGCGGACGACGCGGGAGAGTAGGTTGCGTTGACCCGCTGGATCCTGGCCCCGAGGGACGACAGCACGGTCGCCAGGTCGGCATAGCCGCGGTCCAGCTGATAGATGTTCCCGATCGACGTCCTGCCCTCGGCCGCCAGGGCCGCCACGACGACCGCGGCACCTCCCCGGATGTCTGTAGCCTGAACGTCGGAAGCGTGAAGCCGTTCCACGCCCTCGACCACGGCGATCTTGCCGTCCTGTCCGTTGACGCAGGTGAATCCCCCGTCGACCACGTCGATGCGGGCGCCCATCCGCACCAGTTCCGGGCAATACCGGAAACGGTCGTCCAGGATGGTCTCGGTCACCCGCGAGGTGCCCCGGGCGAGGGACATCATGACGGTGTGGAGCGGCTGGATGTCGGTGTGGAAGCCGGGATAGGGCCGGGTGGCGACGTCCTGGGCGGTCAGCCTGTCGGGGCATGCGACGCCGAATCCGGTCGCCGTCGGCTGGACCCGGAGACCTGCGGCCTGCCAGACTTCGAACTCGTTGGCCAGGTATTCCGCGCCGACGCCCGTGACCAGGGCCTCGCCGCGGGTGCAGGCCACCGCCGCCGCCAGCGTCGCCGCGAACACGCGGTCGCCCAGGATCTGGTGCGAGACGCCCCGCAGCTTCCGCGGTCCGGTGACCGACAGGGTGCGGTTGGCGTCCCAGGCGATCTCGGCTCCCATGGACTGCAGGAGCGTGATCGTGTCGATCACCTCGGGGTTCAGGGCGGCGTTGTGCAGGATCGACTGCTGCCCGACCCGTCCCGCGGCGGCGAACAGGAAGTTCAGCGTGGCACCGAACGACGGATAGTGGAACGAGGTCGTGACGGTTTCCGCCTTCGGGCCGCCGCAGATGCTGAACGACCGCTCGTTATCGAAGACGAAATACCCGAAATCGGAGAACAGCTGCGCGTGCAGGTCATGCTTGCGGCTGCCCAGCGAGCAGCCGCCGACGCCGGTCAGGTCGGCGGGGACCTGGTAGAAGGCCGACAGGCCCATGAGCAGGAGGACATGGCGGAACCGCGTCGACAGCTCGGGCGAGAAGGCCCCGCCGTGCCAGCCGCTTCCGTCCAGGGTGACGGTGCTGGGACCGTCGAAGGTGATCCGCACGCCATGGGCGCCGAGGGTCGTGATCATCAGCCTGACATCGGCCAGGTCGAGCGGCACGTTGGTCAGCGTGGTCGGCTCTCTGGACAGACAGGCCGCGACGAGGGCCGGCAGCGTGGCGTTCTTGGCGCCGGGAACGCGGACTTGCCCGGTCAGACGCGCGCCGCCCTCGATGGAGATGAAGTCGGTAGCGTTGTTGGCAGCGGGGCGAGGGGTCCACATGCATCTGGTCCTTTCGATGTGGGTTCGGCCGGCCTCGGCCTCAAAGACTGATGGCCGTCGGGCCGGTACCCTGAACGATCGGTTCGAGATCGCGGGTGCCGTGAAAACGTTGGGAAACGGGAGTGGGCGATCCGATGACCCGGGTCATCGGATCGTTCCGGGAAGCGCAACGGAACCGCATCGCCACCGGCGAGCCCGCACGGGGAAGCTGCTCCGCGAGGCTTGCCGATCCGGCTTCGTCCCGCCAGGTCATCGCCTTGGCAGACTCCGGTTCGGGATCGTTCGCAGGGGGATCTTCAGCATGTCCGGAGAGCAACGGGAAGGAAAAAATCTGTGGACTCATCGATCGTGGCGGGGCTTCTGGTCGGGAATCTCTGTCATGGCGCGAGGCTTCTCAGCAGGCAAACACTCATCAAACTTGGTTGCGGAGGCCGATTCAATACTGTCCAATTTAAAGAATAGGATTGGTATAAATTTGTCACCGACAACGTTCCTTAAAAAGAATGCAATCCAGCTGGGTTATGCGCTGCAGCATCACTATTGTATCTCCATCGGCAAAGGGCAAAGCAAAAAATGGACGCGGGAAACCTCCTTGATATGTTTGCGCGCTGAAGACCAAGGGATTTAAAGATTGGTGTTAATACCGATACGCCAGAGAGGTGCTAATCTTATAGGCTATTTCAGGTGAAACCATAGCAAAATGGCATCATGGCAAACTCTAATCTGTCCATTTTAGAGCAGTTTATTAGATAAGAATTGATAAAATCCATTTTCATCTCAAGTTTGTCCCTTTTTCCGCTTCAACTTTATCATCGATATGAGGGGAGTTTAGTCTTTGACATTGTTCGAATCCGCAAAACTGCCGATCCCGATCAGAGCCTCCGACAAAAGGGCTATGAGGGTCGGGGGGCGCCTATCCATGATGCCCGGCGATACAGCAGTTGCGAGAATTACTCTCTTTGTTTGTAAGCTCGTCACAATGATTGCCATGGTGCTTGCCTTGACAGGGGAATATGCCGGGGCCGGGGAGTCGCGATCCGGCATTCCCGACAGGATCGTGCCCCTCGGCATATCGGCCCCGGAGCTTCAGGAGATGATCGAGGACGCCCCGGCCGGGGCGACGATCCGGTTTCAGGCCGGGCGCTATGAATTCTCGTCCAAGATCGAGATCAGGCGCGGCGACATCGCCCTGGAGGGGGCGGGGATCGGCAGGACCATGCTGGAGTGGAGTTTCCCGCCGGGATCGGGCGACAATGCCTTGGAATTCGTCGGCGGAACCGCCGGCCCCGCGTTCAAGCTGGCTTCGGACGCGAAGGCGTCGGACCGCACCATCCGGATCCGGGGCGAGAACGCGGTCCGGCCCGGAGCGGTCCGGCCCGGAGATGCGATCCACCTGTCCCAGCCCAATGACGATGCCTATTTCGACGCGATCGGCTTTCGGCGGGACGCGGTCAAGCCGTGGATGTTCAAGTTTCCCTTGAGGGAGACTCTGGCCGTGGTGGAGAAGGTCGAGGGGAGCCTGATCAGCCTTAGCCTTCCCGTGGGGTTCGACTATTCGGCGGGCTCCGCGGCGGCGAAGCGGCTGGACCTGCTGGCAGGCGTTTCCATCTCGGACATGACGATCACCTATGCCTACGGACGGGCGGACCCGCTGAGCTGGGGCAAGGAGACGCTTCCGGACTTCAAGATGCATACCTATGCGCTTCGGCTGGACGGGCTGAGGGGACCGCGCCTCAGGAACATCCATGTCCAGGATGCCGCCAGCGGGGCGTTCGGCTTCTACAGGACCTATGGCCTGGACGGCGAGCGGCTTTCGTCCGACGGCGCGCACAACAAGAAGGGCGGGCAGGGCTACGCCGTCCATCTCGGGACGGTCTTCGCCAGCCGGCTGCGCGACCTTTCGGACCGGGGAATGCGGCACAGCGTGACCTTCCACAGCTGGTCGGCCAATGCCTACAACGACATTTCGATCGATTTCACCGACCGGGACGTCAACTTCCACGGGGGCAGGAGCCATCACAACCAGGTGCTGGTGAAAAGGTCGGATGTCTATGACGGACACGGAATGTGGATTCCGGCGGTCTACTGGAACATGGACGGCGAACGCTGGGGGCCGCCGTCCGACGTGCGAACGAACCGCGTGACGTTCGAGAACGCCGTCGGCGGGCGCAACAAGGACGATCTGCTGATCGCGGCCGCCGGCGGTGCCCGGCTGGATGGAAAGTCCGGAAACAATATCCTGGTGGCCGGACCTGGCGACGACGTCCTGTCGGGCGGTTCGGGAGCCGACACCTTCGTCATCTGCGCCGACGGCAGCCACGACACCATCGTCAACTTCGACCCAAAAACCGATATCCTTGCCGTCTGCGATGCCGGCCGGCAGGCAGGCCGGTCGGGCGTGACCGCCCTCGCCGTAGCCAAGCTCGCCTCCGGCGTGGCGGGGGACGGCGGGATCCGCGGGGGAGACGGCGGGAAGAGCCCCGAGGCGGCGTACCGGACGAAGAACGGCACGCGGGTCGACCTGGGAAAGGCCGGGGGAGGGACGGTCGATATCGAGAATGCCAGCCCGTCCGACCTGCGCATCCTCGATACGCGCGATCTTCCCGAGGCCGTGAAGCGGATGGGACTGTTCTGAGGAGGGAGCCTTACCGCCTCAGCTGGCTGTCGATGAGGTCGAAGATGCCGGGATCGGCATCCAGATCGAATTTCCGGGCGAAGAACTTCCCGCTTTCCCGCAGCTGCGGGATCTGGGCGGCGGTCAGGGTTCGCGGGCTCATCCCTTTCTGTTCCCAGGTCGTGAACATCAGGGCCGGCTTGACCCGGTCCTCGAAGGGCGACCTGGACAGTATGGTGTGGAACATGATTTCGTCCGGGATCTTCACCGTCCTGAAGAAGGAAACGAATTCCGGGCGGCTGTCGATGAACTGCAGGATGTACCGGATGCAGGGCTCGGAAAGACACCACCACTGGGATCCGCCGTGCGGCTCCAGTTCGCCGAGCACCTTCTTGTAGTCCTGCTTGGGGAGCAGCCTCAGGAAGCCGTTGATGATCCGGGCCTGCGGCTTCCGCGGATCCCGGGTCGCCCGGTAGGGATGCTGGAGACGGCTGATGGGCTTTCCCACATGGTCCGCCGGCATCCGGTGCCGGTTGATGTACTCGTGCCGCGCCTCGCCGAGTTCCGCCAGGAGATCGCCGGTCGACCGGATGGGGTAATCGGAGCCGCTCAACAGGATGTAGTAGTCGTGCGGACCCGCCGACAGCGCCGCGGCCAGGGTGTCGACCGTCGCCTGGACCATGCTGTAGCCGCCCCACAGGACATCCTGCCTGTCCGGAACGAAATACGCGCTCAATCCCCGGTCGCTGACGGCCGCCACGAAGGGATCGATCGTCACCTTTCTGTCGATGTGGACGAAGAAGGACGCTCCGTCATGGCTGAGGGCCTGCAGCATTCTCGCCATCTGCGGCGGGTTCTTATGAGCGAGTATGATATATGCGATCTTCATATCGGTCTCTCTAGACCCTCGCCGCTACGGGATATCGGTGTAGTTTTCCTGTAAGCAATGGACCAAAGGTCTCCTTCGATTACTCGGGCGTCGGATGGCCGACCTTTTCGGCGATGGCCTGGACGATGTGGATGTCCTGGTCGTTGTCGAACTTGCGGGCGAATATCTTTCCGCTTTCCATCATCTGGTCGAAATCGCTCCTGCGCAGCACGGTGGGACGGGAAGAGGCCTGCTCCCACAGCACGAACCTGCCGTTGTCGTTGGACCGCGACGATCGGAAAGGGCTGTCCATGATGACGTTCTGGAAATAGAACTCATCCGGGAACATCACGCGCCTGCAGCGTCTGCGCCACTTCATCGCGGTCGGACTCGATACGACCCACTCGCTGAAGCTGCGCGAGAGAATGTGCCATCCAGATCCTTTCCAGTGTATCCTGCGGACAAGAAGATCGGCTCTCGGCAAAGGGATCCGGTGGACTCGATGCCCAAATTCAATGCATTGGAACCATGTGCGACGACGGATGCTTATGCCGAGGTCCGGCAACGGCATGCATGCTATTCCGCTCGAGCCGCTCAATCCAGTCAGATATTCGACGATGCCTTCACGGCGGCGGAGTGGGTAATCCTGACCACTTATGTTTAGGAAATATTGCCAGTCCGGCCAAAGTTCGACGGCCTCCTGCAAGCCTTGCAACTGTGATTCGACGATGCTCCAGCCGCCCCAATAGATCGGAAGCGACCGTTGGAAATGGATATTTGGGCGATTTCCGCAAATCTCAACTATATCGCGAACATAGCTTTCAGGAGAGTTCCTGTCGATATGAATCATGAAATAATCAAGGTCGTTGTACAGCGCGGCCATCAACCATCGGAACTGATCCTTTTTATGGTACAGGGTAATCTGGTAAACAACTTTCATGCGAGGGGCTACTCCAGCCGGCGGGGCTCCACTCATTGATGCCGCTCGCCAACAGCACCGGTCGTTGGGATTGGTCTCGGTCCGCGTTTGGTTTGATTATCGTTCAAGCAGAGACCTCAAAGCGCCATGTGACGCATCACCAAAATGTTCGGGGCGCATCCCGGACACGCGACGACTTCCTCGAACGTTATCGCTCGGCTTTGAGGCAATCAAGTAACGAAGACAGTGGTAAAACATCAGGATGCCGGCCTTTCGAGCATTTCCAGGCAATGTTGCAAGGAAAGGTGATCGTTCGTCGTGCCTCCTGAGATTAGCCGGGGCGGTTTCCCGAACAGCCTCTCTGATCAATCCCATAATTATATTATGGGGTAGCTGCGTCTCGCTGAAGTGCTGTAGGTGGATTTGGGAGCGCCGTGGCTTCCCGGAGCAGGCCATTTGAGGAAACAGGAATCCAGGCGGGAAACGACTTTCGGCCGGCACGGCACCCCGGACGGCCGAAACGCATTTGCCCGCCGCAGCCGTCCGGCCGCGGCGGGCAAAGCCCGTTCAAGTCAGGTATGGCGGGCGGCGGTTCCCGGGGAAACCGCCGCCCCCGGCGCCTGTCAGGAGCAGCCGGTCGTGGACCCGCAGGTGTCGCACTTCATGCAGGTGCCGTTGCGAACCAGGGTCATGTTCCCGCACTCGCCACAGGGATCGCCCTCATAACCCTTGGCGCGGGCCTCGCGGATCCGCTCCATCCGCTGGTCGGCCGCCGGCGCCGTCGCGACCGCCACGGCGACGGCCGGCTGGGACTGTTCGGGGGACAGCGCGCGGGCCGTCGCCTCGTTGCCCAGCGTGGCGCCGCCGGCCAGAGCGGTCGCCTGGCTGCCCGTCGCCATCGCCATGGCAGCGACCCCGCGGGTTGACTGGCCGCCCGGCAGGACGCGCAGGTTGGACCGGACATAGCCCTTGCTGGCGACCTTCTGCACGGCGTCGAGCGTGTCCTTGGTGAAACGCTCCGCCGCCGGGGGCAGGTTGCCTTCGCCGTCGCCGGTGCCGAGGCTGTCCGGGAACAGGTCGTCCGGGGTGGCGTGGGACAGGTCGGTGCGCTGCAGGTAGCTGATCGCCAGCTCGCGGAAGATGTAGTCGATCACCGAGGTCGCCATCTTGATCGCGTCGTTGCCCTGGACCGGACCCGACGGCTCGAAACGGACGAAGGTGAAGGCTTCCACGAATTCCTCCAGCGGCACGCCGTACTGCAGGCCGATCGAGATCGCGATGGCGAAGTTGTTCATCAGCGACCGGAAGGCGGCGCCTTCCTTGTGCATGTCGATGAAGATCTCGCCCAGCCGGCCGTCCTCGTACTCGCCGGTGCGCAGATAGACCTTGTGGCCGCCGACCACCGCCTTCTGAGTGTAGCCCTTGCGCCGGTGGGGAAGCTTCTCCCGGTCGGCGCGCTCGCGCATGCGCTCGACCACCTTCTCGACGATCCGCTCCGCGACCATCGGCGCCCGCTCGGCCGGCGGGGCGTCGATGATGGCCTGGACGGTATCCTCTTCCTCCGACTCGTCCTCGCCTTCCAGGATGCTGCTGGACAGAGGCTGGCTGAGCTTGGAGCCGTCGCGGTACAGCGCGTTGGCCTTGGTGCCCAGGCGCCAGGACAGCATGTAGGCGTCCTTGCACTGCTCGACCGTGGCCGAGTTCGGCATGTTGATGGTCTTGGAGATGGCGCCCGAGATGAAGGGCTGGGCCGCCGCCATCATGCGGATGTGGCTCTCGGTCGAGAGATACCGCTTGCCGATCCGGCCGCAGGGGTTGGCGCAGTCGAACACCGACAGGTGCTCCTCGCGGAGGTGCGGGGCGCCCTCCAGCGTCATGGCGCCGCAGCAGTAGGTGTTCGCCGCGTCGATCTCGGCCCGCGAGAAGCCCAGGTGGGCCAGCATGTCGAAGCCGAAGTCGTCCAGCGCGGCGGCCGGGATGCCCAGCACCTCGGTGCAGAACTCGGCGCCCAGCGACCACTTGTTGAAGGCGAACTTGATATCGAAGGCGTTGCCGAGGCCCTGCTCCAGCGCCTTCAGCGTCTCGTCGGTGAAGCCCTTGGCCTTCAGTGCGGCGTGGTTGACGCCGGGCGCGGTCTTGAGCGTGCCGTGGCCGACGGCGTACCGCTCGATCGATTCGATCTGCCCGGGCGTGTAGCCCAGCTTGCGCAGCGCCTCGGGCACCACCCGGTTGATGATCTTGAAGTAGCCGCCGCCGGCCAGCTTCTTGAACTTCACCAGGGCGAAGTCCGGCTCGATGCCGGTGGTGTCGCAGTCCATCACCAGGCCGATGGTGCCCGTGGGGGCGATCACCGTGGCCTGGGCGTTGCGGAAGCCGTACAGCTCGCCCAGCTCCAGCGCATTGTCCCAGGCGCGCCGGGCCGCCGCGACCAGGTCCCGGTTCGGGCACTCGCCCTCCCGGATCGCGACCGGCAGGACCGACAGGCCCTCGTACTCCGGGCCGTTGCCGGACGCGTCGCCATAGGCGGCGCGGCGGTGGTTGCGGATCACCCGCAGCATGTGGTCGCGGTTGATCTCGTAGCCGGGGAAGGTGCCCAGCTCCTGCGCCATCTCGGCCGAGGTCGCGTAGGACACGCCGGTCATGACGGCGGTGATGGCGCCGCACAGCGCGCGGCCCTCGTCGCTGTCATAGGAGATGCCGGCCGCCATCAGCAGGCCGCCCAGGTTGGCGTAGCCGAGGCCCAGCGTGCGGAACTCGTAGCTGAGCTGGGCGATCTCCTTGGACGGGAACTGGGCCATCAGCACGGAGATTTCCAGCACGACGGTCCACAGCCGGCAGGCATGCTCGAACGACTCGATGTCGAACTCGCCGTCGGCGCTGCGGAAGGTCATGAGGTTCAGCGACGCCAGATTGCACGCCGTATCGTCCAGGAACATGTATTCCGAGCACGGGTTCGACGCGTTGATGCGGCCGGACGCCGGGCAGGTGTGCCACTCGTTGATGGTGGTGTCGAACTGGACTCCCGGATCGGCGCAGGCCCAGGCCGCTTCGCCGATCTTCTCCCACAGGTCGCGGGCCTTGAGGGTCTTGGCGACCTTGCCGTCGGTGCGGCGGATCAGCTGCCAGTCGGCATCGTCCAGCACGGCCTCGATGAAGTCGTTGGAGATCCGGACCGAATTGTTGGAGTTCTGGCCCGAGACGGTCAGGTAGGCTTCCGAATCCCAGTCGGTGTCGTAGGTCTTGAACTGGATCGAGGTGTAGCCCTGGCCGGCGAACTGGATCACGCGCTGGACGTAGTTCTCCGGGATCATCGCCTTGCGGGCGGCGACGACGGCCTTCTTCAGCGCCTTGTTCTCCTTGGGGTCCAGGCGCTTCGGGTCGGTCGGGGAGAATCCCTCGGTGGCGGCGGCCATGACCGCGTTCATGTGCTTGGAGGCGAGCTTGGAGCCGGCGACCAGCGCCGCGACCTTCTGCTCCTCGGTGACCTTCCAGTCGATGTAGGCCTCGATGTCCGGGTGGTCGAGGTCGACCGTGACCATCTTGGCGGCGCGCCGGGTGGTGCCGCCGGACTTGATGGCGCCCGCGGCGCGATCGCCGATCTTCAGGAAGCTCATCAGGCCGGAGGACCGGCCGCCGCCCGACAGCTTCTCGCCGTCGCCGCGGACCTTGGAGAAGTTGGAGCCGGTGCCGGAGCCGTACTTGAACAGGCGCGCCTCGCGCACCCACAGGTCCATGATGCCGCCGTCGCCGACCAGGTCGTCGCGGACGCCCTGGATGAAGCAGGCGTGCGGCTGCGGGTGCTCGTAGGCCGACTCGGACGCGGTCAGCTCGCCGGTGCGGAAATCGACGTAGTAGTGGCCCTGGGCGGGGCCGTCGATGCCGTAGGCCCAGTGCAGGCCGGTGTTGAACCATTGCGGGCTGTTGGGCGCCGCCATCTGGCGGCACAGCATGTAGCGCATCTCGTCGAAGAAGGCGCGCGCGTCCGACTCGGCGTCGAAATAGCCGCCCTGCCAGCCCCAGTAGGTCCAGGTGCCGGCCAGCCGGTCGAACACCTGCCGGGCCGAGGTCTCGCCGACCAGCCGGTTCTCCTTGGAGACCCGCTTCAGCGCCTCCTCGTCGGCGACCTTGCGCCACAGCCAGCTGGGGACCGTGTTCTCCTCGACCGCCTTCAGGGCCGCGGGGATGCCGGCTTTGCGGAAATACTTCTGCGCAAGGATGTCGCAGGCGACCTGGCTCCAGTCGGCCGGGACGTCGATGTCGGCGAGCTGGAACACGACCGAGCCATCGGGATTGCGGATCTCGCTGGTGGTACGGCGGAACTCGATTCCGTCGTAGGCGTCCTTTCCTTCGGTCGTGAAACGTCGCTCAATCCGCATCTCAGTGGTCCCCTGGCTCTGGCGGGCGCCGTCTCTGGCCGGCGCCGGCTGAAAATTCCTGCTGCCCCGTGGCACCGCGGCCTCCGCCCGTCCGGGCCGGCCACGATATCCTGTGCTTGGAGTGGGAGTGTGCCACAAGTTCTGGTGCAGGCAACCACATTTTGACGTCGATGTTCCCTCACCCACAAAATGTCGTGGGTGGCTGTGGTCGGAGCGACACGGTGTCTCAGGGGGAGGGGGCTCGGGATGGAAGACCGTAGCCTCGGCCGGCGCCCGCGTAAAGCCGTTGACAGGGGTGCGCCGATTCAGCCGTCAGGCCCCACCGGAGTCGCGGGCCGGCGAATATCGGGCTCCCCCTCTTGCGTCCGGCTGGACGCGGGCAAGCCCAAGTGCCATATTCCGCGGCGACGAAAAGAGCGGAACGCGGGTTCGAACCCGTCAGCGAGCGGCCATGAAAGAACGCATATCCTTCAATACGTTTCTGTCCAACCTGCAGATCCGCCTGTTCACGTGGCGCCGCGGCGAGCTGGTCGGAACGGACCAGTTCGGCAACGTGTACTACCGCGAAAAGAAAGCCAAGGGCCGGCGGGAGCGCCGCTGGGTCCTCTACAACGGCGAGCCCGAAGCGACCAAGGTTCCGCCGGAATGGCACGGCTGGCTGCACTTCACGGTCAATGAGCCGTTGAAGGAGAACAGCGCGTTCCACAAGCCCTGGCAGAAGCCCCACGTGCCCAACGCCACCGGCAGCCTCGGCGCCTACCGGCCGCCGGGCCACACGCTGGAGGGCGGCCAGCGGGAGCGCGCCACCGGCGACTATGAACCGTGGACGCCGGGCTGACCGCCCGGCATACTCCCCGGTCGCCCGCGCGGCCGTTCGCCCGATCCCTGGACGCGCCGGTCGCCGCGGGCCCATCCACCGAGGAATCATGAATGCGCAGGAATACCATTGAAACCGTGCTCGGCGGTGTCGTCATCGCCGTGGCGGGTTTCTTTTTGGTCTTTGCCTATACCAGCGCCGACCTGAGGCGGGTCGAGGGCTACGAGGTCTCGGCCAACTTCTCCAGCGTCGGCGGCCTGCAGAGCGGCAGCGACGTCCGCATCAGCGGCGTCAAGGTCGGCACCGTGACCAGCCAGAGCCTCGATCCGGCCACATATCTGGCCGTCGTCCGAATGACCATCGATCCCAGCATCAAGCTGCCCAAGGACACGGTCGCGCTGATCGCCAGCGAGAGCCTGCTGGGCGGCAAGTACATGGCGCTGGAGCCGGGCGGCGACCCGGACCTCATCCAGCCCGGCGGCCGGATCGACTTCACCCAGTCCACCCCCGGCCTGGAACAGCTGCTGGGCCAGGTCATCTTCAGCATGCAAAGCGGCGGACAGCAGGGACAGGCTCAGGGACAGGGCGCCGAGACCCCGCCGGCGCCCCCCGCGGCGGGCGGCGGCCTGCTGGGCAACTGACCGCGGGTTCGGACCATGGGGTGAACGGGGAGCTTCGGGCGATGATCGACCGGACCGGACCTTCGCAGCGCTGGGATGCCTGCGGCTATGCGGAGAACGCCCGGTTCGTCGCGGATCTCGGCCTGCCGGTCGTCGACCTGCTGGCCCCCCGGCCGGGCGAGCGGATCCTCGACCTGGGCTGCGGCGACGGTGCGCTGACGGAGAAGCTCGCGGCCGCCGGTTGCCGGGTGGTCGGCGTGGATGCCAGCCCCGAGCTGACCGTGGCGGCGCGGGCGCGCGGGATCGAGGTCCATCTGATGGACGGACATGCGCTGGCCGTGGGCGGCGGGTTCGATGCCGTCTTCTCCAACGCGGCGCTGCACTGGATGCTGCGGCCGGACGACGTGATCGCCGGGGTGTGGAACGCGCTGAGACCCGGCGGCCGGTTCGTCGGCGAGTTCGGCGGCGCCGGCAACGTCGCGCGGATCGTCGATGCGCTGGAGGCGGCGCTGGACCGGCGCGGCATCGACGGCAAGGCCGCAAATCCCTGGTTCTTCCCGACGCCGGCGGATTATGCCGCCAGGCTGGCGGCGGCAGGATTCCAGGTACGCTCTTGCGAGCTGATCGAGCGGCCGACGCCCTTGCCGACCGGGATGGCCGGCTGGCTCGCGACCTTCGCCGGCAGCTTCCTCGCCGCCGTGCCGGAGGGGGAGCGGAGCGCCGTCCTGAACGAGGTGATGGCGGCGATCGCCCCGCACCTGTTGAAATCCGACGGCACCTGGTACGCCGACTATGTCCGCCTGCGGTTCGCCGCCGACAGGCCGGGCGACTGACGGCGGATGGCCCAGCGAACGAGAGAGTTGATGGACAGACGGAACATCGCGGCCGGCATCGCCGGCACTGCCTTCGCGGTCCTGGCCTTCGCAGCCCTGGCGGTGCCCGCCTCGGCGCAGACCGGCGCGTCGGAAGGGATGGAGAGCATGCCCCATGCCGTGCTCCAGGGGCTGGACAAGGTGACCGCCCGAGTCGTGACGATCGAGGTGCCGGTCGGCCAGCCGGTCGAGTTCGGCTCCCTGCGCATCACCGCGCAGACCTGCCGCAAGGCGTCGCCGGTCGAGCCGCCGGAATCGGCGGCGTTCCTGGAGATCCTGGAGGAACGGCCGGACGAGGCGACCGAGGCGCTGTTCAGCGGCTGGATGTTCGCCTCCAGCCCCGCGCTCTCCGCGCTGGAGCACCCGGTCTACGATATCTGGGTGATCGACTGCAAATAGGCGTCGATCACCTCCTGCTCGGTCCCGGCGGTGAAGTCGGGCGTGACCTGGAGCGCGCGGGCGAGCTGCGCCCGATAGCTTGACCGGGGGATCTCCACCGTGCCGAACTGGCTGAGGTGCTCGGTCACGAACTGGGTGTCCAGCAGGGTGAAGCCGTTGCGGCGCAGGCGTGCGACCAGATGGACCAGCGCCACCTTGCTGGCGTCGGTCTCCCGGCTGAACATGCTTTCCCCGAAGAAGGCGCCGCCCAGCGCCACGCCGTAGAGCCCGCCCACGAGCTGGCCGTCGCGCCACGACTCGACGGAGTGGGCGAAGCCCAGGTCGAACAGGACCGAATAGAGCCGGATGATCTCGCCGTTGATCCAGGTCTTCGGCCGGTCCCGGGTCGCTTCGGCGCAGCCCTGGATGACGCCGTGGAAATCGCTGTCGACGCGGACCTCGAAACGCCCGCTCCGGACGGTCCGGCGCAGGCGGCGCGGGACATGCATGTCGTCGAGCGGCAGGATGCCGCGCTGTTCGGGGTCAAACCAGTAGAGTTCGTCGGATTCCGCACTCTCCGCCATGGGGAAAATCCCGGCGGCATAGGCTCGCAGCAGAAGCTGTGCCGTCAAACCAGTCATTATGATGTCGTCGTCTCCCGCTCCGGGCCGAACTCGCCGGGATACTATATAGGTCGCCGCCGGGATTGGGGAGAGCTCTACCGGACCCCCATGGAGGACCCGCTTGGGAGGGTGCCGCAGGCCCATGGCGGGGTCCGGCAGTATAGGGCGCGACAAATCGGCCATCGAAGAATTGGAAAGGATTTGTTTAGGAAAGGGGTCCATGAGTCTGCATGTAATAGATGAATAATCATCTTGCCTATGGATGTCGAAAACTGTATGTAAGAAGACAGTTTTATGACATTCCTGTTTCTGGATCGTGAATACCATGTCAAATGCGGCCATTATTTACGGAATGACAGGGTCGGAGGTGTCGATTCTTCTGCCCGGATCGTCCGAGGCTGACGACCGGCCCGGCATCCTGTCCCGCCTGGCGATCGGCACGCGCGTCGGTATGCTGGTGATCGTCGCCCTCGCCACCGTGATCGTCATGGTCGGGCTGTTCCTGCTGGCCGACCGGCACATGAACCAGGCGACGGGCCGGCTCGGTTCCTTCGGGGACCTCGTCGTGCTCGCGGCTTCGGCGGAGCGGCGGGTCGCCGATCTCCAGATCCAGGCGCGGGACTTCATCGCCAATCGGGATTCCCGCGCCGCCGCCGGCTTCCGCGCCGGCGCCGTCGAGGTCGACCGCCTGCTCGACCGGGTCGCCGCCCATGCCGCGACCGGCAGTGCCGCGGACCAGGTCGACGGCATGCGTTCGACCCTGCGCGACGCGGCGGAACGCTTCGCCGCCGTGGAGAAGACCCTGGAGGTCATGGGCCTGGACGAAGACAGCGGCCTTCGGGGAAAGCTGCGCGCCTCGGTCAACGCCGTCGAGACCGAACTGCGCAAGTGGCCGATCGGCATGGTGGCGCAAACCTATGTTCGCATGCTGACCATGCGGGTCATCGAGAAGGATTTCCTGCTCTACGGCGACATGGGCGTCATGGGCGCCCATAAGAAGGCGTTCCGGGAGTTCGAGTTCGGCATGATGGGGTCGGGCCTCGACGTGCCGACCCAGGAGGCGCTGGTCAGCCTCGGGGCCGTCTATCGCGCCGACCTCGCGGCGCTGGTGGAGCACCAGGGCAAGCTGGTCCGGGAAGTGTCCGCGTTCAACGCCGCCCTGGCCGCGATGCCCGGCCGGTTCGCCGGCCTGTTCGATTTCGCCAGCGCCGGGATGGAGGCGGCCCGGACCGACAAGGACTATGTCCGGGACGCGACCGGCCGGACCGGGCTGATCGCCGGGGCCGGCATCATCGTGCTGTTCCTCCTGCTCAGCCTGGTGCTGGTCCGCAGCATCACGGTGCCGCTGCGCTCGATCGAGCGCGCCATGCAGCGGCTGGCGACCGGCGACCGGTCCTCCAGCGTGCCGGGAGCGATGCGCCGCGACGAGATCGGCGCCATGGCGCGGGCGATCGAGGTGTTCCGGAGCAATGCGGAGGAGATGGAGCGCCTCAAGGCCGAAGACGAGATCAAGGAGCGTCGGCGCAAGGAGGAGTTCGCCGCCCGCCTCGCCACCCTCGCGAGCTCCCTGGAAGCGGAGGTCCAGTCCACCGTCATGGCCGTGATCGAGCAGGCCGCCGGCATCGCCGACCTGGCGGAGCGGCTGAACGCCGCGGCGCGCCGCACGGGCGAGCAGTCGGCCGGCGTCGCGGAGGCGGCACGCGACGCGACGGCCAACGTGCAGACCGTCGCCACCTCGACCGAGGAACTGGCGACCGCCTCCCGGGAGATCGGCTCACAGGTCGCCGAGGTCTCGGACATCGTCAAGCGGGCGGTCGGGCAGGGCGAGCAGACCCAGCGGGTCGTGGCGAAGCTGGCCGACGCCGCGAGCAACATCGGGGAGGCGGCCAAGCTGATCACCGGCATCGCCAGCCAGACCAACCTGCTGGCCTTGAACGCCACCATCGAGGCGGCACGCGCCGGGGAGGCGGGCAAGGGCTTCGCCGTCGTGGCGAGCGAGGTGAAGGTGCTGGCGACCCAGACCGGGCAGGCGACCGACCGGATCAGCGGCCAGATCGTCGCGGTCCAGAGCGCCGCAGAGATCGTCATCGCCCACATCCACGAGGTCCAGGAGGTGATCAGCCGGATCGACGCGATCGCGGAGCTGATCACGGGCGCGGTCACCGACCAGGGCAGCGCGACCGAGTCGATCAGCCAAAACGCGATGTCGGCGGCGAACGGCACCGGCGAGGTGTCGGAGCGGATCACCGCCGTTTCCGAGGATGCCAGCGAGACACGCGGCTTGGCGCTCGTGCTCGACAACAGCGCCGTGGTCGTGAGAAGCCAGGTGAACCAGTTGAAGGAGAGGCTGACGCAGCTGCTGAACGAGTCGAACAGCCTCGGGTCTTGACCCTCGTCGGATAGGAAGTAATTTATTAAACTTTGGCTTAACCTAATTGAGCTCAACTGCCTGATACCGTCGGGGTCGCTTCATGCGCAGGAAGACCCGGGCGGCGCCTCGTCCCGGAGACCCTCCGGGGCGGAGGGCTCACCCGGACTGGCTGCGGACATGTGAGGACGATGGCTCGCCTATTCGACCGGCTTTCCTTCCGGCAGGCCCGCAACACGGTCATCGTCGCAATCCTCCTGGGGACCTTCGTAAGCGCCCTCGACCTCATAGACGATGCCCGGCGCGAGCGGGAAGTCCAGCGCCGCACGCTGGAGGAGGTCACCCAGATTATCGCGGAAGCCGCGGCAAAGGCCGCCTACGACCTCGATTCCTCCCTGGCATCCGACGTCCTCAAGGGCCTCCTGAGCTACCAGCCGATCTACCAGGCGCGGATCCAGGACGAGTTCGGGGCGCGGCTGGCGGTGCGCGAACGGCCGCTCATGGAAACCCGGCTGCGGCTTTTTTCCGAATGGCTGTTCGGCAAGTCGCTCGATATCACGGTGCCGCTCTATTACGAGCCTGTGAACCGGCCGAGGCTGGAGATCGGCAAGCTCTACGTCGCCGTCGACAGCCACATCGTCGCGACGGCTTTCCTGGACCGGGCGCGATCCACCCTGATCAGCGGCCTGTTCCGCAACCTGGCGCTGGGGCTGCTGCTCACCGCCATGTTCCATTTCATGGTGACCAAGCCGATCCTGGCGATCAGCAAGGATTTCACCCGGATCGACGCCCAGTCGCCCGGCAGCCATCTCGTCGAGGTTCCGCCCGGCCACGATTCCGACGAACTGGGTCTGCTGGTCGCCAGGACCAACCAGTTCCTCAAGGCGTTCGACGCGGCGCTTCGCGAGAGGGCGCGCTATGCCGACGAACTGCGCGGAGCCCTGATCCGCGCGGAGGAGGGGAGCCGGGCCAAGTCCCAGTTCCTGTCGACCATGAGCCACGAGCTGCGCACGCCGCTCAACGCGATCATCGGCTTCTCCGAGCTGATCCGGGACGATCCGGCGTCGGTGGCCAAGGGGGCGCCGCTTGGCGACTACGCACGCGAGATCCACGGGAGCGGCAACCAGCTGCTCCAGATCATCAACGATCTGCTCGACCTGACCGAGATCGACGCCGGCCGGCACGCCATCAACCCGGAGATCCTGGACGTCCGCCACATGCTGGAGGCTTGCGCCCGCCAGGTTTCCTCGACCGCGCGCGAGCGCAAGCTGAGCCTGAGCATCGCGATCGACGCCGGCTGCCCGGCCCTGAAGGCCGACCCACGGGCGGTCCGCCAGATTCTCCTGAACGTGCTGTCCAACGCGCTGAAGTTCACGCCGGCGGGCGGTACGGTGACGGTCAGCGCGGCGCCCCTCGGGGACCGGGTCGTCCTCACCGTGGCGGACAGCGGGATCGGGATCGATCCGGCCAACCTGACGCGTGTCTGCGAGCCGTTCTGGCAGGCCGAGCCGGTCCTGTCGCGCCGGTACGGCGGCACGGGCCTGGGCATGCCGCTGGTCCAGGCCCTCGTCGACCTGCATGACGGCACGTTGCGCATCGTGAGCGTCGTGGGGGAGGGAACCACCGTGACCATAGAGCTGCCGGCGGCGATCATCGACCGTTCGGTGAAAGCGGCCCAGGCATAAAAGGCCCCACAAGTGTACTGGGCTGCATGCGCCCATAAACCCTTTGTAAAGCCGATTACTTCGATAATAGACGGTCAATTCAGAATTGCAATATATTTGAGGCAAATCATGAGTTTCGTGACTGTCGACTTTGGGACCAATCCGGTTGCCGGTCTGGCGACCTTGGGATTGAAATTGCCTCAGACCCGCGGCGTCCTGACGCTCAACCAGACATCGTTCTTCGAGCCGCCGACCATGGTCCAGGCCCATATCGCCGCGAAGACGATCATCCAGGTCGGCGCCTTCTGCTCGATCGCCGGCGGCAAGATCGGCAATGTGCGGGTCGGGCGCTACTGCTCGATCGCGCCGGAAGTCATGATCGGGTCGAACGAGCATCCGGTCGATTGGTTGACCAGTTCGCGGGTCACCCATGTCGCCGACCTTCACGACTGGGCGCGTTTCTGCGCCCCGGACAGGGTGGACGAGATCAGGCGCCAGCGCGTGCCGTTCAAGGACGCCTGCAAGATCACGACGATCGGCAACGATGTCTGGATCGGGCAGGGCGTGTTCATCAAGGCGGGGGTCACCATCGGCGACGGCGCGATCGTCGCCGGCCGGTCCGTGGTGGTCAAGGACGTGCCGGCCTATTCCATCGTCGCCGGAACCCCGGCCACGGTGAAGCGCATGCGTTTTCCCGAAGCGACCGTCGAACGCCTGGTCCGGCTGCAATGGTGGCGCTACTCGATCTTCGACCTGTTCGGCATGCCGTTCGACCGGATCGACGAGACCCTGGACGGGATCGAAGCGAAGGTCGAGGCCGGCGCCCTGACCGAGTACGCGCCGGAGAAGATCACCATGGACCGTCTCCGTGACCTGTTCGAGCCGGCCGTCCAGGCCGCCGAATAGGAGTGCGGAGGGGCGGCGTCTCGCCGCCCAGGGTGCGCGGGACGCGCACCCTCCCGCCGGGCAACCCTGCGGATGCCGGCTATTTCAGCTTCATCAGCTGTTCCAGCCAGTGGATGTCGTAGTCGCCGTTGATGAAGTTGCTTTCGGCGATGATCCGGCGGTGCAGCGGCAGGCTGGTGTCGACGCCGCCGATCACGAACTCCTCCAGCGCGCGGCGCAGGCGCATCATGCATTCGTTGCGCGTGGTGCCGTGGACCACCAGTTTGGCGATCAGGCTGTCGTAGTGCGGCGGCACGCGGTAGCCGTCGTAGAGCGCGCTGTCCACCCGCACGCCCAGTCCGCCAGGCGCATGATAGCCGTTGATCCTGCCGGGGGAGGGAACGAAGGTTTCCGGGTGCTCGGCGTTCACCCGGCACTCGATCGAGTGTCCGTGGAAGCGGATGTCGTCCTGGGCGTATCCCAGCGGCGCGCCGGTCGCGACGCGGATCTGCTCGCGGACCAGGTCGATGCCGGTGATCATCTCGGTGATCGTGTGCTCGACCTGGAGGCGGGTGTTCATCTCGATGAAGAAGAACTCCCCGTCCTCGAACAGGAACTCCATGGTGCCGACGCCGCGGTAACCCAGCTCGGAGGTGGTGCGGGCGGCTAGATCGCCGATGAAGGCGCGCTGGGTCGCGTTCAGCGCCGGCGAGGGTGCCTCCTCGATGACCTTCTGGTGGCGCCGCTGGATCGAGCAGTCGCGCTCGCCGAAATGGACGGCGTTGCCGTGCATGTCGCCCAGCAGCTGGATCTCGATATGGCGCGGCCGGGACAGGTACCGCTCCATGTAGACCTGGTCGTTGCCGAAGGCGGCGCGGGCCTCGCCGCGGGCGAGCTGGTACGCCTCGCGCAGCTGGTCGGCCGAATAGGCCACCTTCATGCCCTTGCCGCCGCCGCCGGCCGCCGCCTTGATCAGCACCGGGTAGCCGGTGCGGTCGGCGACCTCGACCGCCTCCTCCAGCGTGTCGACCGGGCCGGACGAGCCGGGCACCACGGGCAGCCCCAGCTCCAGCACCGTCTTCTTGGCGGTGACCTTGTCACCCATGATGCGGATATGCTCGGGCGTCGGCCCGATGAAGGTGAAGCCGTGCTCCTCCACCATCTGGGCGAACTGGGCGTTCTCCGACATGAAGCCGATGCCGGGGTGGATGGCGTCGGCGCCGGTGATGGTCGCGGCGGTCAGGATCGCCGGAATGTTCAGGTAGCTCTCGCGGGCCGACGCAGGGCCGATGCAGACCGCCTCGTCGGCGAGCCGCACATGCATGGCGTCGGCGTCGGCCGTGGAATGGACGGCGACGGTCTGGATCCCCATCTCGCGGCAGGCGCGGTGGATGCGGAGCGCGATTTCGCCTCGGTTGGCGATCAGAACCTTTTCGAACAACGGGATGGTCCCTTATTCGATGATCAGGAGGACTTCGCCGAACTCGACCGGCTGGGCATCCTCGACGAGAACCTGGGCGATCGTCCCGGCCTTCGGGGCCTTGATCGGGTTCATCACCTTCATCGCCTCGATGATCAGCACGGTCTGGCCGGCCTTGACCGTGTCGCCGACGCGCACGAACGGGGCCGCTCCCGGCTCCGGCGAGGTGTAGGCGGTGCCGACCATCGGCGAGGTGAGCGCGCCGGGGTGGCTCGACACGCCGAGGGCGGCCGGCGCCGAGGTCGGGGCGGCCGCTGCCGCCGGGGCGGGAGCGGCCCCGGCCGGGGCGTGGGAGAAGAACGCCGGCGCGCCGCCGCCCTTGGTGACCCGGATGCGCTTCTCGCCTTCGGCGAACTCGATCTCGGTCAGCCCCGTTTCGTCCAGCAGGCCCGCGAGCTTGCGGACCAGTTCACCATCGATGTCGAAAGTCGCCATGTCAGTTCCCGTCATTCAGGTCGGCATCGATCAGCCGCGCCAACGCGTCCAGCGCGAGAAGGTAGCCATGCGCGCCGAAGCCGCAGATGACACCCTTCGCGACAGGCGACACATAGGAATGGTGGCGGAAGGCCTCGCGCCGGAAAATATTGCTCAGATGCACCTCGACAACCGGAAGCTCGGCGACCGAGAGGGCGTCCATGATCGCGACCGAGGTGTGCGTATAGCCCGCCGCGTTCAGGATGATGCCGTCGTGCTCGCCGCGGGCCTGCTGGATCCAGGATACCAGCTCGCCTTCCAGATTGGACTGCCGGAAATCGATCGCGATGTTGAGCGACTCGGCGTGCTCCAGGCACAGCGCCTCAATGTCGTCGAGGGTCTCCGTCCCGTAGATGGTCGGCTCACGGACGCCGAGCATGTTCAGGTTTGGACCGTTGAGGATCAGGACTGAGGGCTCGATCGCCAAGGGAAGCGGCTTTCCGGCTGCGGTTGCGTTGGCGCGTTTATAGCACTTGTCGATCCTTCGGCAATGGCCGCGCGGCGCCCGGGACCGGCCTGCGGCGAAATCACCACGATTTCGAAGTATCTTGGCCGACCTGTGACGGAAAAGCCGCGTCCGTCGCCGATCTCCAGCACTTGCCGTTCAGCGCCCCGCATCCGGCCGCAACCGGGCCGCTCCCTTACTCCTCGTCCAAGGGGCCGTGCAACTCCCGCGCCCGGGCCTGGAGTCGGGCGAGCATGTCGTAGAGCTGGACGTTCTCCTCCGCCGTCAGCGAGGCCAGCAGGTGGGTCTGGAGATTGGCCGCCAGGGGCACGATCTGGTCGTGGATGCCTCGCCCCTTGGCGGTCAAGGTCAGAACCGACCGGCGCCGGTCCACCGAATCGATTCCGCGGTCGACCAGCCCGCCGTCCACGGCGCGGGCGACGGCCCGGCTCACCTGCACCTTGTCCATGGCCGTGCGGTCGCAGACCGCGTTGGCCGACAGCGGGCCGAACCGCGCCAGCACGGCCATGATCCGCCATTCCGCGACGGTCAGCCCGAATCGCTGCTCGTAAAGGCGGGCGAGCGCCCGGCTGACGGTATTCGACAGCACCGACAGCCGGTAGGGCAGGTAATCCTCCAGGATCAGGGCGGTGGCGGCGGGCAGGTCGCGGGTCGGGTCCTGGTCGGGCTGCCTGGGATCGGGCCTCTGGTCCGGTCGGCTCGCGGTCGCGACTTCCATCTCGGCAGGGTGAGCGGTCATGGGAAATTCCTTTGACAAGGTTTCACCTGCTGCGGGCTTCTTTTGCGCTAAATCCCGGCATTCGGCATCATGAACCCCGTAGAGGGCCTTGGTGCAAATGAAATCATTGGTCGAGAATAAGATTGTGCCTCAAAAAGTCCAGAATTTGAACATATTTGGTGGGTCGAGCGGTAGCCTATTGGAATCTTGCTGCGAGCGCTTCGCAGAAGGGACGGTGCCCGCGGGGCGGCACCGTCCGCGGGATTCAGGCGTAAAGCTCGTCCGCCGGACCGAAGAACTCGTAGTGCAGTCGGTCCCGGGCCACGCCGAGATCGGTCAGAGTCCGGGCCAGCAGCCTCATGAAGGGCTTCGGACCGCAGAAATAGAAGTCGGCATCGGCGTGCGGCACGGCCTGGCCCAGCCATTCCGGGGTGATCATGCCGGCATGGTCGAAGTCGCGGCCGGGCACGTCCTGCGGGCGGGGCTGCTCATAGAAGGTCACGGCCCTGACGCCGGGATGCGTGGCGGCGACGGTCCTGACATGGTCCTTCATGGCGTGGTGGGCACCGCACCGGGTGCCGTGGACGAACCAGGTCGGCCGCCCGGCGCCGGCGGCCACGATGCTGTCGAGCATGCTGACCATGGGGGTGAGGCCGACGCCGCCGCTCAGCAGGACCACCGGGCGTTCCGCGACCGGATCGTCGAGGAAGAAGTCGCCGGCCGGCGCCGCGACCTTCAGCACCAGGCCGGGAACGCCGTGGTCGTGCAGGAAACCGGAAACCAGGCCGGGGCCGGCTTCTGGATTGCCGGCCGGCGCCGGTTCGCGCTTCACGCTGATGCGGTAATGGCCGGCCCCGGGAGCGCAGGACAGGCTGTAGTTCCGGACGACGGAGCCGTGGCCCGGCAGGTCGAAGCGAAAAGTCAGGTACTGGCCGGGCTTGAAGGCCATCAGCGGGCCGCCGTCGGCGGGCTTCAGGTAGAACGACCTGATGATGTCGCTCTCGGCCGTGACGCGGTCGATCACGAAGTCGCGATAGCCGAGCCAGCCGCCGGGCTGCGACGCCTGATCGCCGTAGAGCACCGTTTCACGGCCGATCAGCACGTCGGCGAGGAACTGGTAGGCCTCCGCCCAGGCGTCCATGATCTCGTCCGTGGCGGCGGAGCCCAGCACGTCGCGGATCGCCTGGAGCAAAGCGGTCCCGACATGGGGGTAATGCTCGGGCAGGATGCTGAGCGCCACATGCTTCTGGGCGATACGCTCCACCATCGGGCCCAGCACCTCCAGCCGGTCTATGTTCTCGGCATAGGTCAGCACGGCCAGCGCCAGCGACCTGGGCTGCGACCCGGTCTCGCCATGGTGGGACTGGTTGAAGAGGTCCCGGATCTCCGGGTTGGTGAACAGGATCTGATACATCCTGCGGGTAATATCCAGCCCCTTTTCCCTGAGCGCCGGGACGGTTGCCTTGACCACCTGGACCGTTTTCGCTGACAGCATTGATCTTCCCTTCCGGTTCGAATGCGCGACTGATCGATAAAACATATACGGTTAATACATGTTTGTGTCGGCATCGATCGGTGCGGCGGATTGTCATCGTCCGATCGGTCGGGCTGGCTCGGGGAGAGGGTGCGCGGAAAGCGAGACTGCGCCGGCAGGGATCAGAGCATCCCGTACCGGGCCAGGTCCCGGCGCAGCGTCCCGGCATCGATGAACCGGACCGCGTGCATGCCGACATCGCGGGCGCCCTCGACGTTCTTCTCCACGTCGTCGATGAACAGCGTGTCACCCGCCGACAGGCCGTGGTCGTCCAGCAGGCGGCGATAGATCGCGGGATCGGGTTTCAACAGGCGAACTTCGCCCGACACGACGATGCCGTCGAAGGCGTTCAGCACGTCGAAGCGGCGGCGTGCCCGTTCGAGCTTGTCCACCGAGAAGTTGGTGATGCAGTACACGGGCTTCCCGCGTCGCTTCAGCTCCCACACGATGTCGGCGGTGTCTGGGATGGGACCCGGCACCATCTCGTCCCATTCCAGGTCGTAGGCCGCGATCAGCTCGGCCTTCTCGGGGTGCCGGGCGCTCAGCTCCTCGACCGCCTCCTTCCACGGACGCCCGGCGTCCTGCCGCAGGTTCCAGTCGGGCGTACAGACGGTCGCGAGGAATTCCTCCATGGCGGCGGTATCTTCCGCGAACAGCTTGCGGTACAGGTATCGAGGGTTCCAGTCGATGAGAACACCGCCGATGTCGAACACGGCGATGCTGGGGTCGGCAGATCTCGGCATGGAGTCGGGCCTTGTGATATTGAAGGGTGCGACCGTGCGGCTAGGTGCGGATGCTGGGTGACTTGATATACTAACAGATGCGCGGACGGGCGGCATCCCGCAACCGCGAAGGAGCGGAGTATCGTTAATGAAGCTTTTTGGTTATTTCCGGTCGTCGGCGGCCTACCGGGTTCGAATCGCCCTTAATCTGAAAGGGCTTGAGGTCGACCACCGGTTCGTCCACCTGCGCAAGGGGGAGCAGTCCGCGCCCGAATATGGCGCGCTGAACCCGCAGGGCATGGTTCCCATGCTGATCGACGGCCCGCATGTCCTGACCCAGTCGCTCGCCATCATCGAGTACCTGGAAGAGACCAACCCCGAGCCGAGCCTGCTGCCCAAGCACCCGATCGAGCGGGCGCGCGTACGCGCCATCGCCCAGGCGATCGCGTGCGACATACACCCTCTGAACAATCTGCGCGTGCTGCGCTATCTGGTCGGGCCGATGAAGGCTTCCGACGAGGCGAAGAACGAGTGGTACGGGCACTGGGTCGTCGAGGGGCTGACGGCGCTGGAGCGGACCCTGACACCGGCCGCCGGGACCGGTACCTTCTGCCACGGCGACCAGCCGACCCTGGCCGACGTGTGCTTGGTGCCCCAGGTCTACAACGCCGAGCGTGCCGACATCGATCTGTCGCCCTATCCGCGTATCATGAAGATCGTGTCCGCCTGCCGCGAGCTTCGCGCGTTCCAGGACGCCGATCCGGCCAAGCAGGCCGACGCGGAGTGACCGCCGGCCACCGGCGCCGAACCCATCCAGGGTCCGGCGCCGGCGGCGACATCTCCGGACCGGTCAGCCGGCGCGTCCCGCGGCGACCAGCTCCTTCAGGCGGTCGAGGCCGACGGCACCGGGGATGATCTGGTCGCCGACCACGAAAGCCGGGGTGCCGCGGATGTTCAGTTCGCTGGCGAGCCGCAGGTTCCGCTGGAGCGCCTCCTGGATCTCCGGCGATTCCATGTCCTTCTTCAGCCGCTCCATGTCCAGGCCGACCGAATTGGCGATGCGGAAGATCTTGTCGTCGTCGAGCTGGCCGCGGTTCTCCATCAGCGCCACGTGCAGCGCGTCGTACTTGCCCTGGCGGTGGGCCGCCAGCGCCGCCCGCGAGGCCGTCAGCGACGCCGGGCCGAGGATCGGGAACTCCTTGTAGACCAGCCGCAGCTTGCCGTCCGACTCCAGCAGCCGGCGGACATCGGCATGGACCGCCTTGCAGTAGCCGCACTGGTAATCGAAGAACTCCACCAGCGTCACGTCGCCCTGCGGGTTGCCGGCGACCGGCGAGGCCGGGTTGCGGAAAAGCTCCTCCTGGCGGCTGGCCAGCGCGCCGCGCTGGGCCTCCGCCTGCGCGGCCTCCTGCCGCTCCTGGAAGGCCGTCAGCGATTCGACCAGGACCTCCGGATGGGCGAGCAGGTAGTCGCGCACGATCTGCTCGATCGCCGCCTTGCCCAAGGGTGTGTCGGGCGCCGGCTGCTGGGCACCGGCGCCCGTCGGCGACGCGAGGCCGACCAGGGCCGACAGGGCGGCTGCGGCGATCAGGCGGGGCAGGAATGCTGGGCGGTGCATCAGGTATTCTCCGAAAAGGGCTTTCCGCACGATGGCGAATCGGAAGCCCGGCGACAAGCCTTCTCGCGGCCGGTGTCCCGGACTGGGGCGGCCGGTTTCCCGGCCTGATGACGGACGGTTCAGCGTGTCGGCAGGCGTTCGGTGGCGGTCCGGATATCCTGGGCGCGGATCCAGCCGGGCGACCCGGCGGGGAGCTGGTTCTCCGCCTTCTCCGCGTGGAACCGTGCGACCGCCCGGTCGCCGCGCGCCATGGCCTCCTCCGCCAGGGCGTAGGACAGCATGCCCTGCTGGTTCTCGCGGCCGTAGACGGTGGCGATCAGGCGCCAGGTGAAGGGGGTGCGCGGCTCCCTCGATGCCGCCGCTTTCAGGTGCTTCAGCGCCTCGTCGAGCAGGGAGTTGTCGTTGGCCTCGATCAGGGCATGGGCCAGGGAGCTTCGCAGCAGCGCCGAGTCCGGCAGCAGCTCGACCGCCTTGCGGTAGGGGGGGATCGACTCAGGCACCCGACTGTTCTCCAGCAGCACCTGCCCCTTCAATTCGTAAAAGAACGGGTTCTGCGGCTCCTCCTTGATGAGCTGGTCGATCAGGGGAAGCGCCTGCCTGATGTCGCCGCGCTGGTACAGCGCGATCGCCCGGCCGTAGCGCGGAGCCACGTCGGTATCGGATTCGCGGTAGCGATGGAGGGCGATCTGGGGCTGGATGAAGCCCAGCAGCTTTGCCTTCATCCGGGCATGCATCTCGACATACTCGGCCGGCGCCTTCCGGTCCGACACGCTCGAATGCTCGACATGGTGGCGGACGCTTTCGATCCGGTCCTGGGTCAGCGGATGGGTGCGGACGAAGGCGTCCTGGCGATCGGTCGGCCGCAGGTCCTGTCCGGCCAGCTTCTCCAGGAAGCTGAGCAGCCCGCGGGCGGAGACGCCCGCCTGGTCCATGTAGCCGAGCGCCGCCTGGTCCGCCGTGCTTTCCTGGGCCCTGCTGTAGGCCAGGTAGGAGCGCCGGGCCATTTCCTGCCCGCCGCCGAGGATGGCCGCGCCGGCGCCGGCCTCGCCGGTCGCCAGTGCTGCGCCGATGCCGAGCAGCGCCGACAGGATGGCCTGGGCCGAGGCCCCCTCCATCGCCTCCTGCGAGCGGATCAGGTGGCCGCCGGCGATGTGGCCGATCTCGTGCGCGATCACGCCGATCAGCTCGTCCGGGTTCTCGCTTTCCTGAAGCAGGCCGGTATGGATGAACAGGTTCATGCCGCCGGCCACGAAGGCGTTCAGGGAGTTGTCCTTGACCAGCGCGATCTCGACGCTGTCTCCGTTGATCCCGGAGGCTTCGAAGATTGGCCCCGCGTAAGTGCGGATGATATGTTCGATCTCGGCGTCGCGGATGAACTGGAGGCGACGCTGCTGCGCTTCCGCCGGCGCGGCCGAAACCACAACCAAAGCTAAGGCCGACAGAGCCGCGGCGAGGATACGAATCTTGACCACCAGTTTCCGCGGTAAACGCAAAGTCATGCCCTCTCCCACATGCGCGTCCGGATTTCCGGGCCGGACCGCGAACCTGCGTCCAGCATATACGCGAATCTGGCAACGCTTGGGCATTATTACCATGGTCGCCGCCACCGTGGGGGGCTGCGCTTCCAATCAGCCCATGCGAGTCGGGGCCCACCAGGTGAATGCGGGAGTCGCGGCGGACGAGCCACGCGCCGCGGTCATCGGCCGGGACATCCTGGCCCAGGGCGGCAACGCCGTCGATGCGGCGACCGCCATGGGGCTCGCCATGGCGGTGACCCTGCCGACCCGCGTCGGGCTGGGCGGCGGCGGGATCTGCGTCGTGCATGACGCGGCCACCAAGCAGACCCGCACCCTGGATTTCCTGCCCCGGTCCCCGAACGGCGGTCAGGTCGCCGTGCCGGGCATGTTGCGCGGGCTGGCGACCCTGCACGCCGCCCACGGCAAGATGCGCTGGGAGCAGCTGGTCGCCCCGGCGGAGGCGAAGGCCCGGTTCGAGACCCAGATCTCCCGGGCGCTCGCCCGCGACCTCCAGGTGTTCGGCGACGTGGCCGGCGACGACCCGGAGGCCCGGCGGCTGTACCTGCCCAACGGACCCCAGCCGCCCGGCGAGGGGCAGAAGCTGGAACAGTCGGATCTTGCCGCCGTGCTGGCCCAGGTGCGCCAGCGTGGTGCCGGTGCCTTCTATACCGGGCAGCTGGGCGCCCGCGTCGCCGAGAGCGTCGGGGTCGACGCCGCCACCCTGGCGTCCTATCAGGCCCAGTGGCGCGACACCGCCGAGGTCAGGCACGGCAACGAGGTGATGCATTTCGCGGCGCCGCCGGAAGGCGCGCCGGCCGCCGACTCCCTGCGGGCGGCGCTGCAGGCGCCGTCGGGCGGGCGCAACGCCGGGCTGGTCAAGGCGCTGGAGAAGGTCGAGCCCGAGGGACCGCCCACGGCGGGCCTGGTGACGTTCGACCCGTTCGGGCAGGCGGTCGCCTGCACCTTCTCGGTCGGCGCGCCGATGGGGACCGGGAAGATGATCCCGGGGACCGGCATCCTCCAGGCGGCGGCGACCGGCGCCCGGGGCATCGGCGGTCCGGCCGTCCTGGTCAATCCCAACCTCAACCAACCGCTCTTCGCCGGCAGCGCCGGGCTGATCGGCGTGGGCGTCGGGGAGGAGGGCGCGGGCGCCGCCCCGGCCGCCCTGGTCAACGTGGCGCTCCGGACCCTGGAGCAGGACATGAACGCCCTCGAGGCGGTGACGGCGCTCCGGCTGGCGCCGGATCCCGCCGGCGGGACCCTGATCGAGGAGACCGCCGAACGGCCGGCCAGCCGCGAGACGTCAGGCGTCCAGGGGGAGATCTACGGCGTCCAGGCGCTGGGCCGGGTCAACCTGGTGAGCTGCAAGGTCAACCGCAGCGACGGCAGCCGGTCCTGCTCCGCGGCGACCGACCCGCGCGGCTTCGGCCTCGCGTCCAGCATCCAGTAGAAACGGTTCCGTCGTTTTTCATAATCAGGGCTTCATGGTCAGGGTATGTCACTGAAAATAGCAAAGCGGGGAGCCATCTCCCCGTTCATCGTCATGGAAGTCATGCGCGCCGCCGCCGAGCGGGAAGCCGCCGGCGGGGACGTGCTCCACCTGGAGGTCGGCCAGCCGTCCACCGGGGCGCCGGCCGCGGTGATATCGGCCGCCAAGCGGGCGCTTGACGGCGACCGGCTGGGATATACCGACGCCCTGGGCATCCCGCCGCTGCGCTCCGCCATCGCGCGGTTCTACCATGACCGCTACGGCCTGAACGCGCCGGAGCGGCGCGTGGTCGTCACGACCGGGTCGTCGGCCGGTTTCCTGCTGGGCTTCCTGGCGGCGTTCGAGCCGGGCGACCGGGTCGCCATGGCGGCCCCGAGCTATCCGGCCTACCGCAACATCCTGATGGCGCTGGGCGTCGTCCCGATCGAAATGCCCGCCGGGCCGGAAACCCGGTTCCAGCCGACGGTCGAACTGCT
This sequence comes from Skermanella mucosa, assembly GCF_016765655.2. Classification (NCBI taxonomy): domain Bacteria; kingdom Pseudomonadati; phylum Pseudomonadota; class Alphaproteobacteria; order Rhodospirillales; family Azospirillaceae; genus Skermanella; species Skermanella mucosa. Next base: position 1,492,594 of record NZ_CP086106.1, read on the forward strand.
GGAAGGGCTGGGGCACCCGGTGGAGGGCCTGATCGTCGCCAGCCCGTCCAACCCGGCCGGCACCATGCTGGGGGCGGACGAACTGCGCCGGCTGGCCAACTACTGCCGCGACAAGGGCATCCGGCTGGTCTCGGACGAGATCTATCACGGCATCTGCTACGAGGGGGCGGCGACCTCGGCGCTGACCGTCACCGACCAGGCGCTGGTGATCAACAGCTTCTCCAAGTATTTCTCCATGACCGGCTGGCGGCTCGGCTGGATGGTCGTTCCGGACGACCTCGCCCGCTCGATCGAATGCCTCAGCCAGAACCTGTTCATCTCCCCGCCCAGCCTGTCGCAGCACGCCGCCTGCGCGGTGTTCGACTGCACGGAGGAACTGGACGCCAACGTCGCCCGCTACGCCCGCAACCGGGCGCTTCTGCTGGAGGAGTTGCCGAAGGCCGGGTTCGACCGGCTGGCCCCGGCGGACGGCGCTTTCTACATCTACGCCGACGTGTCGGCGATGACGGACGACAGCGAGGCGTTCTGCCGCCGCATGCTGGCCGAGACCGGCATCGCGGCGACTCCGGGCGTGGATTTCGACCGCGACCGCGGCCACCACTTCATGCGCTTCTCCTTCGCCGGCTCGACCGACGACATGGCCGAAGCGGTGAAGCGGCTGAAGGCGTGGCGGTGAGAGGAGCGGAGAACCGGCCGGTTCGACATAAAATTGTAGGTCGGGTAGAGCGAAGCGGCACCCGACAAGCAGGCGTTTTGATGTCGGGTGCCGCTTCGCTTTACCCGACCTACGGTTACGGCAACTCAATTTGAAGTTTCACGTCTTTGTCCGGGTGCCGGCGATCCCTTCGATCACCAGTCCGGACAGCAGGCGTCCTCCGGTCACGATCTGGCGGGCGACGCCCGCGACCCCGCCGGCCGAGCCGGCCAGCCGCAGCAGGCGGATGAGTTGGCTTTGCCGGGCTTCCGGCACGCGGGCCAGCACGGCGGTCCAGACGGCGTCGACGTTGTAGAGCATCCCGGCGTCCAGCCGCGCCGGCACGACGTCGGCGGCGGCCACTCCCAGCGCCTCCGCCACCGACTCCATGGCGGCCCGGATGGTCTCCGCCTTGCGTCCGGTCGGGGCGGCGACGTCGTAGGGGGGAGCCCACTCGTTGAACGGCCGCAGCCGGTCGATGTGGGACATGACGACCACGACCGGAGGCGCCCGGAACTGCGGACGGCCCGCGAAATGGCCGCGCACCGCGTCGAGCAAGCGGCGGTCCAGGTCGCGGGCGCCGTCGTTGGCCGGGGCGACCCACAGGACCAGGTCGCAGTTCTCGGCCAACGCGACCAGCTTGGGAATGGAGGTTTCCCGTTCCAGCCCGGCGCAGTCGACCAGTTCGAGCGCCGGTCGGTCGTCGGCGCCGCGCACCGAGTGGCTGGTTGGCTGGCCGGTGGCCGCAAGAACGTCGACCGCTGCGACCACGTCGCCGCACAGGGCGTTCACCAGGCTCGACTTGCCGGCATTGACCTTGCCGGCGATCAGCAGGCGCAGCGGCACCGCCGGCGCGGCGGGTTCGGCCACCGCCGGAGGCTCCAGTCTTTCGAGTTCGTCGATGTCGGCGCGCAGCCGGCCGCTATACAGGTTGATCGCCTCGCGGCCGATCTCTTCCACCACGATCCGGGCGATCCGGTCCAGCATCAGGGACGACAGGCCTTCCGCGGCAAAGCCCTGGAAGCGGCGGCTCAGCTCGGCCGCGGCCGCCTGCACCGGGTTGATCGCCAGGCGGATGGCGCGCCAGGGGCCATCGGCGCTCTGGGCGACGCTCGCCACCGTCCGCTTGACCCGGTAGAGCCGGAGCACGTCGCCGATCCGCACCGAGCGCGAACCCGGCACCGCCTGGACCGTCAGCGCCCGGGTCCGGCGGCTGATCCGCTCGGCCAGCAGCAGCGCCTCGGGCAGGGTGAAGTGCCACAGCGGCTCGGCGCGTTCCGGATGGTAATGGCGGGCGACCTCCTCGATCACGGCGCGCCCGGTGGCGAGCAGCGCCCGCTGATCCACCAGCATGCGGCCGGAGGTCTGCGCCGCGAAGCCCTGGACCCTCTGCCAGGCAACCTTGTCACTGGGCGACCAGCCGGGGTCGGGCGGCGTCTCCTCCCCGGCGGCGGTCGTCCCGTCGCCCGAAGGCACCCGGTCGCCGGATCGATGCGCCCGCCGGAACAGCAGCCCCGCCGCTAGGAAGCACAGCGCCGTCCCCAGGAACCAATAGACGAAGCCCTGCCGTTCCCATAGCCAGACGGCGCCCAGCGGGACCAGGGCCAGGAAGGGCAGGCTGGCGGCGGCCAGCGCGCCCAGCCACCAGGACCCCTGCCGGCCGACGATCCGCTTCACGACCCGGCCTTCCCGTCGGAATCTCGGGAGAACATCCGGCTGGCCCGGGCGACGCCGGTGGCTTCGGCCATGGCCCGGCGGAATTCCTCCGCCACGGCGTCGGCGTCGAACTGTGCGCCGGACCGGCGGCTGCTCAGGTAGAGGATCGCGGCATGGCCGAGCCCGTAGGTGGTCGCGAAACTGGCCGCCCCCGCCGCGGCGCCGCCGATCACCGTGCCGTAGCCTGGCACCAGCTTGACCAGCTGCCGCACGCCGAACTGGGCGCCGAAACGCAGCAGCGCCCCCGCTCCCAGGCAGCCGGAGAATTCGGCCAGGGTCGCCCGGGTCCAGGTGACGCCCAGCATGCCGGCAAGGCTGTGCAGCATCTTTCCCTGGATGACCGGAACCCCGATCACGCCGGCCACCGGCAGCATGTCGATCGCCCCGGCCGCCGCCGCGTAGCCCCAGATGTGGGAGGCGGCCCGGCCGCCGCCCGGCTTGCCGGAACTGCCCAGGCTGCGCCGCATCATCGACACGACCCCGTCGGCCGACCCGGCCTCCAGTGCGGCCCAAAGCCGGTCGATCCCGTAATCGGCGGGGGCGAGTCCGTCCTCCTCGGGCGTGAAGTCGATCGGGGCGAAGCGGACGGCGCCGCTGCCCGGCAGCTTCGCGAAGGTCTCGCGCTGGGCGGCAAGGCTGCGGTCGAGCGCCTCGATGCCGCCGGGCCGGGTGCCGTCGCCGAACGGGTAGGGCAGGGGATGTGCCGGAGCTCCCGGCCCTTCATAGAAGTCGTGCAGGGTGGTCTGGGCGACCACCACGGGCCAGTCGGGATGGCGGCGGCGCACGCGGGTCAGCGCGTCGAGCACCGGGGCCGGCACCGGCCCCATCGCCCGGACGACGACCAGCACCAGATGCGCCTGCTTCTCGCACAGGGCGAGGTCCTCCGCCGGGTCATAGGCGACCTCGCCCAGGCCGCGCGTGTCGAGGAACCGGACGACTGGCGCCTCCTCGGGGAATTCGTAGATGCGGGCGGTCGCCGTGCAGGGCCGGTAGCCGGTCCCGACCTCGGCATCGCTGCTCCCGGTCAGCGTGCGGATGATGGAGCTCTTGCCGGAGCCGACCATGCCCAGCAGCCAGATCACCGGCGCCCGGGCCCGCGCCTCCTCCGCGATGCGCGTGTCGCCTGGCGCATCGGGCTTCGGGTTCAGGACCGTGTCGTAGACGTCTTTCCAGAAGGAGGATATCTGTTCGCCGGCCCGCCCTAGAATCGACTGCATGGTTCATCCGCCCCGGTCGGGTTCAGTTTCTCCGCGTCGTAGAGTGCCGCGGCATAGGATCAAAGTGGTACAAAACCGGGCGTCGGCACGCAAGCTACGCCACCCGGTTCGGCGGCTCCCTTCCCGCGAAGAAGGCGTCCAGGTTGTCGAGCGCCGTGAAGCCCATGGCGTCGCGGGTGCGGTCGGTGGCGCTGCCCATGTGGGGCAGCAGGAAGGTGTTGGGGAGGGCGGCGTAGCCGGGGTGCAGCTTCGGCTCGTTCTCGAACACGTCCAGGCCGGCCGCCGCCAGCTTGCCGGAGCGCAGCGCGGCGATCAGCGCCTCGTCGTCCACCAGCGTGCCGCGCGCCGTGTTGACCACGACGGCGCCGTCGGGCAGCCGGGCGATCCGGTCCGCGTTCAGCCAGTGGCGGGTCTCCGGCGTGGCCGGGCTGTGGATCGACAGGAAGTCGGCGACCGACAACATTTCGTCGGCATCGGCGTGGTAGACCGCGCCGGCCTCCTCGGCGGCCGGCAGCCGACGCCGGTTATGGTAGTGGATCTCCATGTCGAAGCCGCGCGCACGGCGCGCCATCGCCTGGCCGATCCGCCCCATCCCCAGGATCGCCAGCCGCTTGCCGGTGACATGAGTGCCGATCAGCTGGGTGGGCGCCCAGCCGTCCCAGCGGCCTTCCCGGATCATCCGCTCGCCCTCGGCGGCGCGGCGGGCCGCGCCCAGCAGCAGCAGGAAGGCGATGTCGGCCGTGGCGTCGGTCAGCACCCCCGGCGTGTTGGCGACCACGATGCCCCGCGCCTTCGCGGCGGCCAGGTCGATATGGTCGGTGCCGACCGAGAAGGTGGCGATCATCCGGACCGAGTCGGGGAGCGCCCGGACCAGGGCGGCCGGGACCGGATCGACCGCGCAGACCAGCAGGGCGTCGGCGCCGTCCGCCAGCCGCACCAATTCGTCCGCGCCATAGGGATGGTCGTCGTCGTTGACCAGGACGCGATAGTCGCGGGCGGCGCGGGCCATGACCGCGTCGGGATACCGGCGGGTCAGGAGGAGAACTGGTTTCGTGGTCCCGTTCGGGGCGTTCATCGGTCTGTCCTCGGGCACTTGAACTCGCTTGATCCGGGGGAAATGCCGAAAAAGGATGTTTCGGCTTTTTCCCGCGCGCGAAACTACTATGCTTACCCCTGGGCTTCACGCCGTAAACCGCTGTAAACCAATTTGTGGTCGTCACCTTGAAAGATTTCCGTCCCGCTGCCCGCGTCGCCTTCACGGCGCTGCTCGGCCTGCTGACCGTCCCGCTGTCGGCGCTTCCCGCCCGAGCCGCCGTGGAGATCGCCCCGCACCGGGCGATCTACAAGATGTCGCTGGCCTCGGCGCGCAACAGCAGCATCGTTTCCGACGTCCGCGGCCAGATGATGTTCGAATGGGCGGACGCCTGCGACGGCTGGACCATCGAGCAGCGCTTCCAGCTGCGATTCCAGTATTCCGAGGGCGAGCAGGTCGACATGACGACCAACTACGCCACGTGGGAGTCGAAGGACGGGCAGACCTATCGCTTCAACGTCCGCAAGCTGGTCAACGGCGAGCTGGACGAGGAGCTGCGCGGCACCGCCGAGGCCCACGGCGACCGGCCCGGCGTCGCCCGCTACCTCAAGCCGGAGGAGCAGGAGATCGAGCTGCCGGGCGGCACCCTGTTCCCGAGCATGCACACGATCGAGCTGCTGAAGCGTGCGGCGGCCGGCGACAAGCTGTTCGGCACCACCGTGTTCGACGGATCCGACACGGAGGGAGCCACCGAGATCAGCGCGGCCCTGGGGCTGCGGACGGTGGCCGCGCCGGACGGGGAGTTCGACGCCAAGCTGCTCCAAGGCGCCGTCTGGCCGGTCCGCATGGCGTTCTTCCCCATGGACAGCGACGAGGCCGCTCCCGAGTACGAGATGAGCCTGAAGCTGCTCGAGAACGGAGTGGCGCAGTCGATGCTGATCGACTACGGCGATTTCACCGTCGCCGCCGTGCTGGAGAAGATCGAGGCGATTCCCCGGCCGCGCTGCTGACCTGGCGCCGGATCAGCGCCGTTTCCGGCGGGGCGGCATCGGCAGGCCGGGCAGCAGCGGGGTGGACCGCGACACGAAGCCGCGCCCCTTCACGACCGCCGTGTCGCCCATCCGCTCGCGGACCTGGTCCATTGCCCGCTCCACCTGGTTGCGGCGCATCCGGTCGGGGTCCAGCAGGTCGGGCGGGTCGGCACGGACGGCTTCGGCCAGGTCGGCGCAGCCGATGCCGATCAGCCTATACTGGATGCCGGTCGCCTCGCGTTCCAGCAGGGGCAGGGCCGCCTGGAAGATGGCGTCCGCCATCTGGGTCGGCGAGCCCAGCTTCCGGCTGCGTGTCGCCTGGCGGAACTCCGCGGTCTTCAGCTTGAGCACCACCGACCCGCCGGCGAGCCCCTGGGCCTTCAGGCGGCGGGCCACCGTCTCGCACAGGGGCCACAGCCGGTTGACCAGTTCGTCCAGGTCGGCGATGTCGTGGTTGAACGTCGTCTCGGCCGAGATGCTCTTGGTCTCCTCGTCCGGATCGACCGTGCGCAGGTCCTCGCCGCGGGCGAACCGGTAGAGGCGGCGGCCCATCACGCCGTAGCGCTTCATCAGGTGGTGCTCGTCGCGCTCGCGCAGCTCGGCGATGGTCCGGATGCCGTCCTGCTCCAGCTTCCGCTGCAGGGCCGCCCCGACGCCCCAGATCAGGCCGACCGGCTGGGGCGCCAGGAAGTCCAGCGCCTCGGCCCGCCCGATCGCCTTGAAGCCGCGCGGCTTGTCCAGGTCGCTCGCCACCTTGGCCAGGAACTTGTTGTAGCTGAGCCCGATGGAGGCGGTGATCCCGATTTCCGTCTCCAGCCGCCGCACCAGCCGGATCAGCGTCCGCGCCGGGCTGCCGCCGTGCAGGCGTTCCGTGCCGGTCAGGTCCAGGAAGGCTTCGTCGATCGACAGCGGCTGGACCAGCGGGGTCAGCTCCAGCATCCTGGCCCGGACCTCGCGGCCGACGGCCTGGTACTTCTTCATGTCGGGCGGCAGCACCACCGCGTGGGGGCACAGCGACAGCGCCTTGAACATCGGCATCGCCGAGCGGACGCCGTAGAGCCGGGCGACGTAGCAGCAGGCCGCGACGACTCCGCGCTGGCCGCCGCCGACGATCACCGGCAGGTCCGCCAGTTTCGGATCGTCCCGCTTCTCGACGCTGGCATAGAAGGCGTCGCAGTCGATATGCGCGATCGACAGCGCGTGAAGCTCGGCATGCCGCGTGAGCCGCCGCGAGCCGCAGGCAGGGCACCTCGCGGCCCCCGGCCCCGCCTCCGCGCCGCAGTCGCGGCACAGGCCGGGGAGGGCCGGTGCGGATCGAATCAGGCGGTCATCGCCCATCGCGTCGGATTCCATGGCATGGTCTCGAACCGGTTTGTCCCGGCCCGGCTTCCCCTGTTCCGGGCGCCACCGCGCCGAAGTCACAGTACATGGACGCGTGGCGGGTAGCCGTGTAAGGTTGGCGCGGTTTGCAGTGCCGGGATCATGCCACGCCCGCGCCGCTGCTGTCCGTACAGTTCGTTCGGCCTACCATTCGGAATATGCGTTTCGTGCATCGTACATCCCTGCAACAACAGCACGGTAACCACACCTTAACCTTCGCCTTCTAGAAGTGGATGAGGTGTGCGGCCACCGGCACACCCGGTGCTGCCGGCCGTGAGCCGCGGCGGTGCCGGTTGTAAGAGGTCATGGAGAGTTATAATGTCTGCCGATCAAGCTTGGGGCGATGTCAAGTCCGCCGATCCCGAGGGCGCCAAGCGGGTCCTGATCGTGGAAGACAACGAACTGAACATGAAGCTGTTTCATGACCTGCTCGAGGCCCACGGCTATGCGACACTGCAGACGAAGGACGGGATGGAAGCGCTGAAACTGGCGCGTCTGCACCGGCCCGACCTGATCCTGATGGACATCCAGCTTCCGGAAGTGTCCGGGCTGGAAGTGACGAAATGGATCAAGGAAGACGACGACCTCAAGGCGATTCCCATCATCGCGGTCACCGCGTTCGCCATGAAGGGTGATGAGGAGAAGATTCGCGAAGGAGGTTGCGAGGATTACATCGCCAAACCGATCTCCGTCGCTAAATTTCTCGAAACCGTTCAACGCTTCCTGAGCTGACGGGGCTCTCGTGGAAGCGGCCGGAAACTGAGGGGCCATGTCGGCGCGCGTTCTCGTAGTTGACGACGTTCTGCCCAACGTAAAGTTGCTGGCGGCGAAACTCACCCGCGAATATTTCGATGTGATCACGGCTTACAACGGGCCGGAAGCACTCGAACGCATCAAGAAGGAATCCCCGGACATCGTCCTGCTGGACGTCATGATGCCGGGCATGGACGGGTTCGAGGTGTGTGAGCGCATCCGATCCGATCCGGCCACCATGCACATTCCCGTGGTCATGATCACGGCGCTGTCCGACGCCTCCGACCGGGTGCGCGGGCTGGAGGCGGGCGCCGACGATTTCCTGACCAAGCCGGTCAACGACATCGCGCTGTTCGCGCGGGTCCGCTCGCTCGTCCGCCTCAAGATGATGATGGACGAATGGCGGCTGAGGGAATCGACCTCCGGCCAGTTCGGCATCCTCGACCAGGCGATGACGGTCCGCAACGAGACCGCGTCCGAGGCCCGGGTGCTGGTGGTCGAGGACAGCCCGATCGACCTGGAGAAGATCGCCGACACCCTGCGGCGGGACACCGACAGCGTGATCGCGGCGGAGACTTCCGCCCAGGCACTCGAGCTTGGCCTGGCCGAGGATTTCGAGCTGATCATCGTCAGCCTGACCCTGCTCAACGAGGATGCGCTCCGGCTCTGCTCGCTGCTGCGCAGCCATGAGCGCACGCGGCAGGCGCCGATCCTGCTGGTCGCCGACGAAGGCGATCTCTCCCGGGTCGCCAAGGGGCTGGAGCTGGGGGCGAACGACTACCTGCTCAAGCCGATCGACCGTAACGAACTGCTGGCCCGCGTCCGGACCCAGGTCCGTCGCAAGCGGTACCACGAGAAGCTCCGGCACAATTACGAGCAGAGCCTGTCCATGGCCCTGACCGACAGCCTGACCGGGGTGTTCAACCGCCGCTATGTCAACGCCCATCTGCCGCGGCTGATGGAGCGGAGCTGGGAGAGCCAGAAGCCGGTCGCCATCCTGATGTTCGACATCGACCACTTCAAGACCGTCAACGACACCTACGGCCACGGCGTCGGCGACGAGGTGCTGAAGGAGGTCGCGGCGCGCGCCAACCGGAATCTGCGCAACTTCGATCTGGTCGCGCGCTACGGCGGCGAGGAATTCATCGTCGTGATGCCCGACACCGACCGGGAAGCGGCCATCGCCGTCGCGGAACGGCTCCGGCGGCGTGTCGGAGAGGATGTGTTCGCCGTCAGCGCCCCTGTGGGCGAGATCACGGTCACCATCAGCATCGGCATTTCCGTGGTGGACGGCGCCACCGATACCGCGGAGGCGATGCTGAAGCGGGCCGACGATGCGCTTTACCGCGCCAAGCGCTCCGGCCGCAACAAGACCGTCGCGGCCGGCGACGATGACGAAGCCCAGACCCCGATCCGGGCCTGACTGCCTGGCATAGTGAACTTGATGTTCGGGTGTCGGCCGTAGGTCCGACGAGGGCTCCCGCCGACCCGCGCCGGAATTGCTGAAACACGAAAGGCCGCCCGATGGGCGGCCTTGTCGCTTCCGTTCGAAACGGATTACTTGATCTTAGCTTCCTTGAAAGCAACGTGCTGGCGCACGACCGGATCATACTTCCGGAACTCAAGCTTCTCGGTGGTCTTGCGGGGGTTCTTCTTCTTCACATAGAAGAAGCCGGTGCCAGCCGAGCTGACAAGCCGGATCAGAACGGTATTCTGTTTCGCCATAACTCTGGATCCCGTGTTCGTCCGCGATGCTCCAGGATCGCGTTGACCCGGTAGCACGACAAAGTGAGCGCGGAAGATACCCGGATGACCGCCGGAGTCAAGTCCCGGGCCGGAAAACCCTTACGATTTTCGGGTCACCGCTCCGCCAGCAGCGTCGTCGAAAGCTGAAGCGCCCGCTGGTACAGCGCCCGGTCGGCCAGCAGCCGTTTGGCGACCCGCAGGTCCAGGTCGGCCTCGTGGGTCTTCCAAGGGCAGGCGTCGCGCAGCTGGTGGAGCGCCGTCTCGTCGTCCGGAGCGGCGGAGCGCCAGCTCGCCAGCGTGCCGGGCATCCCAAGCCGCCCGTCCTGGAGCTGGCTGATCACGGCATCGGCGTCGCCGGGATCCTTGCTGGTGCAGATCGTCGGCGTGACTCCCTGCCGGTGCAGCGTATAGCCCGACGGAGCGTAGATCCTCGACCAGGTCAGGAACAGTTCGCCATCGTTGGGCAGCCGGGTGACGGTCTGGACGCTGCCCTTGCCGAAGGAGGAGGCGCCGACCACCACGGCGCGCCCGCTGTCCTGAAGGGCCGCGGCCACGATCTCCGACGCGGAGGCCGAGCGGCCGTCCATCAGCACGACGAGCGGCAGGCCGTCGGTCTGGTCGTCGTGGGTGGCGTCGAACTGCTGGATGCTGTCGGGATGCCGTCCGGCCGTCGTGATGATCCGCCCCTGCGGGATGAACAGGTCGGCGACCGCGACCGCTTGGTCGAGCAGGCCGCCGGGATTGCCCCGCAGGTCCAGCACGAACCCGACCGCCCTGCGCCCCATCTGGGTGCGCGCGACGTCGATCGCCTCGCGCAGGTTCAGGGAGGTGGCGGCGTTGAACCGCTCGATCGACAGCACGGCCACGCCGTTGTCGACCGAGACCGCGACCGTGTTGGGGATCACCCGCTCGCGCCGCAGCGGAACCCGGCGGCTCTGCCCGCCGCCGGCGGCCTCGACCGTGACCAGGACGAGGGTGCCCGACGGGCCGCGCAGGCGGTCCCGGACATCCTGAAGGCTCATGTAGCTGGTAACGTCGCCGTCGATGGCGACGATCGCCTCGCCCGACTTGAGCCCGGCCCGGGCGGCCGGGGCGTGGCCGACCAGCTCGCTGATGACGAACCGGCCGTCCTTGTCCTCGACCCCGACGCCCACGCCGCCGTAGCCTTCGCGCTGCGCCCGCTCGTTGCCCGCCCGCTGGGCGCTGGTGTAGCGGGAATAGCTGTCCAGGTCGGCCATGATGGCGTCGAACACGGTCTGGTAGATGTCTTCCGGCGAGGCTTGGCGCAACGGCGTGGAACTCAGCCGCACCCGCTCGATCGCCTGCGCGGTGACGGCGGCCCAGCCGCCGGCGTCGTTGGCCGGAGGTGCCGTGAACTCCCCGACCGGATGGCCGTTGCTGGTGACCCGGACGGTGCTGGGCGAGCGGTCGACGGCGATGGTCGAGTCCATCTTGGACAGCCCGCGCAGGCCGTCGGTGGTCAGCTGTCCCATGTCCACGGGGTTCAGGTAGATCTCTGCGATCCTGCCGTAGCCGACGGCGAAGACCTGCTCGCCGATCTGCGACGGCGGCGGCTGGGCCGCCAGCGAGGACGGCTCCGCCGTGCATCCCGCGAGCAGCAGGACACCCATCAGCGCGCCGGAAAAGCCGCGGCGCGGCCTCAGCTTTTCATGCGAAGTGCCCATTGCGCTCCGATTACGGCTCCCTTGATCGGCGGAAGCAAGGCCAGGGTCAGCAGCAGCGTCATCGGGACCCAGGTCACCATGTGGACCCAGGGTTCCGGATGGAAATTCTGTTCCAGCAGCAGCATGCCGGGAATCACGACATGGCCCACCACGAAGATCGTGAAGTAGGGCGGCGCGTCGTCGGCACGGTAGGCGCTTGTCTCCAGCCCGCAATCGGGACAATTCGGGACGACCGTCACGTACCGGGAAAACAGGTGGCTTCGGCCGCATCCCGGGCAGCGTCGGCGGATACCCCTCAGCAACCCCGTCAGGAAGGAGCCTGGCGGCGGTTCGAGTTCCCGGGAGCGCTGCATCTGGGGCGGTTCGTCCATGGAACAGAGTATTATCACGAATCGCGCCTTTTGCCAGTGGCGCGGGTGGCTTTACCGATCGCGCCGTTTGCCGCGGCTTTTCGGTTTTCCGGGCGGGCCGCGCAGCCAGGGCAAGTCGGCGCCGTCGTCCTCCAGCAGGACGAAGAGCGTGCTGCCGAGCACCGGGTCGGCCTCGACCAGCTTGACCTTGACCGGGGAGCCCAGCCGGAAGGCCCGGCCCGACCGGCGGCCGACCAGGGCGTGGCTGCGCTCCTGGTGCTCGTACTGGTCGTCGGGCAGCGAACTGACCGGTACCAGCCCGTCGGCGCCGGTCTCGTCCAGCTCGACGAACAGGCCGAACCGGGTCACCCCGGTGATCCGCCCGCTGAAGGTGGCGCCGACCCGCTCGGCCAGGAACGCCGCCGTGAAGCGGTCCACCGCGTCGCGCTCCGCCAGCGCCGCGCGGCGTTCCGTCGACGAGATGTGCTCCGCGATCTCGGTCATCCGGGCCGCCTCCGCATCGTCCAGGCCGCCGGGACCGAGCCCATAGGCCCGGATCAGTGCGCGATGGACCACCAGGTCGGCATAGCGGCGGATCGGAGAAGTGAAATGGGCGTAGCGGCGCAGTGCCAGGCCGAAATGGCCGATATTCTCCGGGTCGTAGGACGCCTGGGCCTGCGAGCGCAGGATCACTTCGCTGATCACCGCCGCTTCCGGCCTGCCGCGAACCCGCTCCAGGATGCCGGTGAAGTCGGAGGGCTTCAGGGTCCCCTGCGCCAGCTTGTGGCCCATCCCGTGCAGGAACTCGCGCAGCGACTCCAGCTTGTCCATGGACGGCTGGTCGTGGACTCGGTAGAGGCAGGGGGCGCCCTTGGACTCCAGCGCCTCCGCCGCCGCGACGTTGGCGCAGATCATGAATTCCTCGATCAGCCGGTGGCTGTCCAGGCGCTTGCGCGGCGTGATCGCGGCCACGCCGCCGCGCTCGTCCAGCCTGACCTGCCGCTCCGGCAGATCCAGCTCCAGCGTCCCCCGGCGCGCCCGCGCCTCGTTCAGCGTCCGGAAGGCGCCGTAGAGCGGCTGGATCACCGGCTCCAGGAGAGGTCCGGCGGCATCGTCCGGAGCACCGTCGCGCGCCGCCTGGACCTGCTCGTAGGTCAGCCGCGCCGCGGACCGCATCAGGCCTCGGACGAAGCGGTGGCGCGTCAACTCGCCGCGCGCGTCGATCCACAGATGGACCGCCAGGCAGGCGCGGTCCTCGCCCGGCCGCAGCGAGCAGAGGTCGTTGGACAACGCCTCCGGCAGCATCGGCACGACCCGGTCGGGGAAATAGGCCGAGTTGCCGCGCTGGAACGCCGCCCGGTCGAGCGGCCGGCCGGGGCGGACATAGAAGGCGACGTCGGCGATCGCGACCAGCGCGTGCCAGCCGCCGGGCACCTCCGGATCGGGCTCGGCCCAGACCGCATCGTCGAAGTCCCGCGCGTCGGCGCCGTCGATCGTCACCAGCGGGATGTCGCGCAGGTCGGTGCGCCCCTCCAGGGTCGGCGGCTCGGCGCGCCCGGCCTCCTCCAGCGCCGCTTCGCTGAACACGGTGGGGAGGTCCTGGGAATGGATCGCGATCAGGCTGATCGAGCGCGGGTTGGCCATGTCGCCCAGCCGCTCGACCACCTTGGCCTGCTTGAGGCCGAACCGGCTGGACGGCAGCACTTCCGCCACCACCAGTTCGCCGTTCTCCGCGTCGCCCGAATTGGCCGGGGTGACCAGGAACTCCGCGCGCTGGCGCTTGTCGGTCGGGCGCAGCCGGGCGCCGTCGGGCGTCATCTCGTAGATGCCCAGCACCCGGGCGGTGCCGTGCTTCTCCAGCTTGCGGATGGTGCGGCCGGCATAGACCCGGTCCTTCTGCCGGCTGAGCTGCGCCAGCACCCGGTCGCCGGGCAGCAGGGCAGGGTGGCCGCGCCGTTCCGGCTGCATGTAGATCTTCGGCGGCGGCTCGTCCGACGTCCAGGCCACGGGCCGGGCCAGGACCTCGCCGTCGGTGTCGATCTCCACCACTTCGAGCACGCTGACCGCCGGAAGCGCCGCCGGCGGGGCCAGCCGCCGCGCCCGGTCGCGCTCGACGGCGCCGTCGCTTTCCAGGTCCCTCAGCAGTTCCTTCAGGGCGATGCGGTCGTCGCCCCTCAGCTTGAACTCCCGCGCGATCTCCCGCTTGCCCACGGGAACCGGACTGTTCCGGATGAAGGCGAGGATCTCGTCCCGTGACGGGAGGGCGGCGGGCTTCTTCGGGTTGTCTTCGGTCAAAGCGGGTCTGTTTTCTCCATCAGGGGTGTATTGCCCCGTAGGTCGGCTAGGGCGAAGCGGCAGCCGACAGGCAGACGCGCCGGTGTCGGCTGCCGCTTCGCTCTAGCCGACCTACGGATTTCCTAATCGCCCGACGCGACGGCGCGTGCCTTCGGCTTCGCCGGGGCGGCTTTCGAGGAGGCGGCCGGCTTCTTGGCCGGTGCCTTCTTCGGTGCCGCCTTGGCCGCCGGCTTCTTCGCCGGAGCCTCACCGGCGTCGTCCGTCTTTTCCTCCGGAGCCGCCTTGGCCGCCTTGCCCTTCGCCGCCGGGGCCTTGCCGCCGTCCTTGGCCGCCTTGGCGTCCAGCAACTCGATCGCCTGCTGCAGGGTCAGCTCCTCGGCATTGGGGACCATGGCCTTGGGCAGCGACGCCATCAGCTTGCCGTGCTTAACATAGGGACCGAACCGGCCGTTATTGAGGCTTACCGGCTTGCCGTCGCGCGGATGGTCGCCCAAGGCGCGGCCGGGCACCTGCGCCGGACCCTTCTTGGCTTCCGCCAGCAGCACGACCGCCCGGTTCAGGCCGATGGTCAACACGTCGTCGTCCGGGGTCAGGGACTTGTAGGTCGAACCGAGCTTCAGGTACGGCCCGAACCGGCCGATGCCGGCCGTGATCATGTCCTTGGTCTCCGGATGCGGCCCGACGTCGCGCGGCAGCGCCAGCAGCTTCAGCGCGGTCTCCAGGTCGATTTCGGTCGGCGACATGCCCTTGGGCAGGGAGACGCGCTTGGGTTTCTCCACCTCGGCCTTGGGCTTCGCCTTGGCCTTGCCCTTGGTCTTCTTGGCTCCGGTCTCGGGCTCCGGCTCGGGCGCCGCCACCTCGACCGGCGGAGCCGCCTCGCGGCGCGGCCCCAACTGGACATAGGCGCCGTACGGCCCGCGCCGCACGCTGACCGGAAGCCCGGTCTCCGGATCGTCGCCCAGCTCGCGCGGCCCGTCGGCCAGGGCGTCGGCTTCCTCGTCGCCGGTCGCCACCGCCAGGGAGCGGGTATAGCGGCACTCCGGATAATTGGAGCAGCCGATGAAGGCGCCGTTCCGGCTCAGCTTCAGGCCGAGTCTGCCCGCGTGGCAGGAGGGGCAGACGCGGGGATCGGTGCCGTCCTTGGTGGTGCTGGGGAAGAAGTGCGGCCCCAGGTCCTTGTCCAGCTCGTCGATCACCTGGGTGATCGTCAGGTCCTTGGTGCCCTCGACCGCGGCCGAGAAGGCTTTCCAGAAATCCCGGAGGACCGTCTTCCAGTCGAGCCGCCCGCCGGATACGTCGTCCAGCTTGGACTCCAGGTCCGCGGTGAAGTTGTACTCGACATAGCGCTCGAAGAAGCTGGTCAGGAACGCGGTCACCAGCCGGCCGCGGTCCTGCGGGACGAAGCGCCGCTTGTCCAGCTCCACATAGTCGCGGTCCTGGAGCACCTGCATGATGCTGGCATAGGTCGACGGCCGGCCGATGCCCAGCTCTTCCAGCTTCTTCACCAGGCTCGCCTCGGTGTAGCGCGGGGGAGGCTGGGTGAAATGCTGCTCGGGGTCGACCGCGCCGCGCTTCATCGCGTCGCCTTCCTTGACCGGCGGCAGGCGCGCCTCGGACTCGTCCTCGGCGGCGGCCTTCTCGTCCACCGAATCGTCGCGCTCCTCCTGGTAGACCCGGAGGAAGCCGTCGAAGAGCACGACCGAGCCGGTCGCCCTGAGCACCGCCTTGCCGTCGGACGACGCGATGTCCACCGCCACCTGGTCGAGCACCGCGCTCTCCATCTGCGAGGCGACGGTCCGCTTCCAGATCAGCTCGTAGAGCCGGAGCTCGTCCCGCTCGAGCTGGTGGGCCACATCCTCCGGCCGGCGCAGCAGGTCGGTCGGCCGGATCGCCTCGTGCGCCTCCTGGGCGTTCTTGGCGGCCGACTTGTAGATCCTCGGGCTCTCCGGCACATAGTCGCCGCCGTACTGGGAGCCGATCAGCTCGCGCACCTGTCCGATCGCGTCGTTGGAAAGCTGGACGCCGTCGGTCCGCATATAGGTGATCAGGCCGACCGCCTCGCCGCCGATATCGACGCCCTCGTAGAGCTTCTGGGCGACCCGCATGGTCCTGGTGGCGCCCATGCCCAGCTTGCGCGACGCCTCCTGCTGGAGGGTGGAGGTCGTGAAGGGCGGGTAGGGGTTCCGCTTGACCTGCTTGTGCTCGACGGAATGGACGGCGTAGCTCAGCGGCTTCAGCCGTTCGACCACGGCATTCGCGGCGCCGGCCTCGCCCAGCGCGAACTTGTCCAGGCGCTTGCCGTCCAGCTGGGTCAGGCGCGCCTTGACCTGCGCGCCGCCGGCGGTCTGGAAGGTGACCTCGATCGACCAGTATTCCTGCGGCCGGAAGACCTCGATCTCGGCCTCGCGCTCGCAGATCAGCCGCAGCGCCACCGACTGGACGCGTCCCGCCGACCGCGATCCCGGAAGCTTCCGCCACAGGACCGGCGACAGGGTGAAGCCCACCAGATAGTCCAGCGCCCGGCGCGCCAGATAGGCTTCGATCAGCTCTCGGTTCAGGTCGCGCGGACGCTTCATGGCGTCCAGGACGGCGCCCTTGGTGATCTCGTTGAAGGTGACCCGGCGGACGTCGACCTTGTCCAGCAGATTCGCCTCGCGCAGCACCTCCTGGACATGCCAGGCGATCGCCTCCCCCTCGCGATCCGGGTCGGTCGCCAGGAAGACGTGATCCACGCCGCGGATGGCGCGCGAGATTTCGTCGACATGGCGCTTGGACCGGTCGCCCAGTTCCCAGGACATGGCGAAGTCTTCCTCGGGACGAACGGAGCCGTCCTTCGGCGGGAGATCCCGAATATGGCCGAAGCTGGCCAAAACGGTGAAGTCCGGACCAAGATACTTGTTGATCGTCTTCGCTTTGGCCGGGGATTCGACGATGACTAGATTGCTGCCAGACAAGCGAAATCCGCCTCTTGTTTGCGTTCGGTCACTTTTTCAGTTTTTATTGCTGAATCAGGACGACCTGATTTCCGGGCAGATGCTGAACCCGACCGGCAAGGTCAAGCTCAGTCAGCACGCTCCGTACTACCGACGCAGACAATTGGCACCCTCTGACCAGTTCGTCAACGGGGACCGGCGTGTAACCCAGGCATTCCATCAGCCTGTCGCGGATTTCCTCGAAGGTCGCGTCATCCAGGTGCATGGGCTTCGCGACGGAGAACAGGTCCGGCTCCCGCTCCCGCAACCTCGGCGCCTCGACTCCCGCGAAGGCCTGGATGATGTCCTCGGCGCCCTCGGCGAAATTGGCGCCGCTGCGCAGCAGGTCGTTGGGTCCGCGCGAGCGCGGGTCGAGCGGCGAGCCCGGCACGGCGAAGACCTCGCGGCCCTGTTCCGCCGCCGTGCGCGCGGTGATCAGCGACCCGGATTTGGGCGTCGCCTCGACGATGACCACGCCCAGCGACAGGCCGGAGATGATGCGGTTCCGCCGGGGGAAGTGGCGCGCCATGGGCTGGGTCCCCATGGGGCATTCGGCGACCACGGCGCCCTGCTCGGCGATCCGGGCGTGGAGCGCCGCGTTCTCCTCCGGGTAGATCACGTCCACGCCGCCGGCCACCACGGCGACGGTGCCGGTGCCCAGCGATCCGGCATGGGCGCTGGTGTCGATCCCGCGCGCCATGCCCGAGACCACGACGAACCCGGCCGCTCCCAGGTCGCGGGCCATCGTCTCCGCGAACCGCTTGCCGTTGGTCGAGGCGTTGCGGGCGCCGACCATGCCGATGCAGCGGCCGCGCAGCAGGTGCGCATGGCCCTTGACCGCGATGATGGGGGGCGCGTCCTCGATCGCGGCCAGCGCAACCGGGTAGTCGGGCTCGCAGGAGGCGATAAGCCGCACCTCCGCCTTGCGGGCCGCCGCGATTTCCCGCTCGGCCTCGGCCTTGGAGCATATCCGCAGCGGTGCCGTGCGGCCTCCCCGCCGGGCAAGGTCGGGCAGCGCCTTCAGGGCCTGGGTGGCCGTGTCGTACCGCTCCAGCAGACGGGCGAAGGTGACCGGACCGACATTCTCGGTCCGGATCAGCCGCAGCCAGTCGATCCGCTCGGCATCGGAAAGTGCGCGTCTCAGTTGAGTCATGCCGCACGATACCGCAGGAGGCGGCATGATCAACGCCCGCCGCACACGCAGGCATGCGGCATATTGGCAGGGACGGCCCTCAGCGAAGCTCGATCGCGTAGTCGGCCAGCTTCGGAACCTCCCCGATCAGCTCACGCTCCTTCAGGAACCGGGCGAACCGCTCGTAGCGCCTCGCGTCGAGCGCCGCCGGGCTGTGGGCGAAACGGGGCAGGGTGTCGCGCCAGGCGCGCCGGTTCAGCTCGTCGTCCAGTTCCGGGTTGGCCTTGACGAACAGCTTCCACGACTCATCCGGATGGTTGATCAGGTACAGCGTGCCGCGCTCGACCGCGTCCAGGAAGCGGGGCAGGCGGGGGTCGGCGATCTTCTCGCGGTTGGCGACGATGACCAGCTCGTCATAGGGTGGAACGCCGTGCTCCTCCGGATAGAAGGCGCGGCCGGCCTTGCCCTCGATGTCGAGCTGGTTCAGCTCGAAGTTCCGGTAGGCCCCGACCACCGCGTCGACCTGTCCCGAAAGCAGCGCCGGCGACAGGCTGAAATTGACGTTCACCAGCTCCACGTCGGACAGCTTCAGCCCGGCATTCTCCAGCATCGCGCCGAGCAGCGCGTCCTCCAGCCCGCCGACGGAGTATCCGACCTTGCGCCCCTTCAGGTCCGCGATCGACTTGACCGGCCCGTCCGCCAGCACGACCACCGTGTTCAGCGGCGTCGCGACCAGCGTGCCGATCCGGGTCAGGGGCAGGCCCTCGGCCGCCTGCATCTGGAGCTGCGGCTGGTACGACACCGCCAGGTCGGCCCGGCCGGCGGCGACCAGCTTGGGCGGGTCGTTCGGGTCGGCCGGGGCGACCATCTCGACCTCCAGCCCGGCGTCGCGGAAGTAGCCCATCTCCCGCGCCACATACAGCGGCGCGTGGTCGGGGTTGACGAACCAGTCCAGCAGGACCGTCAGCTTGTCCTGGGCCGACGCCGGCGCCGAGGCGGCGATGCCGGCCGCCAGGACCAGCCCCGCCAGCCCGGCCTTCAGGATGGATCGGCGCGATGCTTGGGTACGCATGGGTGTTCAGTCCCTCTCGTCTTCTGGATTTTTGTCCGTTTGCCACGGCAGGGCACGGCGCAGCAGCGCGTCCACCGCGAAATAGAGCGTCACCGCGATGGCCGCCAAGGTCAGCAGGGCCGCGAACATCAGGTCCACCTGCATGCGCCCGTTGGCGTGCAGCATCAGGTATCCGAGTCCGGCCGACGCCCCGACCCATTCGCCGACCACGGCGCCGATCGGCGCCACCGCCGTGGCGACCCGCAGGCCGGAGGCGAAGGCGGGCAATGCTGCCGGCAGGCGGATGCGCAGCAATGTGGTCCAGCGCGACCCGCCCATGGTCCGGGCGAGGTCCAGCCAGCCCGGCTCGGTCCGCCTCAGCCCGTCGAAGAAGGCCGATGTCACCGGGAAATAGATGATCAGGGTCGCCATCGCGACCTTGGACGCCATGCCGTAGCCCAGCCACAGCACCAGCAGCGGCGCCAGCGCGAACACCGGGATCGCCTGGCTGAACACCAGCACCGGCATCAGCCAGCGCCGCGCCGGCCGGAAATAGCTGAGCGTCAGCGCCGTGGCGGCGCCCAGCACGACGCCAAGCGCCAGCCCGCCCAGGATCTCGCCGATCGTGAACAGCGCGTGATAACCGATCAGGCCGGCCCGTTCCCACAGCGCCACCGCCACCCGAGCCGGATCGGGCAGGATGAAGCGCGGCACCCCGGTGCCCCAGACCAGCGCCTGCCACACGGCGATCAGGACCATCACGGTCACGGCGGGCCGGACAATCCGCATCATGACGAGAGCCGCCGCAGCAACTCGGCTTGGCGCGCCAGAAGCGCCGGATCGTCGGCCGGCCGCGGCGGCGCTCCCTCTGGCGAGATCGCCGGCCCGATCTCCGCCGGCTGCCCCGCCATCACGTGGATGCGGTGCCCGATGCGCAGCGCCTCCAGCGGATCGTGGGTGACCAGAAGCACCGTCCTGCCCGCCAGCAGCCCGGCCGCCAGTTCCTGGAGCCTCAGCCGGGTGATCGCGTCCAGGGCCGAGAAAGGCTCGTCCATCAGCACGACCGGCCGGTTCTCCATCAAGGTGCGGGCCAGGGCCACACGCTGCCGCATGCCGCCCGACAGCTCCGCCGGCCGGGCTTGCAGCCGGTCGCCGAGCCCGACCGCGTCGAGCAGCCCGCGCGCCCGGTCCACCAGGGCGGCGCCCACCGCCTCGCCCCGCAGCCTCGGCCCCAGCAATACATTGTCCAGCGCGCCCAGCCAGGGCAGCAGCAGATCCTGCTGAGCCATGTAGGCGACCCGGCCTTCCAGCGGCTTTCCATCCTCCGCGGTCAGCAGCGTCGGCGGCTCCGGATCGGCCAGCCCGGCGATCAGCCGAAGCAGCGTGGTCTTGCCGACGCCGCTGGGTCCCAGCAGGCAGGTGCAGCGGCCGCCTTCCAGCTCGAAATCCAGGCCGTCGAACAGCCGCACGCCGCCATAGGTCAGGCGGGCCCGCTCAATTCTCACGCCGATGCTGGGAAGACGGGCCGACACGGTCGGCCGCACGAGGTCGTGCATGGGTCACTGATCCCTACGCCGGTATCAACCGGATCAGGTTCCAGGGGTCGTCCCGAGTCTTGGGACCTCTCAGCCGACCATCGGCTCCCCCCAGTGAGGTTGGACGGACTATTGCAAGTCCGTGACGCCCTGGCAAGGCGCCGGGATACCGAATACGCAGATAAACGCACGGAGTTGACGAAGCGCGGGGGGCGGCCTAGGTCAGCGTCCATGCTGAACCCGTCCCGCCCCGCCCAGTCCCCGCCGATCGGCCCGCTCTTCATCGGAAGCGAAATCTACCGGGCCTCCACCTACGGCAAGAAGCACCCGCTCGCGATCCCCCGGGTCTCCACCGCGATCGACCTTTCCCGGGCCATGGGGTGGCTGGACCACCGGGCCTATCTGGACAGCCCGAGGGCGACGCCCGACCAACTCGCCCGCTTCCACGACCGCACATATATAGAGACGGTCCGCCGGGCCGAGGCGGAGCAGCGGCTCGATGCCGAGGCGCGCGACCGCTACAATATCGGCCGGCTGGAGAACCCGATCTTCGCCGAGGTCTTCCGCCGCCCCGCCACTGCGTCGGGCGGCTCGATCCTGGCCGGCCGCCTGCTGGCCGAGCACGAGGGCGTGATCTACAACCCGGCCGGCGGCACCCACCACGGCCTGCGCGACCGGGCCAGCGGCTTCTGCTACTTCAACGACCCGGTGCTCGCGATCCTCACCATGCTCGACGGCGGGTTGCGGCGGGTCTACTACGCCGACCTGGACGCCCACCATGGCGACGGGGTGGAGTACGCCTTTGCCGACGACGACCGGGTGCTGACCGTGTCGGTCCATGAGGGCACCCGCTGGCCCTTCACCGGCAAGGTCGGGGACCGGGGCGGCGGCATGGCGCGCAACCTGCCGGTCCCGGTGGAGTTCAATGACTCCGAACTGGACTACATCCTGGAGAACGCCCTGATGCCGCTGGGCCGGAGCTTCGCCCCCGACGCCGTGGTGATCCAGTGCGGCGCAGACGCCCTGGCCGACGACCCCATGAGCCGGCTGGAACTGTCCAACCGCGCGCTGTGGAACGCGGTCCGCTCCCTCGCGACGCTGGCTCCCCGGGTCCTCGTCCTGGGCGGCGGCGGCTACAATCCCTGGTCGGTCGGCCGCTGCTGGACCGGGGTCTGGGCTACCCTCAACGGCATCGACCCCGACGCTCCCGTGACCGAGGACGCGGAGGAGGTGCTGCGCGCGCTGACCTGGACCCGCCGCCAGGGCCAGAACCCGCCGGAACACTGGTTCACCACGATCGCCGACGCCCCGAGGCCCGGCCCGGTGCGCGATGAGGTCCGGCAGGTCGTGGACGCGGTCATGTCGTGACGGTGCAGGATCCTGACGGTGCAGGATTCGCCCAAATGCTTTACATATAGGGCGGGCTCCTGTAGCGACTGGATCATGGCTGCCGCGATCATTCGAACCTTCACCCTCGTCCTGCTGCTGGTTGCGGCCGGCCAGGGGTCCCTGTCCGCCGCGGAGACCTTCCGCACCGACCGCCTGACCATCGAGACCGCGTCGGGCGGCAAGTATCCGTTCTCCGTCGAGATCGCCGAGTCTCCGCGCCAGATGGCGCAGGGCCTGATGTTCCGCGAGACCATGGCGCCCGACGCCGGGATGCTGTTCGTGCTGCCGCAACTCCAGACCATGTCCATGTGGATGAAAAACACCTTCATCCCGCTGGACATGGTGTTTATCGGTCCCGAAGGCCGGATCGTGAATATCCACGAGAACGCGGTGCCCCAGTCGCTGGACACCATCAGTTCCGCGGGGCAGGTCAAGGGCGTGCTGGAGATCAACGGCGGCATGGCCGCCCGGCTGGGCATCCGCGCCGGCGACCGGGTGGTTCACCCGGCCTTTCAGCAGCAATAGCCTTCAGGGGCGCTTGCGCGCCAGCGTCAGGCCGTCGCCCAGCGGCAACAGCACTTGGGTGACCCGCTCGTCGGCATGGACGAAGGCGTTGAAGGCCCGGAACGTCTCGGTCTTCGGCTTGGTCGCTTCCGGATCGGCGACGGTGCCGCGCCAGAGCGTGTTGTCGATGGCGATCACGCCGCCGGGCCGCACCAGGGTCAGCGCCTGCTCGTAGTAGGTCGGGTAAAGCTCCTTGTCCGCGTCGATCAGCGCGAAGTCGAAGCTGCCCGCCGCACCTTCGCCGATCAGGCCCGCCAGCGTCTCGGTCGCCGGGGCCAGCCGCAGGTCGATCTTGTCGGCGACCCCCGCCTCGGCCCAGTAGCGCCGCGCCACGTCGGTCCATTCCACGCTGACGTCGCAGGCGACCACCCGGCCTTCGGGCGGCAGCGCCAGGGCGGCCACCGTCGCGCTGTAGCCGGTGAACACGCCGATATCGAGCGTCCGCCGCGCCCTCAGCAGTTCCAGCACCAGGGTCAGCATCTGCCCTTCCTCGGGTGCTATCTGGTAATAGCCCTGGGTCAGGCTGGCCGTCTCGGCACGGAGCCGGGCGAGCACCGGCGGCTCGCGCAGCGAATTGTCCAGGATGTACCGGTGTATCGCCGGCGGCAGGAACATGGATTGCTGGGTCACTCGGGATCCTCGTGTCGGGTCGATATCCGGGGGGCGATATCCGCGGTCGGTGGCTGGTCGCCGAATGCCACGGCGCCCTGCGTATGTCCATACGACAAAGCTCCGGAACTTTCTTCGGGGGGCTCCGGGGGCAGTGGTTGCTGAGTTTGCCCCGATGATGTATGTCACGCTCTGGCGGAGCGTAGCGCAGCCTGGTAGCGCATCTGCTTTGGGAGCAGAGGGTCCCGAGTTCGAATCTCGGCGCTCCGACCATATGCGAGAAGTCGTGGAGAAGCGAACCATGCAGGTGCGTATCTATCAGCCCAGCAAGTCGACCATGCAGTCCGGTCGCGGTAAGATGGGTGACTGGGTCCTGGAATACGAGATCGCGACCCCCCGGCGTGCCGAGCCCCTGATGGGCTGGATCTCGTCCGGCGACACCCTGAACCAAGTTCGCCTCAAGTTCCCGACCAAGGACGAAGCCGTCGCCTTCGCCGAGCGCAAGGGCTGGGACTACATGGTCCAAGACGCCCACCAGCGCCGGGTCCGCCCGCGCAACTACGCCGACAACTTCCGCCCCGACCGCGTCCGCTGAGGACGCGCGGGGCGCCCGCCTCCTTCAAGCGCCCTTAGCTCAGCTGGATAGAGCACCCGCCTTCTAAGCGGACGGTCGCTGGTTCGAATCCAGCAGGGCGCGCCAATTCTTCAATACCATACTAAAATCCCCTATGAGTCTGAGCGGCAGAAAAATCTGTCGTTACGAATACATCCTCGAAGCGGCTTACCGGACGCGCACTGATCAGGAATGGCCAGGAGTAGGTCCCCAAACTCGCGAAATTGCAGAGACTGATCTGCGAGGGACTTGGCCAAGGCGTCGATGATGCCCAGGGATCCGCGACCGCGTTCTTTGCCATATGCTACGCCATTCCATCATCCCGTCGGACCCGATGGTTGGGCTCGTTGGGAGGTGTCGTGCTGACCGGCTGTTCCGGCAAATGCGCTCCGGCACCAAGTCCACGGGTGCGACTTGGCATTCCTCCGTCGTTCCAGGTCGACCTCCCGGTCCATAGGCGGCCGTTCAGTCAGGCTCGGCCGGACTAAGTAATACCTTCAGGAATTCAACAACAAATCCGGAGTGTTACTTAGTTAGTTAAATATTCATTTCCCCTTCACGCAAGTGTCATCCGGGGTGTCCAGGATCCCGACGCCGGCCAACCGCTTCAACGACAACGAATTTACCGGCGGCCGGAGTCATGGGAAGCAGGGCCAGGAGAAGGGAACCCGTCATGCAATCATCGGACATTCCGGAAGGCCGGCCGCTGGACGGTGGGCTGCCGCTCGTCATCGGGCATCGCGGCGCCAGCGGCTCCCGCCCCGAGCACACGCTCGAAGCCTACCGGCTCGCGATCGAACTCGGCGCCGACATCATCGAACCCGATCTGGTCACCACCCGCGACGGCGTCCTGATCGCCCGGCATGAAAACCTGCTGGCGCAGGTCGCGCTGGACGAGGACGGCGACATCGTTTTCGGCGAGGACGGCCGGCCGGTGGTAACCCAGGCGACCACCGACGTCGCCGAATTCGACGGCGACGGGGACGGCGCGCCCGACTTCCTCGACCGGCTCAGCGTCAAGGTGCTGGACGGCGACCCGGTCGCCGGCTGGTTCAGCGAGGATTTCACGCTGGCCGAGATCAAGCAGCTGAGCGCCCGCGAGCGCATCCCCGACGTCCGGCCGGAGAATGCTGTATTCGACGACCAGTTCGGGATCCCGACCTTCGAGGAGGTGATCCAGCTCGTCCGGCAAGTCGAGGCGGAAACCGGCCGGAAGATCGGCATCATCCCGGAAACCAAGCACCCGACCTATTTCGAGTTCGAGGGCACCCACCAGGACGAGGACGCCGACGGGGACGGCACGCTGGACGACGGCGAGGACGCCAACGGTAACGGGCAGCTCGACGTGGTGGACGGCGGCTCGCCGATCGGCGTGGACACCGGCCGCGTGCTGGTCGAGACCGTGACCGAGCAGGGCTTCGCCGATCCCGGCCGCGTCACCATCCAGAGCTTCGAAGTCGCCAACCTGCTGGAACTCCAGGACGAGATCATGCCGGCCGCCGGCATCGACCTGCCGCTGGTCCAGCTGCTGGGCGACGTCGAGGGCGCCTTCTTCAACGAGGCGGGCGGTGGATTCTCCATCCCCTACGACATAGCCTTCAACGCCAACCCGGACAAAGCCGACCTTGGCGCGGACCTCTCGGTCTATGACGGCCTGCCCTTCGAGGTGACGGGGGAGACCGACTATGCCGACCTGGTCACGCCGGAGGCGCTGAAGCAGATCGCCGACGCCTATGCCGAGGGGATCGGCCCCTGGACCGACAGCTTCATCATCCGCGAACCGCTGGAAACGCCGGTCGATGCCGACGGCGACGGTCGGGCGCAGGTGACTTCCCGCCTGACCGGCGAGATCCGGCCGCTGGTCGCCGACGCCCATGAGGCCGGCCTGAAGGTCACCCCCTATACCGTGCGGGCGGAGGAACCGTTCCTGGCGCTGGAGGAGGACGGCACCGCCCAGACCCTGCCGGAGCAGGTCGAACTGCTGACCCGGCTGGGCGTGGACGGCATCTTCACCGACCAGCCCGGCGCCGCCGCCGACGTGCTGGAGGATTTGACCGGCATCGGTGACCGGATCAGGGTCGCCACCTATAACGCCTCGCTGAACCGGGCGGAGGAGGGCGAACTGATCGACGACCTCTCCACCGGCGCCGACGAGCAGGCCCGCAAGGTCGCCGAGATCATCCAGCGCACCGACCCCGACATCGTGCTGGTCAACGAGTTCGACTACGACGCCGAGGGCAAGGCCGCCGACCTGTTCCGCGACAACTACCTCAAGGTCGGGCAGAACGGGCAGGACCTGGTCGATTACCCCTACCAGTACGTGGCGGCCAGCAACACCGGCGTGCCCTCCGGCTTCGACCTCGACAATAACGGCTCGGTCGGCGGCCCGAACGACGCCTACGGCTTCGGCGCCTTCCCCGGCCAGTTCGCCTTCGTGATCTATTCCAAGCATCCGATCGTCGAGGACCAGGTCCGCACCTTCCAGGAGTTCCTGTGGAAGGACATGCCCGACGCCCGCATCCCGGAAGGTTTCTACAGCGACGCGGAACTGGACGTCCTCCGCCTGTCGTCCAAGAACCACGTGGACGTGCCGGTCGAGGTCGACGGCGAGATCGTCCATGTCCTGGCGGCCCACCCGACGCCCCCGGTGTTCGACGGGCCGGAGGACCGCAACGGCCTGCGCAATTATGACGAGATCCGCTTCTGGGACGACTATGTGACGCCCGATGGCGGTGGCTACATTTATGACGATGCCGGCAACAAGGGCGGCCTGGGCGCCGGCGAGCGCTTCGTGATCGTCGGCGACTACAATACCGATCCGTTCGACGGCGACAGCGTGCCGGGTGCTGCCCAGCAGATCGTCGGCAACCCGTGGGTGGATCCGACCGTCGCCCCGGACAGCGAAGGCGCCGTCGTGGACAGCTTCGCCGACGGCGGCGTCAACCTGGACCATCTCGGCCATCCCGGCCTGGACACCGCCGACTTCTCCGAGCCGCCGGGCAACCTGCGGGTGGATTACGTCCTGCCCTCGGCCAACGGCTTCGAGGTCGAGGATGCCGGCGTCTTCTGGCCGGCGCCGGGCCGGCCGGGCGCCGAGCTGATCGACGCGTCGGATCACCGGCTGGTCTGGTCCGACCTGCGGATCACCGAGGCGCCCGCCGTGGACGTCAAGGGGGTCGAGTTCCAGGGCGCCGCCTTCCTCGCCACCGGTACCGAGTTCGAGGGGACCGAGATCGGCGGCCTGTCCGCCCTGACCTGGGATCCGGAGCGCGGCGTCTTCCACGCGCTGTCCGACAGCCGCGGCGGCGAAACCGGCGCGCCGCGCTTCTATACGCTGGAACTAGACCTGGCCGACGGCCGCTTCGCCAACGACGATCTCTCCGTCACCGGCGTGACCTTCCTGTCGGACGCCGACGGCGAGCCGTTCGCCGACGCCGCGGTCGATCCGGAAGGGCTGGCCTATGCCGGCTCGGGCAAGCTCTACCTCTCTTCCGAAGGCGACGCGAGCGCCGTGATCCCGCCCTTCGTCAACGAGTTCTCGCTGGAAGGCCGGCAGACCGGGGCCTTCGACATTCCGGAGAAATTCCTGCCGGCCGGGGACGGCGGGTCCGGCATCCGAAACAACCTCGCCTTCGAGAGCCTGACGCTGACGCCGGACGAGCGGACGCTTTATTCCGCCACCGAGAACGCGCTGGCACAGGACGGCTCGGTCGCCGGCCTGGACCAGGGCAGCCCGTCGCGCATCCTCGCTTTCGACACCGCCGACGGGACCGTCAAGGCGGAATACCTGTACGAGACCCACGCCGTCGCCGAGCCCCCGGTGCCCGAGGACGCCTTCGCCACCAACGGTCTCGTCGATCTGCTCGCCCTCGACAATACGGGGACGCTGCTGGCGCTGGAACGGTCGTTCAGCACGGGCGTGGGCAACACCATCAAGCTCTACGAGGCGCGGATCGGCGGTGCCGACGACATCTCCGGGATCGAGGCCCTCGACGGCCTGGACAAGGCGCCGAAGGCGGTGGAGAAGGAGTTGGTGTTCGACTTCGCCGGGATCGGCCTGCCGCTCGACAATGTGGAGGGGATGGCGCTGGGTCCGGTGCTGCCCGACGGGCGGCAGAGCCTGACCTTCGTCAGCGACAACAACTTCAGCGACACCCAGTTCACCCAGTTCCTGGTCTTCGCGCTGGACCAGGAGGGTGGCCTGGGCCTGATCGGCACTCCGCCGGCGGAGTAGCGGCCGGGGTCCGGCGCCCGGGAAAGATGCCGTCGGCGAAGGCGACCACCGCCGCCGCCGCGACGATCACCAGGGCGCCGGCCAGCCCGAGGGGCGACGGCAGCATGCCGAAGATGGCCGCGTCGAAGAGCAGCGCCCAGATCATGGACGTGTACTCGAACGGCGCCAGGGTCGAGGCCGGGGCCCGGGCCAGCGCCTCGGTCATGGCGATATGCGCCAGCCCGCCGGCGATCCCGGCCCCGATCAGGTAAGCCAGCGCGGCGCCGGAGGGCGAGGCCCAGCCGAAGGGCAGGGTGGCGAGGCCGGCCAGGGCGCACACCACGGCGAAGTAGAAGGCGATGGTGCCCGGCGGCTCCGTCCCGGTCAGCATCTTGATCTGGACCTTGGCGGACGCCGTGGTGACCGCCATCGCCAGGCCGGCGGTGACGCCGATCAGCGTGCCGGAATCGAGCGACGGCCCCTCGAACGCCGGCGCCAGCATCAGGGCGACGCCGAGAAATCCCGCGAGCGCCGCCCCGACCACGACCGAGCCGGGCCGTTCCTTCAACGCCACCATGGCGGCGGGCACCAGCAGCAGCGGCGCCAGAAACGCCAGGGCGGAGGCCAGTGCCAGCGGCAGATAGGCCAGCGACACGAAGGAGAAGAACATGGCGGTGCAGCCCAACAGGCTGCGCTTCAGGTGGCCGCCCGGCCGGCTGGTCCTCAGCCCGTGGGGAAACTGCCGGCGCCAGAGGAGATAGGCCACGATCGGCAGCAGGGCGAAGGCGCTGCGGTAGAAGACGATCTGCCCGACCGGCGCCTCGAAGGACGCCAGCCGGACGAACAGCGACATGAGCGTGAAGAGCCCCGCCGCCGCCAGCCGCAGCAGGATGCCGCCGGCACCCGGCAGCGATCCGGGCCGGGCCGGCGTTCCAGGCTCACATCGCGCCATGGGACACCCGGCGCAGCATTTCCCCGCGCGGCAGCAGGCCGCTGCCGCTCGCGTACAGCGGCGCTATCACCGGATGACCGGCGGAGGACCTCAGGATCTCCGCTTCCACGCCGTAGGCGGAGCGGATCGTGTCGGCGTTCAGCACCTCGGCCGGGCATCCCGAGCCGATCAGCGTCCCTTCCGCCAGCAGGAGGAGCGTCGAGGCGTAGCGGGCCGCCAGCGACAGGTCGTGCAGCGCGACCAGGACGAGCGCTCCGTTGTCGTGCGCATAGGCTTCCAGCATGTCAAGCACCACCAATTGCCGGGCGAGGTCCAGCGCGCTGGTCGGCTCGTCCAGCAGCAGCAGGCGCGGTTTCCGCATCAGCCGCTGGGCCAGCAGGACCAGTTGCTGCTGGCCGCCGGACAGGGTGTCGATGCGCCGCTCCGCCAAGTGGAGCTGCCCGACCGACTCGAGCGCGTCGCCGGCGGCGGAGAGGTCGCGGTCGGCCAGGTGCCAGCCCAGACGGTCGAGCCGGCCGAGCAGCACCGTCTCCAGCACGGTCAGGGTCGCCCGCACCGCGGCGGCCTGCGGCATGAAGGCGACGGCGGCCCGGTCGAGGGCGGCGCCGTTCCACAGGATCTCGCCGCGGTGGGCGGCGAGGCCGGCGACCGCCGCCATCAGGCTCGACTTGCCGGCGCCGTTCGGCCCGCACAGCGCCGCGATCCCGCCGCCGGGGAGCGTCGCGCAGACCCCGTCCACGACGTTCCTGCCGCCGCGCTCGACCGACACGCCGCGCAGGGTGAGCAGCGCCGCGGTCATCCCCAGCCTCCGGCGCCGCGGCGCAGGATGAGGGCGAACAGGACGGGCACGCCGACCACGGCGGTCACGATGCCGACCGGGATTACGGCGCCCTGGGCGATCACCTTGGAGACGACCGACGCCGAGACCAGAAGGGCCGCCCCGACCAATGCCGAGAGCGGCATCAGGCTCCGCTGGTCCTCGCCGACCAGGGCACGGGCTGCGTGCGGGGCGACCAGGCCGATGAAGCCGATCGTGCCGACGAACGCCACGGCGGCGGCTGTGAGCAGGGCGACGCACGCGAAGGTCCGCCGCCGCAGGGTGTCCGCGTCGAGTCCCAGGCTACGGGCCTGCGCCTCGCCCAGGCGCAGCGCGGTCAGCTTCCAGGCATCGCGGGCGAGCAGCGGCACGGTCACAGCCAGGACGCTCGCCAGCACCCCGACGCTGGTCCAGTTCGCCTTCATCAGGCTGCCGAACAGCCAGAAGACGATCTGCTGAAGCACCTCGGGCGACGCCAGGTATTGAAGCAGCGATTGCAGCGCCTGGAACATGAACATCACGGCGATGCCGCCCAACGTCAGGATCTCCGGCCCGGCGCCGCGCGCCCGGGCCATGCCGTAGATCAGCAAGCAGGCCACCAGGGTCGCGGCGAAGGCGGCGAGCGGGGTCAGCAGCCAGGCCGCGACGGGAATCGCCGCCCCGAACATGATCGCGACGGCCGCCCCGAACCCGGCCGCGGCGGAGAACCCCAGCGTGAAAGGACTCGCCAGCGGATTGTCCAGGATCGTCTGCATCTGGAGGCCGGCTATGCCGAGCGCCACGCCGACCAGCACGCCCATCAGGGTCATCGGCAGGCGGATCGACCAGATGATCGTCGCCGCCATCCGGTCCGGGTTCGCCGGCCCCTTCAGCAGCCCGGCGAGCGCGTCGCCGACGGTGAGCGGCGAGGGGCCGGTCACCAGGTCGAGCAGGACGAGTGCCGCGAGCAGCGCCCCCATCCAGGCGATCACCAGGACCCGGCGCCGGATGCCCCGCCGGTAGCCGTCCCGCAGCAGCGGGACGGCGTCGAAGGACAGGGCGGTCACGAGCCGGGCTCCAGCCGGAGCATGAACTCGCCGTCCGGGCTGATCGGCAGGTTCTCCTTGTAATAGGCCGCCAGCTCCGCCCGCGGATCGACGTCGGCGAAGGCCTGCGGATACAGCACCTTCGCCATGAACCGGGCATAGACATAGTCGTACAGGCTGCGCGTGCCGCCATGATAGATCGCGTAGACCTCGCCGTTCCTGACCGCAGGCAGGTCGGCCCAGCCGGCCCGCTCCAGATAGGGGCGGAGCCGTTCGCGGGTCAGCGCGGGATCGACGCCGAAGCCCATGACCACGGCGTCGGGCATGCCCATCCACTCCGACGCGGTGACGAAGATCGCGTCGGGACGGGCCGAGATGACATATTCGGGATTGAGCGGACCCCAGTTGGCGACCTGGCCCGCGGCGATGTTGGCGCCGCCCACCAGGTCGATCACGCCGGCCCACATGCCCTTGCCGTAGCTGTTGCCGTACTCGCGCGGCCCTTTCTGGCCCAGCTCGACATAGACCTTGGGCTTCCCCGCGGCGCCGGCGGCGCGGACGCGCGCCAGGGTGTCGTCGACGGCGGCCTGATAGGCGCGGGCCAGCCGCCCGGCGCGTTCCTCCGTCCCCATGACCTTGCCGATCACCAGCGTGCTGGCGACGTGCTTCTCGACGGTCTGGGCGTTGTAGTCGACGGCGACGATGTGGATGCCGGCGGCCTCGATCTGGGCGGCGGAGGCGCCGAGATACTGGATCTGGCCGACCGACAGGATCGCCACGTCGGGGCGGGCGGCGACGATCTTCTCCACGGACATCGTGCCGTTGTCGACGTCGCCGACATCGACGAGGTCGGCGATCTTCGGCAGGGCGGCAAGGTAGGCCTCGTACTGGCGGGGCCGGTAGCCCTTCCAGTAATGGAGCGAGACGGCGGCCAGCCTGTCGATGGCGCCGGGGCCCGTGATGGCGATGTAGTCCTCGAAATAGAAGCCGAGCAGGACGCGCTCGGCCGGCTTGGCCAGCGTGACCTCGCGGCCCATGACGTCGGTGACGCGGATATCGGCCCGGGCAGGGCCGGCGGTCCAAAGGACTGCGAAGGCAAGGATGACGAGGGCGGCGGCCCGCGCGAAGGACGCGCGCGCGCTCTGCCGCCGCCGCAAGGCGGTGTCGGACATGGTTGGACCCGTGCGGATAGCCGGCGGGCGCGCCGGTCTGATCGACCGTGGCCGCCGTCAGGTGAAAGGGCTGTGTCGGGAAGTTCGGCCCGCCGCGGCGGCGGTGCGCGAGGCGCTGCCGGGCGGCCGGGCCGTCACACGGGTCCCGAAGGCGGCGCGCGGGCGCGGACGACGACGAGGAATTCGCCGGCGGCCCGGGGCTGCACGCGCGGCGCCGGCCAATCCACGCCCGTGGGCGGGACCGTCCGGGCCACCAGGCGCTGGGCGGGCGGGGGAAGGGACGAGTCCGGGAGACGGCAGAAGTGGCAGGCCTGGTGCTCCGGACCCTCGTCATGGGATTGGCCGCCGCCGGAGTCGGCTGCCGGGGCGTGGTGCCCGGCATGCCCATGATCATGAACGGCCGGCTTGGCACCCGAGGCTTGCTCGGGCATGGCCGCGACCGGCAGCAGCACGCGGAAGACGAGCGCCAGGAGGGCCAGAAGCGGCAACGACCGCCGGCCCCACTTCCGCCCCTTCTCCGTGCCGCCCGTCCGCATGTCGCTGCCCAATCCGTCACGCTGCCCTGAGCCCGATCACTCTTGGCGAATCCGTGACGGATGGAAAGCGGAAATATTCCCGCTCCGGCCGGGCTTACCCTTACGGGAAAGTGCCCGTCCTCACGCTTCCGGAACCAGCAGCGCGAACGGGAACTTGCCCAGCAGCGTGCCGGCCGGGAAGGCGGCGCCGTCTTCCCGGGGCTCCGCCTCGATCACGGCGTCGGTCAGCAGGTTGCGCCAGCGACCGGCACCGACCGAGGTCGGCAGAACCACCGCCGTGTCGCCCCAGTCTGGATCGTCCTCCAGCCGGGCTACCAGCCGGGGAACCGCGACGATCACGCTGTCGCCTTCATGGATCCTTGCGAAGGCGCAGACCTGGTCGGCCTTGGCGCCCTGCGCAGCCAGCGCCTCGTAGGAGCCGTGGGCGAACAGCTCAGGCTTCTCGGTGCGCAGCTTCAGCGCCTGCCGGGTCACCGCCAGCTTGACGACGCCGTCCTGCCAATGGTCGAACAGGGCGGGCAGGCAGGCCGGGTCCTGCTCCAACTCGCCTTCCAGCTGGTCGAGCGCCCGCTGGTGCATGTCATAGTCCACCGGCAGCCGGTTGTCCGGATCGACCAGGCTGAGGTTCCACATCTCGGAGCCCTGGTAGATGTCGGGCACGCCCGGGACGGTCAGCTTCAGCAGCGCCTGCGCCAGGCCGTTGAGCGCGCCCAGCTTCGCCACCCGCGCCTGGAACGGCACGAAGGCTTCCAGGAAGGGACTGCGGCGGGAGACGTCCAGGCATTCGTGCAGGAAGGCGATGACCGCCTCCTCGTACTCCGTGTTGGGGGCGGCCCAGGTCGAATGGACCTTGGCCTCGCGGATCGACTTGATCATCGCGCCCTCGACACGACCGATATAGCCCTTCAGCAGGGCCGCGTCCGGCTGCGTGACGTTGGTCAGCTCGGCCGGCCATGACCCGACCAGGAGCTGGTATAGCAGGTACTCGTCATTTTTGTCGGGCGGGGCGGTGCCGGCCATGTCGCCGCGCCGGGCGCGGATCATCCGGCTCCAGGTGCGGATCTGGCGTTCCCACTCCTCAGGCATCTCCGACAGCACGTTGATGCGGGCGCGGGTGTCCTCGCCCCGCTTGGTGTCGTGGGTCGAGGTGCCCAGCATCGCGTGCGGCCAGCGCCGCGCCCGATCCGCGTTGGCATGGTGGAAGGCGCTGACGCTGACGCCGAACAGCTCGGGATGGCCGCCCACCTCGTTGAGGGAGACCAGCCGGTTGTAGCGA
Source organism: Skermanella mucosa (assembly GCF_016765655.2). Lineage (NCBI taxonomy): Bacteria > Pseudomonadati > Pseudomonadota > Alphaproteobacteria > Rhodospirillales > Azospirillaceae > Skermanella > Skermanella mucosa. The sequence goes on from NZ_CP086106.1 coordinate 1,526,350, forward strand.
TAGAACGCCGTGTCCTCCAGCCCCTTGGCCATCACCGGCCCGCTGTACTGCTGCACCCGCATGGCCAGCCGGATCACGGCGAAACGGCTGTAGCCGCTGCGCGGTTCGGACACCAGATCGCCGGTCAGCAGCGCCTGGAGGAAGTCGAACACGCTGGGGTCGGCCGCGTCCACCGCCCGGCGCGCCTGGGCGATGGCCCAGTCGATGTAGCGCCGGTCGCTCTCCGCCGGTGTCGTGCCGTCGATATAGGTCCGGTAGACCGGGAAGCGGGCGACGATCTCCTTCAGGGCGGAATGAAGGATGTTGTTGGTGAAGTCGGCCGTCCGCCAGTTGGAGCGGGCGATCCGGGCGGCGTCGCGGGCGAGCACGTTCAGCTCGCTCGCCATCTCGTGCTCCATGATCCGGATCTTGCTCTCGTGGACGATGTCCTCGAAAGACCGGGTCTGGCCGGTGAACTCCGTGTAGATCCGGTCGAAGGCCTCCTCGGCCGACGCGTCCACGAAGATGCCGCCTACCAGGTTGGTGAACTCGTAGCCGGTCGTGCCCTCGATCGGCCAGTCCTCGCGCAGGTGCTCGTGATGCGCCAGGATCTTTTCGACCACCAGATAGAACGGGCGCGGCGCCTTCTCGCGCAGGCGGATGCAGTAACCTTTGGGGTCCACCAGGCCGTCGATATGGTCGATCCGGATGCCGTCCAGCGTGCCGTCCTCGACCAGGTCCAGCACCAGCCGGTGGCTCAGGTCGAACAGTTCCGGCTGCTCCATGCGCAGGCCGGCCAACTCGTTGATGTTGAAGAAGCGGCGATAGTTGATATCGTCGGCCGCGACCTTGAAATAGGCGGCGCGCCAGTTCTGCTGCTGGATCAACTCGTGCAGCGCCCGGAAGCTTTCGGGCTGGCCCGCCGTCCCGGTGAACCGCTTGATGCCCGCCTCGACGGCCTGCGCCACCTCCGGCTTCTCGGCGACCAGGCTCGCCAGCTCCGCCTTCAGCTCGGAGGCGCGGCGTTCCACGTGGGGCCGGAAGGTCGGCAGCGCGCCGAAGGCGTCGCCCAGGTTTTCCAGGTCGGGATTGTCGTGGCCCAGGATCTCGGCATAGTTCAGCGGGCAGATCGGCAGCTTGTGGGTGCCGTACGCCCAGACCGCGAAGCTGCCTTCCTCCGGATCGAACTTCAGCGCCAGGTCGCCGTCCTCAAGCACCTTGCCGTACTGGTCGCCCAGGAACGGGATCAGCAGCTTGCCCTGGAGGAAGCGGCGGTCGGGATCCCAGTCGATGTCGAGATATCCGGCATAGGCCGAGTCCTGGCCCCATTCCAGGATGTTCAGCCACCAGGCATTGTCGGAACCGCCGACACCCATATGGTTGGGCACGAAGTCCACGATCTGGCCCAGCCCGGCCTGTTTCAGGGCGGCGATCAGCCGCTTGAAGCCTTCCTCGCCGCCCAGCTCCGGGTTGATGGCGTTGTGGTCGACGATATCGTAGCCGTGCGTGCTGCCCGGCCTCGCCTTCATGTAAGGCGAGGCATAGAGATGGCTGACACCCAGTCGGGCCATGTATCCGGTCAGCGCGCTCGCGTCGTCGAACTGGAAATCCTTGTTGAATTGCAGGCGGTAGGTTGCCCGCGGAATGGGCGTGCCGCTTGAATCATTCATTTGAAATCGGCCTCTTTGGCGGAGGAAGTGAGCGGGCGGGCGTCCTGGAAGATCCGTGCCAGCGCGACAACGCGCGGGTTGCCGGTTAGTTCCTCAAGGCTCAACGACTGCTTGCGGCGCCAGTTGGGATGCTGGTCGGTGGTGCCGGGCAGGTTGACCTGATGCGGCTCCTCGGTCAGGTCGTCGATCTGGACCATCGCGATACCGGAACGGGTCTGCGCCAGGAACCGGTGGACCGCCTCCGACAGCGCGTCGTCATAGTCGGACCCGACCGAGAAGCCGGCGGGCAGGTCCAGCCCGGCCGCCTTCAAGGCGTCCAGCAGCGCCTGCTTGTCGCGGGCGCGCAGGTTCCGCTGGTTCCCGGCCTCGTCCGCGCCGGGATAGAGGCCGTGGCGCTCCTTCAAGCCGATATCGTGCTCCTCCCACCAGCCGCGGAGCGTCGCCAGGTCGTGGCTGCCCACGGTCGAGAGCGCCAAGTGCGGATAATCCTCCGGCCCGACGAAGCCACCGCCCTCGGCATATTCGAAGAAGACCACCCGGTAGGACAGGATGCCGGCCTCGGTCATGCGTTCGCGGAAGCCCTCCGGCACGGTGCCCAGGTCCTCGCCGACCACCAGGCAGCGGTTGCGCTGGCTCTCCAGTGCCAGGATACCGACCATGTCGTCCAGCGGATAGGAGACATAGACTCCCTCGGACGCAGGCTTCCCTTCCGGAATCCAGTACAGGTGCTGGAGCGCCATGACATGGTCGATCCGCAGGCCCCCGGCGTGGCGCATGTTGGCCCGGACCAGGTCGATGAAGCCGGCGTAGGCCTGGTCGCGCAGGGCCTGCGGGTCGAACGGCGGCAATCCCCAGTCCTGACCGGCCGGGTTGAACAGGTCTGGCGGCGCCCCGACATGGGCCGACGACACCACCAGCCCGGGGTTCGCCCAGGTCTCGGCGCCGCTGCTGTCGGCGCCGACCGCCAGGTCGCGGTAGAGGCCGACCGCCATCCCGCGCGCCCTGGCCTCCGCCGCGGCTTCAGCCAGCTGCTCGTCGGCGACCCACTGGGTCCAGGCGTTGAAGTCGATCCGGTCGGCATTTTCGCGGGCGAAACGATCCACGGCCTCGCCGTCGGGCTTGCGGTATTCCGGCGGCCAGGTGCGCCAGTCCGCCTTGTCCGGCGCGAAATGCGCCCGCAGCGCCAGGAACCGGCAGAGCCGCTCCAGCGGTTCGCCCTGCTCGCGGCGGAACCGGGCGAAAGCCTCGCGGCGCTCCGCCGAGGCCCGCTCCTTGAACTGCTGGAACAGCACCTCCAGCACGGGCAGCTTCAGGGCCGTCGCCTCGGCGTAATCGACCAGGTCGGCGTCGCGGGCGGCCTGAAGCCTGCGCTTGAACTCCGGCGCCTCCATCAGCACCCGGCACCGTTCGCATCCGGCATAGTCCGGGACCTTGACCGGATCGATGTAGAGGATATTCAGGTACAGCCGGCTCGCCGGGGAATAGGGGCTGGCATGGTCCGGATTGTCCGGGAACATGGTGTGCAGCGGGTTCAGCCCGATCACCGACGCGCCCAGGTCGGCGGACTTGCCGACGAAGCTCCTGAGGTCGGCGAAATCGCCGATGCCCCAATCGTCACGCGACCGCAACAGATAGAGCTGGGCCGAGATGCCCCAGATGCCGGCGCCCTGCGACATCTCGGGCGGCAGATGGCAGCGGTCCGGAGTCACGATCAGCGGCATGGTCGCCTCGGCCATCCCGCCGCCGCCTACCGCCAGGGTATGGTATCCGGGGGGAAGCTCCAGCCCGATCGCCAGCCGCCGGCGCTCCACCGCACGCCCGGCATGCTCGCCGGTATGCAGCAGTTCCAGGTCGGAGAACTTGACGGTGCCCTCGTGCCGCCGACCGCCTTCCTCCGACACATGCCAGCGCAGCTGGGCGCCGCTGGGAGCGAAGGAGAGCGGCACCTCGATCCGCCGCCGGCTGGCCCGGACCACCGAAACCGGCGGCAGCGGCCGGCCCAGGTCGGCCTGTTCCAGGGCCTCCAGCCGCGCGCTCGCGGCGCGCTCGTCGGGCACGTCGTGGCCCAGGGCGGCCAGCATGTTGCGCTTGGCGCTCTCCGACATGCGGACCATCTGCCCGGCGGCGTTCTTGTATTCCAGCTCGATGCCGGCCCGCTCGGCCAGCTTGTCGAGCGCCGGCGTGGCCGATGCGGCGGGGGAGGCCGGCACCCCGTCCAGCAGCTCCGTCACGCCCTTCAGCGGGATCGCGACCCAGTCCGGCCGGTTCGCCAGCTCGTAGCCGACCTCGTAGAGGGCCTTCTCGAACAGGAACAGCCGGAGCAGGCTGTCGGCATGGGCGGGGTCCTCGGGATAGCCGGGCGCTCCCTTCACGGCCTCGCGATAGGCATCCAGGAAGGCCGCGTTGACCGTGCGCGTCCAGTCCTCCGGCCGGTCCGGCTTGGCGGTGGCCGCGGCGTAGGCGAAGGAGCGCAGCATGCCCGCCACGTCGCGGAGCGGCGAATGCTTGGCGCGCCGCTCCGCCAGGGGGCGCATCGGTTCGCCTTCGAAATCGATGATGAAGACGTCGCCGCGCGACACCAGGACCTGACCCAGGTGGTAGTCGCCGTGCAGCCGGGTGCGGCTCACCTCCAGATCCTTGGGCGCCAGCGCGTCGAACCGTCCCATCAGCTCGTCCCGCCGGGACAGCAGTCTCTCGGCATCGCCGCGCACCTCCGGGGACAGGCTGGGCAGGGCGCGTTCCAGCGACGCCAGGGTGGTTCGGGCCATCGTCCGCACCGCCTCGACCCACTCGCCGATCGTTCCGTTTTCGACCTGTTCGGCTTGGAAGGCCGGATCGTCGGTCTGCGATGCCAGCGCGTGGTGCATCTCGGCGGTCCGCCGGCCCAGGCGGCCGACCAGGGCCAGCAGCTCCGGATCGGGTGGCGTCGTTTTCGCCCGCTCCAGCACGTGCCCCCAGGCGTCCTCCGCGTCCGGCACCAGCGCCTGGAGAACGCACAGCGCCACCGGCTGGCCGGAGGCGTCGGTCTGCTCGATCGTGCCGAGCAGGGCTGGGGTGTTGGCGAAGCCGGCCGTTCCGGTCAGAAAACGACCGACCTCCACCTCCGGGTGGAGGCCGGGCTCCAGCTTGCGCAAGCCCTTCAGCATCGCGCTGGAGCCGATCCGGATCGAGGTGTTGGACTGCTCCGTCCGGGAGCGCTGGATGGCGGGTGCCGCTTCCGCCGTCACGCCGTTCCCCCCGCCGCTTTCCTCCGCCATTTGAGCCAGCAGCGCCCGCACGAAGGCATCGCGCGCGAAGGCGTCGATCAGCACGCCGGTGCGTCCGTCCTGGCGTACGCTTGCCAGCACCGCCGGGTCGCCGGGATCGGCCCCGCCTTGGCCCGCGCCGTCCCAGACCAGCATGAGCGGCAGGAAATAGCGCTGCTCGGCCCCTCCCGGCGGTTGCACGCGGAGCGTCGCCAGCAGCGCCGGCCCCTCGTCGGTCCGGACCTCCTCGCCCGCGGCCAGGGTGACGGAAGGCGTGCCGGCATCCTTGGCGCCGTACCAGCGATGGCGCAGCAGATATCCGGGCAGGACATGCTTTTGCAGCGTTTCGAGGGCCTCGCCGCGGAGGACGCCCATCACGGTACGGTCGGAAGAAGCCAGATCGATCGAAGTCGGAGCGGCGGCTGAGGTCGCCATCGGGTGCACCCTTGGTTTGTACGGTGTCCGCCCAACCCTCAGGGTGCGGTTAAGTTCCGGTCGTCAACCTCACCTCCTGACCGACCTCTACTCCTTCGTTGTCATCGACCGCGGGCTTTCGGCGTTAGAGTGTGCTTTCGCGGCGGATCGCATGGTAGCGCCGGTGAGCGGGAGGCTTTTATGACGGCAGGCTGCAAGATTTTGATCGTCGAGGATCAGATGCTGATCGCGATGGATCTGGAGCGGCTGATCGAGGGAATGGACTATACGGTCTGCGGTCTGGCGCGCACCCGGGCCGAGGCCCTGCGGCTCGCCGAGGAGCATCGCCCCGACTTGGTCGTGATGGATGTCCGGCTGGCCGACGGCAGCGACGGCATCGCCGCCGCGCGCGAGCTTCGCCAGCGCTTCGACATCGGCGCCCTGATGATCTCCGGCCAGATCGACGCCGCCCAGGCGGAGGAGGCCGAGGCGGAGATCTTCCTGCGCAAGCCGTTCGAGCCGCGCCAGCTTCGCCGCGCCATCGCCGACGCGCTCCGCCTGCGTCGGGTAGACCCCGGCTCGGCGGCCTGACATTTCCTTTTCGCGGAGGGGCGGCGTCCCGCCGCCCATGGTGCGCGGGACGCGCACCCTCCGGAATTCGGCGTGCCTACCGCTCCAGCGCCCTGTCCATCCGACGCGACTCGTCCCGCAGGTCCAGCAGCTCGCGCCGGTCCAGGATGTCCGCCTTGCCTTGGCGGTCCAGCAATTCGCGGCGCTCCTGGCTTTCACGGAGCTGGTCCCGGTACAGCTCTGCCCGTCCCCGGTCGGACGGGTCGATCCGTTCGCCCGGCACAGGGGTGCGGTGGGGAGAAATGACGTTGCGTTCCCCCGGCACCTGGGCCGCCGCCGTGCCGATGGGCAGCAGCAGGGCGGCCATGATGATCAGTTTTCTCATCACAGTCATGTGGGGTGCCGGGGGACACCGGTCCAGGCTGTGGTTCCGCAAGCGTAATGATCGTGGCGCCGGCCTGGGCGACGGCTGAGGGGTTCACTTCACCGTCCGGGCCGGAGAACCAAGCTTCCAACTGATCACGCTTCCGGCCTGTCGGCTTTTACAGGACGCCACGCCGGATCTCGGCGATGGTGAGGCTGGAGACAAACAAATCCTCGTCGAGGCGTTCGGCCATCCAAGCCAGCAGCGATCCCGAGGGAGCCGACTTGATGACATTGCTGATGATGTTGGTATCGAGAAGATAGCGCGTCACAGATCGATCTTGCGGCCGGTTTCCTGGGGGCGCCGCAGATCGAGATCCGCCCCGACCAGCGGTGAGCGGCGCAGGGCTTCCAGAATGCCGCCCTTCCTCGGGGGTTCGCTCCCAAGACCATGGCTGACGATCGATCGGAGCCGGGCCGCCTCCGGTCCGTCGTCGGCGAGACGCTTTGCCAGGGACCGGATGAGATCACGGTCGGCATCATGGCCCAGCACCTCGAAACGGGCCATGCCACGCTGGGCGAGGCGATCCCGATAGTTCCCGATCGCGCGCTTCGGAGACGTGTCGCTCATGCCCAGCCTCCACCGTATGACCTGTAATATGTCCGGCGACAGGCTTCGGTGGAATCATCCCATGCCCGCTCTTGAAGAGCATGGGGTAATTCTGCCGCTGCGCGCCGTCTTGTCCATGGTCGGCAACCGCCTTACGGTCGATCGCTCTTACCCAACGGGAGTCCGATGATCACCAGCAAGCTTAGTCGCAAGGGAAAGACGACCATTCCGAAGCGGGTGCGTACCGCGCTCGGGCTGCGCGAGGGTGACAGGATTGTTTACAATTTTGAAGAAGACCGCGTGATCCTGAGGCGCGCCGTCTCCGAACAGACCGATGATCCTTTGCATGCCTTCGACGAGTGGAATTCGGAGGCGGATCGGCGAGCCTATGCTGGGCTGTAATATTCGGAATGCCGGCATGTCGGACGTCGAGCCGGGACGATCGCGCGGTCCCTGGTTCCTGTCTCCTGTCCAATCACCAAGCCGATGGGGAAGAAGCCGATGCTGTCCCATGTCTATGTCGGGATCACCGATTTCCAGCGCGCCTTCACCTTCTACAGTGCCCTGATGGCGGAACTCGGATATCCGCTGAAGTTCCGCGAGCCCGAGAATTCCTGGGCCGGCTGGATGCCGAAGGCGGGCGGGCGGCCGTTGTTCCTGATCGGCACGCCCTATGACGGACAGCGGGCCGATTCGGGCAACGGGCACATGGTCGCTCTGCTCGCCCCGAGCCGGGAAGCCGTCGATCGGTGCCACGCCATCGCCATGGCCGCCGGAGCGAGGGACGAGGGAAAGCCGGGTCTCCGGCCGCATTATCACCCCGACTACTACGGCGCCTATTTCCGCGATCTCGACGGGAACAAGATCTGCGTCTGCTGCCATGATCCCGTCCCCGGAGCGGACAGGCCGGCTTGACCAGCGCGCCGACCGGCCGGACCGATCCAGGACATACCCCCTCCTGAAGAGCGTAAAATTTTCTCCACCGCCTTGACCTCCTTCCACGTCTGGTGTGTTCTTGTTTTGTTCTGAGCGTGATGGCGCCGCATGGCAAGAGGACTGACGGAGTGGAGTATCGATGGCGCGGCGGGTTCTCTCCCTATGGCTTCCCGGCTTGGCAACCGACCGGCTGGCCCGCCGCAAGCCGGCCCTGCGGGATTTGCCGCTCGTCACCACCCTCGGGGAGCGCGGGCGGGTGATCGTCGCGGCGGTCAATGCCTCGGCAGACTCGGCCGGCATCCAGCCGGGCATGACGCTGGCCGACGCCCGCGCGCTGGAACCCTCCGTCCATCCCGTCGATGCCGATCCTGCCGCCGACGCCCAGGCGCTGGACGGGCTGACGGACTGGTGCGGGCGCTATACGCCGTGGGTCGGGCTGGACGCGCCGGACGGCATCTTCCTCGACATATCCGGGTGCGCGCACCTGTTCGGCGGCGAGCCGGCGCTGCTCCGCGACGTGGTCGGCCGGTTGAAAGGGTTCGGCTATCAGGCCGGGGCGGCGGTCGCCGATTCGGCGGGGGCCGCCTGGGCGGTGGCGCGGCACGGCGGGGAGCGGATCGTTGCCGTGCCGCCGGGGCGCGGGCGGCAGGCGCTGGCCGGGCTGCCGGTGGAAGCGCTGCGCCTGCCGGCCGAGACGGCGGCCGGGCTGCGCCGGGTCGGCATGCGGCGGGTCGGCGACCTCTACGGCATGCCGCGCGCCGCGATCACCACGCGGTTCGGCTTGGTCGTCACCCGGCGGCTCGACCTCGCGCTCGGCGTGTCGCCGGAGCCGATCTCGCCGCGCCGGCCGGTCCCGCCCCACGTCGCGCGCGCCGCCTTCGCCGAGCCGATCTCGACGCCGGAGAACTTGGCGGACGTCACCCGCCGCCTGCTGGACGAGTTGTGCGCCGGGCTGGAGCGGGCGGGCAGGGGAGCCCGGCGGCTGGAGCTCCGCTTCTTCCGGGTGGACGGGCGAGTGGAGCGCTCCACAGTCGGGACCAGCCGGCCGGTGCGGGCTCCCGCCCATCTGGCCCGCCTGTTCGCCGAAAAGCTGGACCGGGTGGCGCCCGGCCCCGGCATCGAGATCATGATCCTTTCCGCCACCGCCGAACCGCTCGGCCCGGAGCAGGTCGAGATGCCGGTCGGCGACTCCCGGCCTGTCTCGGTCACCTCCGGAGACGTGGCCGAGCTGGTGGACCGGCTGGGCAACCGCCTGGGCCTGTCCGGGGTCCGGCGCCTGATGCCGCGCGAGAGCTGGTGGCCGGAGAACGCGGTCGAGGCGGTTCCCGCGTTGTCCGGCCCGTCCCCCGGATCGAAGGATGCCGCCGCCCCCTGGCCGGCGGACCGCGCGCGTCCGCTCCGCCTGCTGCCCCGGCCCGAGGCGATCGACGTGATCGCCCCCGTCCCGGACGACCCGCCCCTGGCGTTCCGCTGGCGGGACGGGATGCACAAGGTCGTCCATGCCGAGGGGCCGGAGCGGCTGGAACCGGAATGGTGGCGCGAACTGGATGAGCTGCGCGACTATTACCGGGTCGAGGACGCGGACGGACAACGCTTCTGGGTCTACCGCGCCGGCCTGTACCAGCCGGGCCGGGCGGCGCGCTGGTATCTCCACGGGTTCTTTCCATGACCCCGCCGGAGTCCGACGATACGACGAGGGAAACCGGGGTCAGACCACCATTTCCCCCGAACGGTGGCATTCCGGGAGAGTCGGCGGGAAATGGTCTGACCCCGGTTTCCAGGCCCAGCCCTGCGGCGGTCTATGCCGAGCTCCAGGTCTCGACCAATTTCAGCTTCCTGCGCGGCGCCTCCCATGCGGAGGAGCTGGCGACGACCGCCGCGGCGCTGGGCCACTCGGCCATCGCGGTGACCGACCGCAACAGCCTTGCCGGGGTGGTGCGTGCCCATGTCGCGGCCAAGGGGGCCGGCATCCGGCTGGTGGTCGGCTGCCGGCTGGACCTGACCGACGGGCCGAGCCTGCTCTGCTTGCCGACCGACCGCGCCGCCTATGGCAGGCTGTCGCGGCTGCTCACCGCCGGGCGGCTGAGGGCGCCCAAGGGCCAGTGCCACCTGACCCGGGCCGACCTGCACGACCATGCCGAGGGCCAGATCCTGATCGCCCTGGCGCCGGACCATCCCGGGCCGGACTTCGCCGACGCGCTGCGCGCCTACCGCGAGCTGTTCCGCAGGCGCCTGCACCTCGCGGCCAGCCACCTGTACCGGGGTGACGACGCGAGGCGTCTCGTCCGGCTCGCGGCGCTGGCGGCCGACGTCCGGGTGCCGCTGGTCGCCACCAACGACGTGCATTACCACGCGCCGCACCGCCGGGTGCTCCAGGACGTGCTGACCTGCATCCGCGAGCACCGCACCGTCCACGACGCCGGCTACCTGCTGGCGGCCAACGCCGAGCGCCACCTGAAGGCGCCGGAGGAGATGGCCCGCCTGTTCCGCCGCCATCCCGACGCCGTCGCCCGCACGGTCGAGATCGCGGAGGCCTGCACCTTCTCCCTGGACGAGCTGCGCTACGAATATCCGGACGAGATCACCACCGGGGGCCGCACCCCGCAGCAGGAGTTGGCCCGCCTGACGGAGATCGGCGCCGCCGAGCGCTATCCCGCCGACCTGCATCCCGGCGGCATCCCGGCCAAGGTCCGGGCCGCCATCGACCACGAGCTGCCGCTGATCGAGCAGCTGGGCTACGCGCCCTATTTCCTGACCGTCCACGACATCGTCCGCTACGCCCGCTCGCGCGGGATCCTGTGCCAGGGCAGGGGATCGGCGGCCAACTCGGCGGTGTGCTACTGCCTGGGCATCACCGCGGTGGACCCGGCGCGCTCCGACCTGCTGTTCGAGCGGTTCGTCTCCGCCGCGCGCAACGAGCCGCCCGACATCGACGTGGATTTCGAGCACGAGCGGCGCGAGGAGGTGATCCAGTACATCTACGCCAAGTACGGTCGCGACCGCGCCGGCATCGCCGCCACGGTCAGCCGCTACCGGGCGCGCGGCGCGATCCGGGAGGTAGGCAAGGCGCTGGGCCTGTCGGAGGACACGGTCGCCCGGCTGGCCGGCTCGATCTGGGGCTGGGGCCGGGACGGCATCGACGAGGACCGCGCGCGGGAGCATGGCCTGGACCCGGCCGACCCGACCCTGCGTATGGTGCTGGACCTCTCCGGCGAGCTGATCAACTTCCCCCGCCACCTGGGCCAGCATGTCGGCGGCTTCGTGATCACCCGCGGTCCCCTGTCGGAGCTGTGCCCGATCGTCAACGCCGCCATGCCGGACCGGACCACGATCGAGTGGGACAAGGACGATATCGACGCGCTGGGCATCCTGAAGGTGGACGTGCTGGCGCTCGGCATGCTGACCTGCCTGCGCAAGGGCTTCGACCTGCTGCGCGACCACCGCGGCATCGACCTGGCGCTCGCCACCGTCCCGGCCGAGGACCCCGCCGTGTACGAGATGCTGTGCCGGGCCGACAGCCTGGGGGTGTTCCAGGTGGAGAGCCGGGCGCAGATGTCCATGCTGCCGCGCCTCAAGCCCCGCACCTTCTACGACCTGGTGGTCGAGGTCGCGATCGTCCGCCCCGGCCCGATCCAGGGCGACATGGTCCATCCCTATCTGCGCCGCCGCCAGGGCAAGGAGAAGGTCGAATACCCCTCGGACGAGCTGCGCCGGGTGCTGGAGAAGACCCTGGGCGTGCCGCTGTTCCAGGAGCAGGCGATGAAGATCGCCATCGTCGCGGCGGGCTTCACCCCGTCGGAGGCCGACCAGCTCCGCCGCGCCATGGCGACCTTCCGCAAGGTCGGCCTCATCCACACCTTCGAGACCAAGATGATCGAGGGCATGGTCGGGCGCGGCTACGACCGCGCCTTCGCCGAGCGCTGCTTCCGCCAGATCGAGGGCTTCGGCACCTACGGCTTTCCCGAGAGCCACGCCGCCAGCTTCGCGCTGCTGGTCTATGTCTCGGCCTGGATGAAATGCCACCACCCCGACGTGTTCGCCTGCGCTCTGCTCAACAGCCAGCCCATGGGATTCTACGCCCCGGCCCAGATCGTGCGCGACGCCCGCGACCACGGGGTGACCGTGCTGGGGCCGGATGTCAACCGGTCCGACTGGGACTGCACGCTGGAGCCGGCGGGCACCGGGTATCATGCGCTGCGCCTGGGATTCCGGCAGATCAAGGGCTTCCGGCAGGCCGACGCCGCGGCCCTGGTCGCGGCGCGGTCCGGGGCGCCGTTCCGCGATCCCCACGACGTCCGGCGCCGCGCGGAGCTGTCGGCACCGGCGCTGGAACTGCTCGCCCAGGCCGACGCCTGGCGGTCGCTCGGCCTGGACCGGCGTGCAGCCCTGTGGGCCGTGCAGGCGCTGGGGCCGGAACCGCTGCCGCTGTTCGCCCGGCTGGACGGCCCGGCATCGCCGGAACCCGAAGTCACGCTGCCCGACATGGCGCTGGGCGAGCACGTGGTCGAGGACTATGCCAGCCTGTCCCTGTCGCTGAAGTGCCACCCGCTCTACCTGCTGCGGCCGGGGCTGGAACGGGCCGGCGTCTCTCCCTCCACCCGCCTCGACGAGGCGCGGCACAATACGCGGCTGACCGTCGCCGGACTGGTGCTGGTGCGCCAGCGGCCGGGCAGCGCCGCCGGCGTCGTCTTCATCACGCTGGAGGACGAGCACGGCGTCGCCAACCTGATCGTCGTGCCGCCCGTGTTCGAGCGGTTCCGCCGGATCGTCCTGACCGCCCGGCTGATCGCCGCCACCGGCCGGGTCGAGCGCCACGACGGGGTGATCCACCTGCTGGTCGACCACCTGTCCGACCAGAGCCCGCGCCTGCGCGAACTGACCGGCGGACCCGCTCCCGTACCCGACTTGGCTGGCGCCATCGCCCGCGCCGACGAGGTCAGGCGGCCCCCGCCGGAAGCGAAGATCTTCCCCGACGGCCGGAATTTTCGGTGAAGACGGGCCTACCGCCCCGCAAGCCCCGACGATTTCAGCAGGCTGCGCAGCGACAGCAGCGCCTGCTTGCGGTCGGCCTCCGCCTTGAACCGCTTCAGGAAAGGCTCCAGGAACTCCGGGCTGTTGACCGCGCGGCCGACCGCTTCCACCGCGCAGGCCCGGGCCTTGCCCTCGGGCAGGGGGGAGCCGGCGCACAGCTTCATGAGCTGAAGGATCCTGTCGGTGAAACTGCGGTTGGGCGCGTTCAGCACGTCCAGGCGGACGATGTCCAGCATCGTGTTGTCCAGGTCGGCCAGCAGCTTGGACTTGGTATCCTCGTCCATCTCGGCGCCGGCCACGTCGCGGTGCATGCCGACCAGGACGGGCAGGGCGGCCGGCCTGTCCTTGCCGCCGCTCTCGCGGATCAGGTCCTCGGGCGACCAGGCGGCGCGGACGAATTCCGTCATCTTGGCCTTGCTGGCGACATAGGGCATCAGGTCGACGATGCGCACCAGCGTCCGCACCTTCTCCGACGGCAGCTTGCACTGGCCGATCGCCTCGGCCACGCTTTCCGGGTTGATCAGGCGCAGCGCCCGCTGCTCCAGCGTCTCCAGCATCTCGATGTCGTCGGCCAGCGGCGGGGTCGCCTTGAACAGCTCCATCAGCAGGTGGAGCGTCTGCGCCTGGTTCCACAGCGCCCGCTCGGCCTTCAGCGGGGCGATGTTGGTCAGTTCCCGGATAACCCGGCGCTCGATCGTGCTGCGGGTGCGCGGGCAGCGGCCCTGCCGGACCAGCCAGTTCAGCGCCCGGATGCCGTCCGAGGCACGGTTCGACGGCGGCTCGTAGCGGCCGGCATGCAGGTCCAGCAGCGCCCGGATCTGGGTCAGCCGGTCGGCGTGGTCCGGGCCGGTCAGGTCGGCGGTGGCGTTGGTCGCGTTGACGATCTCCGCCATGATCGCGTCCAGCGGCATGGCGTGGCGCGCCGGCAGGTCCTCCTCCACCAGATGGCCCAGCGCGTCGAGCTTGCCGATCCAGCCCTTGGCGTCGGCCAGGTAGAGCGCCAGGGCGCGGAAGATGTGGTACTGCGCCGAGTCGGGATGCTTCGCCTCCAGCGCCGCGCACTGGGTGCCGTATCCGCCGGGCGCGCAGGCCCGGATGGGAGCCCGCTTGGCGTCGGCCCGGAGGTCGTTCAACAGCTGGTCGGTCAGCGCCAGGAGTTCCTTGAAGCGGCGCTGGACCGGCACGTCCGATCCCTGGACCTGGGCGATCGCGGCCTTCTGCAAGGCCCCCTGCAAGGTGGTGCCCGCGTCGTTGAGGCGCAGGGCGTGGGCCTCGGAATGGAGAAGCTCCAGCGGGGTCAGCCGGTTGTCGTCGAGGTAGCGTTGCAGGGCCGCGGCGATGGCCTCCCGCGCCCGGTCGCCGCGCAGGTCGGCGGGGGTCCGGCAGATCCCGTCGCCGCCCGGGACGGGCATGATCAGCGGAGCGGACGGATCGACCGCGCCGTCGCGCCACAGCGCGCGGGACAGGATGGTCCGGCTGACATGGCCGTAATCCTCGTACTCCGTGCAGAGTGCTACCCGCGCGCCCATGCCGACTTTATCCGCCTGCGCGTTGCGCGCGCCGATTTCCGCCTCCTCGCGGTCCTGCGTGGTCTTCGCGCACATCCAGTAGCTGCCGTGATAGGTGTGCAACTCGTAGAAGACGCGGGTTGTCCCGATCGCTTGAGAACTTTCAGACACGCAGGAGGCCCTTTTCCGGATCTTGGACCGCTGGAAAACCGCCCGGAACGCCCGACAGGGGCGTCCGGCATCCAGCCGTTCCATGACTTTCGTATGATGCTAGTGGACAATAAGTTAAAACTTTAGGAAATCGAATCGTACCGAATATGGCGCGACAATGTCGCCCATCTTCGTTGACTCATTCGATCTAAAGGGTTAACATCTTTTCGCAATCACGCAAAATGCGGAGCGGAACCATGGAAGTCGGTCAATATCCCTCGCCCCTCGGTGTCGTCGGCCTGAAAATCGGGCAGAAGAGCCAGCAGACCCAGGCCCAGGTGGTCACCCAGGCGCTGGAAAGCACCAAGGAACTCGTCCAGAATTCGGCCCAGGCCTCGGGCGGGGCGAACGGCGGCGGCAAGCTGCTCAACATCAAGGCCTGATCCAGGCTCGGACACCGCACTTCCAATCCGCCGCGGGATCGTTCAAACATTCCCCGAACCCCCGTCAGGCGGGGGCGGAGCCCGCCGCGGCGGGCCGTCAGGATCGGGGATCGCCTTGAAGATCGGTCTCGCACTGGGCAGCGGAGCCGCGCGCGGCTGGGCGCATATCGGCGTGCTCCGCTCGCTCGAAGCCTTGGGCATCAAGCCCGATATCGTCTGCGGCACCTCGGTCGGCGCCCTGGTCGGCGGCGCATGGCTGACCGGCCAGCTCGACGCGCTTCAGGAATGGGCCTCGACCATGGGCCTGTTCGGCGTGCTGAAGCTGCTGGACGTGACCTTCTCCCGCGGCGGCCTGGTCTCCATCACCAAGGCCTTCGAGCAATTCCGCAACGACCGGACCGACGTGCTGATCCAGCACCTGCCCACCGTGTTCGCGACGGTCGCGACCGACCTGGCGACCGGTCGGGAGGTCTGGCTGAGGGAAGGCCATCTGCTCGACGTGGTCAGGGCTTCCGCCGCGATGCCGGGATTGTTCCCCGCCGTCCTGCACGACGGCCAGTGGCTGGTCGACGGCGCGCTGGTCAATCCGGTGCCCGTGTCGCTGTGCCGGGCGCTGGGCGCCGACGTGGTGATCGCGGTCAACCTCAACGGCGACCTCGCGACCCTGCCGCGGCTGGCCAAGGCTTCCGGTTTCCCGGAGGAGAAGCCGCCCGTTGAAAAGCCCCCCGTGCTGGCCGCCCTGCTGAACACCCGGATCGGCAGCCGCCTCAGCGACCGGACCCGCTTCCTCGCCAGCCAGTTGACGACCGCGCGCGAGCCGGTCCCCAACGTGCTGGAGATCCTGGCCGGCTCGATCGACATCATGCAGGACCGCATCACCCGCTCCCGGCTGGCGGGAGAGCCGCCCGACGTCCTGATCGCGCCCCGGCTGGGCCATATCGGGATCCTGGACTTCGACCGCTCCGACGAGTTGATCGAGCTGGGCCGGACCTCGACCGACGCGATGGGGCCGGCGATCCGGCTCGCCGTGAAGCGCGCCTGAGGGCGTATGCACGAGGTGCAGGGGGCAGCGGCGATGTTGTGGCATTTATCCTTTAGTGCTAATGATACTCCATAAAGACGAAACAATAAGTCTCGTATCTGCGGCCGTCCCTTCGGGCGGGAGGGGATGATGACCGGATCAGGCCTTTCGGAACAGGATGTAAAACGTCTGCTGGTGGATCGGTCGCCGCAGGCCCGCATCGAAACCATGTCGAAGGTGATCGCCGACTTCGAGTCCGGGCGGTTCTCCGACAAGGAGCAGGACTTGGTGCGCCAGATCCTCCAGCGTCTCGCGATCGACGCGGAGATGGCGGTGCGCGAGGCGGTCGCCTGGCAGATCTACAACAGCCCGCTGCTGAACACCGACTTGGCGAAGCGCCTGGCCCAGGACGTCGCCGAGGTGGCCTTCCCGGTGCTGCGCCATGCCACGGTGCTGCCGGACGACTTCCTGGTCGAGGTGGTGCAGCAGCGCGACAGCAAGAAGCAGGTCGCGATCGCCGCCCGCGACGAGGTGTCGGCCCGTCTGTCCGAGGCCATCGTGGATACCGCCAACATCACCGCCATCGAGCGGCTGGTCCGCAACCCCGGCGCCATCCTGGCCGAGCCGACCCTGCACAGGACCCTCGACCGCTTCGGCGCGATCGAGACCATCAGCGAGTCCATGGCGGGGCGGGACGACCTGCCGATCACCGTGATCGAGAAGCTGATCCACTACGTCTCGGAGGAGATCCGCGACGAGCTGGCGGCGCGCCACGACCTTCCCGCCGGTCTGCTCGGCGGGCTGGTCGAGCATGGCCGGGAGGCGGCGACGCTTCTCCTGCTGAAGCCCATGGCGGGCCGCTTCCGCGACGTCGAGCTGTTCGTCAAGCACCTGCACGCCAACAACAGGCTCAGCCCGTCGCTGCTGTTCCGCTCGCTGTGCTGCGGCGACGTCGATCTCTTCGTGGCCGGGGTCGCCGTCCGCTGCAACCTCAGCATGGCGAACGCCCGCCTGCTGGTGTTCGACGAGGGGCAGCTCGGCCTGCGCGCCGCCTTCGAGCGGTCCAAGATCCCCTTGGGCCTACTGCCGCCGTTCCGCTCCGCCCTGGCCGTGGTCCGGGAAACCGGATACCGGGGGGAGGAGGCCCACCGCGCCGACTTCCAGAGGAAGGCCGTGGCGCGCGTCTTCAACGATTGCGGCGGCAAGGGCGACAAGGACATCGAGGAACTGCTGCTCCAGCTGTTCGACCACAAGACCGACATCCACCTGAAGGACATCGTGCCGGCTCCGCCGTCGCCCGATGGGCTTGGCGGCGCCCCGGCGATGCGCCGGACCATGCCGTGACATCCCGAAGCGGGAAAAGCTTTCACGCGATACCGACTTAAGCGACGCAAAACTGTATTCAGTCGCCTTCGAAGATCAAATTTGTTATCAAATGCGAGCATCCGCTCTCCGATCCTCGGGTCCATTCGGGAATGGCAGACACCATCGCAGGGAAAACGACTCCGGGGTGTTGGTCCAGCGGGCGCCGCGACGGCGCCGACCGGACCGACGATGGCCGGGAAGAGTGCGGGAGGGAGGACGTCCGCTCCTCCGAGTTCTTTCCCCCCGAAGCTTTCGAGGTCCTTGACCGGGCGCCGGTCCCGATCCTGCTGGCGGGGCCGCCGGCGGATGCCCGATCCGGCGGCCTCGTCGGACGGATGCCGGTGATCCACGCCAACCCGGCGCTCGCCCGGCTGGCCGGCCGGGCGGGCGTCGAGATCCCCCCGGGATGCCGGCTCGATGCGTTGTTCCGGCTGGCGCCGGGCGTGCCGGACTTTCCGGCCGAGGACGGCGCCGTGGCGGCGGATCTCGCGGGAGCCTCCGCGACCGAACCGGCCGGGCAGCTCCTGCTCGCCGTGGTCACGGACCGGCTGGGCAAGAGGAACCACCGGCTCGCCGCCTTCATCGACGGGGCCGCCCCGCCGGACCACAGGGCGACCGTCGAGGCCCTGATGGCCGCCGCGTCGCTCGCCCTCGCCTCCGCGATGGAAGCGGCGACCGCGCGCTCGACCCTCAACACCGTCCTGTCCAGCCTGACCGACGCCTTCATGTCGGTCGACCATGCCTGGCGCTTCACCCGGGTCAACCGGATGGCCGCCGAGGCCTGCGGGATGGCGCCCGAGGACATGATCGGCCGCTCGTTCTGGGAGCTGTTCCCCGAAGCGGTCGGCAGCCCGCTCCAGGCCGCCGCCCACCGGGCGGAGACCGAACAGGTCCCGGTCCACGCGGAGGCGTTCCACCCCCGGCTCGGCCGCTGGTTCGAATACCATGTCTACCCCTCGCCGGACGGCCTCGGCATCATCGAGACCGACATCACGTCCCGCAAGCAGCAGGAGGCGCGCCAGCGCCTGATGGCCGACCTCAACGAGGCGGTCCGCCTGCTGGTCGACCCGACCGAGATGATGGAGGTGGCGCTCGTCCTGGCGGGACGGCATTTCGGGGTCTCGCGCATGGTCTACGCCGAGATCGATCCCGGACGGCTCACCGTGACCGGCCTGCGCCAATACCGGGACGGCGTGCGCGAGGTGCCGGGAGACATCCGGCTCGCCGATTTCGGCGCCAGGGCGCTGGAGACGCTCCAGCGCGGCCATACCCTGGTCGTCGACGATGTCCGCTCCGACGCACGCACCGCCGAGGGCATCCCCGCGTTCGAGCGGATCGACGCGCGGGCCATGCTGGTGGTTCCGCTGACCCGGTCGGCCCGACTGCTGGCACTCCTGTCCCTTCAGGAGCGGGTCCCGCGCCAGTGGACCATGGACGAGATCGACCTGGCGGAACGGGTGGCCGAACTGATCGGGGAGGCGGTCGAGCGGGCCCGGGCGGAGCGGGCGGTCCGCGACGGCGAGCGCCGGCTGCGGCTGGCGACCCAGGCGGCCGCCCTCGGGGAGTTCGAGTACGATCCGGCGACCGGGTCGATGATCCGGTCGGTGCTGGTCGACCGCCTGTTCGGCTTCCAGCCGGGCGAGGTCGGGTCGCATATCGATCCGTTCTTCGGCCGCATCCATCCGGACGATATCGAGGCGTTCCGCCGGGGGCTGGAGGATGCCATCGCGGGCAGGGCGGACTGGAACCACATCTTCCGGGTCGTCCACCGGGAAGGCCGCATATGCTGGATCGCCTCGGTCGGCGAAGTGATCCGCCGGACCGACGGGACCGCCCAGCGGATGGTCGGGATCATCCGCGACATCACGGTGGACTGGCTGGCCGAACAGGAGCTGCGCCGCGCCCGCGACGCCGCGACCGAGGCGAGCGCCGCCAAGACCCGCTTCCTCGCCGCGGTCAGCCACGACCTGCGCCAGCCGATCCAGGCCGTGTCCCTGTTCCTCGACCTGCTGAACCACAAGATCCTGCCGCCCGACGCGCGCGACCTGATCGGCATGATCGACGTCTCGGTCAAGGGACTCCAGGGCATGCTGAACGGGCTGCTGGACGCGGCCCGGCTCGACGCCGGCATTGTCAAGCCGGTGATCCAGCCGTTCAACCTGGACGAACTGCTGGAGCGGCTCGCCGCCGAGTTCGAGGGCCAGACCACCGCCGCCCGCCTGCTGTTCGAGGTGCGGCCGGCCAAGGTCGCGGTCTCCAGCGACCCTGTCCTGCTCGAGCAGATCCTGCGCAACCTGCTGTCCAACGCGGTCAAGTTCACGATGCGCGGCTGCATCCTGCTCGAATGCATCCCGAACGAGACCACGGTCGACATCCATGTCGCCGACACCGGTCCGGGCATCCCGGAGGACAAGACCGAGGCGATCTTCCAGGACTTCCTGCAGCTGGACAATCCGGCCCGCGACCGCAGCCGCGGGATCGGCCTGGGCCTGGGCACGGTCGCCCGGACCGCGCGGCTGCTCGGCCATCCCGTGGGCGTGCGCTCCAAGGTCGGGGAAGGCGCCATCTTCACCGTCACGGTGCCGATCGCCGACGCGCCGGTGAAGCCGCCGGAAAAGCTCTGGCGCGGCCATGAGCAGTGGCAGGACCGCATCCTCGCCGAGCGGTCCATCCTGGTGGTGGACGACGACCATGCCGTCCTGACCGCGCTGGTGATGCTGCTGGAGGACTGGGGCATGCGCGTGATCCGCGCCGGCGGGCTGGACGAGGTGGCCGAACTGCTGCCCGAACTGGACAGTCCGCTCGACCTCGTGCTGACCGACTACCGCCTGCCCAACGGCGCCACCGGGGCCGAAGTGATCGACCTGGTCAGGCAGAGCGGCCACCACGCGGAGATCGCCGGCCTGGTCATGACCGGCGACACGTCGCCCGAACGGCTGATCGAGGCCCAGAAGGCCCAGTGCCGGCTGCTGCACAAGCCGGTCAATCCGGACGACCTGAAGCGCGCCCTGATCGCCTGCTTCTGACCACCCCCGGGCGCGAGTCCCGGACGGGCTTGTAACGATGCGGCGCGGTGCCATCTGCAAGGCAGCGAATTTTGGATATCGGCCGGAGGATGGCGATCATGTTCGACTCTGACACCAACCGGCGCCGCGACCCGGAACCCGCGGACCCCAATGCCCGCAGCATGATGCGTTTCGCCCTGCTGAGCGGGTTTTCCCTGGTCCTCGCCCTGCTGTGGCCGCCGCATCTGTTTCCGGTGATGCTGGCCGGGTTCCTGTTCATCAACGCCATGACCAGCGCCGCCGTCGCGGCGATTCAGCGCCAGCCGCTCTGGAGCCCGACCCTGACGCGCTGGGACGAAGGGGCCGCGTTCTATGTCTTCGGCTTCATCGCCGGGCTTTTCATCGATCCGGCGGTGGTGGAGGACACCCTGAACCTCACACGTGCCGGGAGTTGACATACCGGCGTCTGGCTAGGCGCTGAAAAAGCGCAAACCCGTTTTTGGAAGATTGTCCAAAGTTGTGATCCGCGTCACTATGGCGGTGCGCATGTGGTAGTAGGGTGCGCGCTTGTCTTGATTCCGGTACGGGTTTGCCATGGCGTTCAGTGCGACCTTCTGGGGGGTGCGCGGCACGATTCCGTGCCCATCTCCGACACATGTCCTGTTCGGCGGGAACACGAGCTGTGTCGAGGTGCAGGTGGGGAACCATACCATCATCCTGGATTGCGGCACCGGCTTCCGCGGCCTGGGCAAGCACCTGATGAAACGCACGACGCGGCGGGCGACCATCCTGCTCAGCCATTTCCACTTGGACCATATCGCGGGATTCCCGTTCTTCCATCCGGCGTACAACCAGGATTTCTCCTTCAGGATCATGGCGGCGCGCTTCCAGGGCTGCCCCAACATCCGCTCGATCCTGGCCAGCCAGATGGAGCCGCCGCTGTTCCCGGTGCCCATGCGGACCATGAAGGCCGACATGACGTTCGAGAACTTCAGCCCGGCCGACACCCTGACCCTGGACGGCGGCATCCGGGTGCGCACCGCGGCGCTCAACCATCCCGACGGCGCCTGCGGCTACAGGATCGACCACGAGGGCCGTTCGCTGGCCTACGTCACCGACACCGAACATGTCCCGGGGACGCCCGACCGCAACATCCTGGACCTGATCGCGGGGGCCGACCTCGTGATCTACGATGCCACCTACACGGAGCAGGAGTTCGCCTGCAAAGCCGGTTGGGGCCACTCCACCTGGGTGGAGGGCGTCAGACTGTGCCGGGAGGCGGGAGCCCGCCGCCTTGCCCTGTTCCATCACGAGCCCGACCATGACGACGCTTTCATGGCCGGGCTGGAGGCCGAGGCGCAGTCCGCCTGGGCTCCCGTCTTCGCGGCGCGCGAGGGCACGACCGTCACGCTGGAGTGACGGCCGAAGTCGGTTTCCCGCTGTCTCCGCCTATCTTGTCTGGGCGAACCGGATCGGCGAGTCGTCGCGGCGGACGATCCGGATGACGTATGGCGACGTGAGCACCTGGGCGGTCATGGCTCCGGGCTCCGGGGCGCGCTCGCCGTAGGAGACCACCAGCTCACGGCTGGCCGGCAGGCCCTGCTCGATGAACTGCCGGTCGGTCGTCACCTGCTCCGCGATGTTCTCGATCGCCACCCCGTAGCCGGCCGTCTGGCGCATGCCGAGGAAGACGCCGATTCCCATCCAGCCCTCGGGCAGCGGACCGGGCGCCGGCGTGGCGGCGAGCTGCCAGAGGTTCTCCCATTGCTCCTGGGTGCGGGCGACGATCGTGGTGCGGCCCTGCACGGACGCCTGGGCGCCGCTCCACTCGAACTGGCCGTCGATGCCGGGTGCCTGGGCGATCCGGGCGCCCTCCGGGTTGGAGAGAGGTTCGCCGGCCAGCAGGTTCATCGCCGAGGTGCAGCCGGTGGCGGATATCAGGACGGCGCCGAGCGCCGCCAGCAGGAACTTGGGCATGGGTCAGGCGACTCGCGGCAGGGCGGTTTCGACCAGCTTGGCCCAGTAGCTGGCGCCGATCGGCAGGATCCCGTCGTTGAAGTCATAGCGCGGGTTGTGGACCATGCAGCCGCTCGGGCCGCCTGCCTGGCCGATCCAGACATAGGAACCCGGCCGCTCGTTCAGCATGAAGGCGAAATCCTCCGCCCCCATGCTGGGCGCGGGATCATGGATCACCTGGGCTTCGCCGACCACGTCGGCCGCGACCCGGGCGGCGAAATCGGTCTCGGCGGCGGTGTTGACCGTGGCCGGGTAGTTCCGCCGGTAATCCACCTCCGCCACCGCGCCGAAGGCTTCCGCCGTGGCCGTCGCGACGCGCTTCAGGCCGGCTTCGACGTGGTCCTGCACGGCGGTCTCGAAGGTCCTGACGGTGCCGCTCAGCACCACCTCCGCCGGGATCACGTTGTAGGCGGCGCCCCCGTGGATCTGGGTCACGCTGACCACGGCCGAGCGCAGGGGGTCGGTGTTGCGGCTGACCAGGCTCTGCAGCGCCGTCACCACATGGGCCGCGACCACCACCGGGTCGACGCCGTGGTGGGGCATGGCGCCGTGCGCGCCGTGGCCGCGCACCCGGATGTCGAACTGATCGGCCGCGGCCATGATCGGCCCGGTGCGGACCGCGATCGAGCCGGCCGGCATTTCCGGCCAGTTGTGCATCCCGTAGACCTCTCGGGCCGGGAACAGGTCGAACAGCCCCTCCTGCACCATCTTCTGGGCGCCGCCCTTGCCCTCTTCCGCGGGCTGGAAGATGAAATGGACCGTGCCGTCGAAGTTCCGGGTTTCCGCCAGGTACCTCGCCGCTCCCAGCAGCATGGCGGTGTGGCCGTCATGGCCGCAGCCATGCATCTTTCCCGGCACCGTGGACGCATGCGGGAAGTCGTTCTCCTCCTGCATGTTCAGCGCGTCCATGTCGGCGCGCAGTGCTATCACCCTGTCGGCCCCGGATGCGCCGCCGGCCTTCAGGGTGCCGACGACCCCGGTGCCGCCCAGTCCCCGATGGACAGCGATGCCCCATTCCTCCAGCTTCGCCGCGACGATGCCGGAGGTGCGGAATTCCTCGAAGGCGGTCTCCGGATGGGCATGAAGATCGCGCCGCCAGGCGGTCATCTCGTCGTGGAAATCGGCGATGCGATTGATGATCGGCATGTATCGTCTCGGTTCGAATCAGGGAGTCCGCACCCGCACGTTAGCAGAGAGAAGCGGGTCAGGACAGCCGCAGCGGTGCGGAAACCTCGGCCAGACGCGCCTCGATCGCCTCGGCGGTCGGCAGGCTCTCCTGCGCGCCCAGGCCCAGGCAGGCGATCGAGGCCCCGACGCTGGCCCGGTGCAGGGCCTCGTCCGGAGTGGCGCCGCCGTCGAGCGCCGCCGTGAGGATGCCGCAGAAGGCGTCGCCCGCCCCGGTGGTGTCGACCGGGTGAATCTTCAGCGGCGCGGCCGTCCACAGCGAGCCGCCCGATTCGGCCATCAGCGCGCCGGCGCCGCCCAGGGTCACCACGCAGGTGACGCCGCAGGTGCGGGCGAGGTCGCGGGCGAGCCCGGTCGCCGAACTGGCGGAAAGCTCCAGCCGCTCGGCGATCTCGGCGGCCTCGTGCTCGTTGACCACCAGGATGTCGATCAGCTTCAGGATGTCCGGCGGCACGTCGGCGGCCGGCGCCACGTTCAGGACGGTGCGGGCGCCCAGCGCGCGGGCGCGCCGGATCAGCGCCCAGTTCTGCTCCGCCGGCACCTCCATCTGCATCAGCACGGTGACGCCCGCGCCGAGCCTGTCGTCGGCGACATGGTCGGCCGACGCCGACAGGTTGGCACCGCTGGCGACCGAGATGAAGTTCTCTCCGTCGCCGTCGACGCAGATCATGGCGCAACCGGTCGCCGTCTCCGTCACCTGGATGCCCGAGGTGTCGACCCCGTTGCGCACCAGGTTCTCGACCAGGGTCGAGCCGAAGGCATCGGGACCGATGCAGCCGGCCATGGCGACCGCGGCACCGGCGCGGGCCGCCGCGATCGCCTGGTTGTTGCCCTTGCCGCCCGGCTTCAGCTGGTAGGCGGGGCAAAGGACCGTTTCTCCCGGTTTCGGTAGCGAGGGGACCGTCATCACGAGGTCCATGTTGAGCGAGCCGAAAACCAGAATCATGGGGGTCCCAATCCGAAATGCGCGTCGGTGCCGGACCGGGGCCGCTCAGTGGGAGAACAGCACCGGTATGGTCATGTGCTGCATAATATGCCGCGTCACGCCGCCCAACACCAGTTCGCGCAACCGCGACCGGCCATAGGCTCCCATGACCAGCAGGTCGGCCGACGCGTCGGTCACGTAGTTCAGGATCATGTCGCCGGGATCCATCCCGCGGGCATTGACGTGGTCGGCCGTGACCGCCACGCCGTGGCGCGCCAGATGCAGGCTGATATCGGCCCCGGGCTCGTCGCCCAGCCCGTTCATGCCGGTCTTCGGGTTGACCGCCAGGACGCTGACCTTCTTCGCGGTCTCCAGGAACGGCAGGGCGTCGTTAACCGCGCGCGCGGCCTCGCGGCTGGCGTTCCAGCCGACCACCACCTGCTCGCCGATGGTCGGGAACTTCCCGGCATAAGGCACCATCAGCACCGGCCGGCCGCAATCGAACAGGACGTCCTCCGGATGGACCGGCGGCACGTCGCGGTTCCGGTCGGGGTCGATCTGGCCCAGGATCACGAGGTCGGCGTAGCGGCCGACGATCCCCGTCACCTCCGTCGGGTCGCCGCGCAGGGGCCGCCACTCCGCCCGGGAGCCGATCCCGGCCAGTTCGACCCGCTGGCGGAACAGGTCGGCCGCCTGGTCGGCGATCTCCTGCGCCATGCGCCGCTGAAGGGCGATCACGCTGTCGCCCAGTTCGCCGGCGACATAGCTCGGCAGCGCCGGCGGGGCCGATACGAACAGGCCCGTCAGGTGGGCGTCGTGCCGGGCGGCCAGCATGGCCGCGGCGTCGATCCGCGCCGCGGCCGGCTTGTTGGTGTCGACGACGACCATCAGGTTCTTGAGCGCCATGGAATTTCTCCCCCTCTTCTGGTTCCGTCACGAATCGGCGTGACCGGCTTTCCTGTCGCATCGGCAGCATCCCCCCATGGACGGACCTGTTCATTGATCAGGATCAAGAAGGGTGGTCGGGGGAGGGGCGGCGTCCCGCCGCCCATGGTGCGCGAGACGCGCACCCTCCCGTCAGGATTAGCCTGCCGCCGACATCGCCTCCGGCGGCTCGACGCCGAAACGGGCCGCCCAGGGTTCCAGGGACTCGCCGATGCCGGCGTAGAGGTCGACGCCGTTGCGCAGCTGCTCCGCGCGGCGCTTCAGCCCGCCTTCGCCGGGCAAACGGACCGGCGGGGCGCCGGGGCGCGGCGGGATGGAATGCGCCTTGTCGGCCAGCCAGCCCGTCTCGCGCAGGAAGGCGTCGCGCCCGCCGAACGCGTCCGGGTCGAACACCTGCAGGAACACCGAGGCGCCCCAGCCGGTGGCGCCGTCGGCCCGGCCGTAGCCGCCCAGCGCCGAGGTCATCATCTCGATCATCAGCCCCAGCGCGTAGCCCTTGTGCCCGAGGTCGAGCCCGCCGAGCGGCAGGATCGCGCCGGGCGGATCGGCGAAATAGGCCGAGGCGTCGGCGGTCGGCTCGCCGTGCCCGTCGATCAGCCAGGGGTGGGGCAGGGGCTTGCCCTCCGCATGGCAGCGGTTGGTCAGGCCGTTGGTGGTGGTCGACATGCTGACGTCCAGCAGCACCGGCCCGCTGGTGGTCGGCCAGCCCGCGGCCAGCGGGTTAGGGGTCATCAGCCGGCCGATGCCGCCGTGCGGCGTGACGCTGGCGCCCGCCGGGTCGGAACTGGCCAGGATGATCGCGAGTCCCCGGTCGGTGGCACGCTTCAGGTAGGCCGCGAGGCAGGCGATGTGGTGGCTTCGGCGAATCACCACCGTGGCCGTGCCGTACTGGACCGCCCGCTGGCTGGCGAGGTCGAGCGCCTGGACGACCAGCCAGGGGCCGGGCAGGCGACGGCCGTCCCAGGTGACGGCGGGGCCGGTGTCGGCCAGGGTTTCCGGGTCGCCCGACACCGTCATATCGCCGGAGTCGATCTCCTTCAGATAGCCGGGCAGCAGTTGCAGGCCGTGGGTGGTGTGGCCGAACAGGTCCCCTTCCACCAGGATCTCGGCGACGGTCCGGGCGCGGGCGGGCGACAGGCCGGCGGCCTGAAGCAGGGCGGCGGCGTAGCCGACCAGTTTGTCCGCGGCGAAGCGGGGCATGACAGTTCCTCCTGGATATCCTGCGTTCTTCAGGGTGTGCTTTTCGAGGGTTGACGGGACCCATGGGGCAGCGGATCGTTCGTCATGACAACAAAAATCCGACATTCGGGGGGATCAGGCCATGGATCGTGCTTTCGAAATCATCGACGAGCGCTTCAAGCGCTACGCGCTCGGCAACGTTTTCGTCGAGCGCCTTCACACCGGGATGCGCTGGGCGGAGGGGCCGGTCTGGTTCGGCGACGCCGGACAGCTTCTGTGGAGCGACATCCCCAACAACCGGATCATGCGGTGGGTCGAAGGCGGCGGAGTCAGTGTCTTCCGCAGCCCGTCCAACTTCTCCAACGGCAACACCCGCGACCGGCAGGGGCGGCTGGTCACCTGCGAGCACGGCGCGCGGCGGGTCACCCGGACCGAGCATGACGGCACGGTCACCGTGCTGGCCGACAGCTACCAGGGGCGCCGGCTGAACTCGCCCAACGACGTGGTGGTGAAGTCGGACGGCTCCGTCTGGTTCACCGACCCGCCCTACGGCATCCTGACCGACTACGAGGGCCACCGGTCCGAGATGGAGCAGGACGGCTGCCACGTCTACCGGATCGATCCCGAAACGGGGCAGGTGACGGTGGCGGCGGACGATTTCGACAAGCCGAACGGCATCGCCTTCTCCCCCGACGAGCACATCCTCTACGTCGCCGACACGGGCGCCTCGCACCGCAAGGACGGTCCGCACCATATCCGGGCCTTCACCGTGTCCCAGTCCGGCACCCTGTCCGGCGGGGAGGTGTTCGCCACCATCCAGCCGGGGCTGGCGGACGGCTTCCGCCTGGACACGGACGGCAATGTCTGGACCAGCGCCGGCGACGGGGTCCATTGCTATTCGCCCAACGGCGACCTGATCGGCAAGGTGCTGGTCCCGGAGGTGGTCTCCAACCTGGCGTTCGGCGGGCCGAAGCGGAACCGGCTCTTCATCACCGCCACGACGTCGCTCTACAGCGTCTATGTCGGCGCGAACGGCGCCGGGCCGTTCTAAGGGAAGGCGGGACCGGATGCGTATCCTCATTCCAGACGCGCAGTTCCTCGACGATGCCGGGATCGAGCGGGCCGCCGCCGGTCCCGGCGTCACGTTCGACGTCCATCGCGCCGTGCGGGAGACCGACGTGCCCGAGGCGAGCTGGCGCGCCTGCGACGCCGTGATCTGCTACCACGTCATCCAGTACCGTGGCCCCTGCCTGGACTGGCTGGAGCGCTGCCGGG
This sequence comes from Skermanella mucosa, assembly GCF_016765655.2. Classification (NCBI taxonomy): domain Bacteria; kingdom Pseudomonadati; phylum Pseudomonadota; class Alphaproteobacteria; order Rhodospirillales; family Azospirillaceae; genus Skermanella; species Skermanella mucosa. The sequence goes on from NZ_CP086106.1 coordinate 1,554,185, forward strand.
TGATGGTGCGGGCCGGCGTCGGCTTCGACAACATCGACATCACGGCGGCGGCCGGACGCGGCATTCCGGTCTGCAACGTGCCGGACTACGGCACCACCGACGTCGCCGACCACGCCATCGCCATGATGATGACCCTGACCCGCGGGGTGGCGGCCTATGACGCCCAGCTTCGCGCCGACCCGGTCGGAGCCTGGCGGTTCGACACGCCGCCCCTGGTCCGCCGCCTGCGCGGCCAGACCTTCGGAGTCGTCGGGCTGGGGCGGATCGGGACGGCGGCGGCGCTGCGCGCCCGCGCCTTCGGGATGGACGTGCTGTTCTACGATCCGGCGCTGCCCTCCGGCGCGGAGCTGTCCTTCGGCTTCGGCCGCACCCGGAACCTGGCCGACCTGATGGCGAGGTCGGACATCGTCAGCCTGCACTGTCCCCTGACGGGGGAGACGCGCGGAATGATCGGGGCCGAGGCGCTGGCGGCTTCCCGGCCCGGCCAGATCCTGGTGAACACGGCGCGCGGCGCGGTGGTCGACCTGGACGCCCTGTTCCAGGCGCTGAAGGCCGGCAGGCTGGCCGGGGCCGCGCTGGACGTGCTGCCGGTCGAGCCGGCGGAGCCGGACCATCCGCTGGTGCGGGCCTGGGTGGCGCAGGAGCCCTGGATCGCCGGCCGCCTGCTGATCAGCCCGCACGCCGCCTTCTACAGCCCGTCGAGCATCGTCGACCTGCGCCGCAAGTCGGCCGAGACGGCCCTGGCGGCTTTGGCGGGGGAACCGATCAACTGCGTCAACGACGTGGTGCCGCGGCGCGGCTGATGGCGGCACGCGATCAGGGGCCCGCGATCAGGGTTCCTGATCAGGGCTCCTGATCAGGATTGCCGTTCGGCGGGCGCCACCGGTTCATGCGGATCGCGCTCGTCGGCATCGGTTTCCTGCGAAACCGATGCCGACGAGTCGTCGCGGCCCAACTCGGACCGGGCCTGTTCAAGGCTGCGCAAAGGGTTCAAGAGATAACTGCTGACAGGCATTCAAAACGGCTCCATGGCAATAGGAGAATGATATCAAGCCGTCGGTAAATGACTGATTAATGACAGGGGTTTAATAATCGGCCCTGCTGGACGCCATGAAATAGTCACCATTTCCAGACCGAATCAGGAGGTGCCCCCTGAGGGGTAAGTCTACTACTATCGAAACGATATTCGACAAGTATAGAATGTGGAAATTACTGTCTCTTGCCCTGGCGACCGCCGCGCTCGTGGTGTTCCATACGCCGATGGCGGCGCTCGCGCTCTTCGGCCTGATCGCGGCCGTTTTCATCGCCACGGTCTTCGCGTCCACCTCCAGTTCCGGCGAGCGCGAGGTCTGACCGGGGAGGGGCGCGGGCAGGGATTGTTCGTCCCGGCCCCGCCTCCTCCCGATCCGCCGGCCTTCTATTCCGCCGGGTGGTGCGACAGCGCACCCGGCTTGGCGGCCGAAGCCTGCCGGGCCCGCTGCGGCATTCCGGCGCGCAGTACGACCGACGTGCCGAACATGATCAGCCCGACCGTGAAGATCAGGACGGATGCCAACGCCGCGAAGGCCGAACGGGTCTGATCCAGCCACAGCATCAGTCCGGCCGCCGCGAAGCAGGCGAAACCCCCCAGCCCGATCAGGTCCGCCGCCGGTCCGATATTGAAGGGAGTGTTCTTCAACCGTTGCTTGATGTCCTGTGCCCAGGTGCTTGCCGTTGCGTAAATCATGATCTCTGCCCGACCTGTTCCTTGATTTGATTTGCTGTTCACCAGAGTAAGCGCGGTTCGCGTCGCCAGCGTCAAGCCTGTCGGCCGGTATAGCCTCCCTGGAAAATGCGGCGGGAACGAGACGCCGAAACATGCCGTGTTTAACTGCTTATTGACTAAGCGGGCCTAAAATTGTCTCCAGCGGGCGGATGCGCCGTCACACGGGTATTGGAGAACAAGGTGTCTGGCAGTTTCGAAATCCGCCCTCGCGGGGTTGATCTGGATGGTGGAACTTCCGGGGCTCGGCGCCCGGCGGAGTACCAGCGCGGCAGCGACGACGCCCTTTTCGACGAATTCAACAATACCTTGGCCCGCCTCGAGGGTGCCGGGCGGGACCGGCCCGGCAACAGCGGGCTGATCACCCAGATCGAGACCCTCGCCGCCGTGGTCGAGCGTCAGGCGCAGGAGCTGCGCGTCGCCCGCTCCGCCGCGTCCAAGCTCGAAGCCGAGAACGAGCGCATGCGCCAGATGCTGCGGGCGCTGCTCGCTGCGATCGACGCCGGCGAGACCCGGATCTTCAGCACCGTTGAGCGCGCCGAGCGGCGCCTTCGGGAGTTGATCGACACCGGCACCGCCATGCCCGACCCCTCGCTCAGCCAGCAGGCGCCGCGCTCTCGCGCCCCGCGCCCGGTCCGCGAACATGAACCGGGCCTGCCCAGCAGGCCGTCGATCCGGGTGATCGAGTAGTCTCCGGATCGATCCGGCCCGGGATCAGCCCAGGCCGAGCTTCTTGCGGACGTCGTAGCTGCGGTCCTTCGACCAGCGCTCCAGGAAGCTGGTCAACTCGGCGTCCGGCGGTTCGGGCAGGACGACCTTCAGCTTCACGTACTGGTCGCCGGCCAGCCCGGTCTTCGGATCGACGATCCCCTTGCCCTTCAGCCGCAGCGTCCCGCCGGTGTTCGAACCGCGCGGCACCTTGACGGCGACCTGTCCGTCCAGGGTCGGCACCTTGATGGTGGCGCCCAGCACCGCCTCGGGCAGGCTGACGGGCAGTTCCAGATGGATGTCGCCGTCCTTGCGCACGAAGAACGGGTGCGTCTCGACATGGACCTCGACGATCGCGTCGCCGGCCGGGCCGCCGCCGATCCCGCTCATCCCCTGGCCCTTCAGGCGCAGTTTCTGCTGGTCCTCGGTCCCCGGCGGGATCGCCACGTCGATGCTCTTGCCGGTCGACAGGTTGATCCGGCGCTTGGTGCCCAGGGCCGCCTCCGTGAAGGGGACGGTGACCGAATAGGCGATGTCGGTGCCGCGCGACTTGAAGCCGCCATGGCCGGCGCCGCCCCGCCTGCGGCCGGCGCCGAACAGGTCCGAGAAGATGTCGTCGGCGTCGAACCCGCCGAAGTCAGCGCCACCGCGTCCGCCGCCGGCATAGGCGCGGTGCAGCGGGCGCTCGTTGCCGTTGGCATCGATCTCGCCGCGGTCGAACTTGGCGCGCTTCTCCGCGTCCGACAGCAGGTTGTAAGCGCCGGAGACATCCTTGAAGCGCTGCTCGATGTCGGGCCTGCCGGGATTGAGATCGGGATGGAACTGCTTGGCGAGGCGCCGGTAAGCCTGCTTGATCTCTTCGGCCGAGGCCGACTTGGTCAATCCCAGAACCTGATAAGGGTCGCGCATGACGGCCACGAGGTAGCGTATCCTGTAAAAATGGTCGGCACTACGGCGGACGCCTACCGGCCGCTGCGGCCGGCGGGCGCCTGGTCAGAGCCTGGGACCGGAGGGCGGATCGGCGGAATTCAGCTCACGATCTTCCAGGTGCCGTCCGGTTGCTGGCAGGCCTGACCAAAGGCCTGTTGGGTTCTGCCCCCGACAGTAACCGTTTGCTGGTATTCTCGGCAATAGGCGTTGGTGCCGGGCTGGCGGCCCTCTCGGGTCGGCAGGATGACGCCGGAGTTGCCGCTCTTGGGATTGTTCCAGACGATCTTTTCCCCGATCGGGGCTTCGTAAGCCTGCTGAACCGCCCGCCCGGCGTAAACCTGGTCGGCCCGGTCGAGGGACGAACCGATCTCGCTGCCGAGGAAAGCGCCCAGCAGGGTACCGGCGCCGACCGCGACCAGCTTGCCCGTGCCGCCTCCGATGGTCGAGCCGAGCAGGCCGCCGGCCGCGGCGCCGCCCAGCGTCCCGATGCCCTGCTTGGGACCCAGTCCATCCGTCGTGCAGCCCGAAACCAGTGCGAGCGCGATCAGCGCGGGAGCCACTCTCTTCAGCATTTTCCTGCGAAACCTCGTCGAGACGTACCAGTGCGCCGGCTAGAGGCGGCGGCAAGCTGGCACTCGGTATCCACGAGAATGATGTATATTGTGTTGTCGCCCGAAAAATATGACCGGCATCACACATGATCGAATTTGACGCTAATGATCCCTACGGGCTGTTCCGGACCTGGATGGCCGAGGCCGAGAAGTCCGAGCCCGAGGACCCCAACGCCATGGCGCTGGCGACCGCCGATGCCTCCGGCGTGCCGTCGGTCCGCATGGTCCTGCTCAAGGGGCTGGACCCGCGCGGGTTCGTCTTCTACACCAACCTGGAGAGCCGGAAGGGCGTCCAGCTCGCGGCCAACCCCAACGCCGCCCTCTGCTTCCACTGGAAGTCCCTGAGGCGCTCGGTCCGGGTCGAGGGGCCGGTCGAGCAGGTCTCCGACGCGGAGGCGGACGAATATTACCACAGCCGCCCCCGGGGCAGTCAGATCGGCGCCTGGGCATCCCGGCAGTCGCGCCCGCTGGAAGGCCGGTGGGAGCTGGAGAAGCGGGTGGCCGAGTTCACCGCGCGTCATGCCATCGGCACGATCCCGCGTCCGGAATTCTGGTCCGGGTTCCGGGTGCTTCCCAAGCGCATCGAGTTCTGGGCGGACCGCCCGTTCCGCCTGCATGACCGGGTGGTCTTCCACCGGGTGCAAGGGGGACCGGACGGCGCGGCGGACGCGGCGCCGGGATGGACAACGGAACGCCTGTTTCCCTAAAGGTGTTGCCGTCAGCATTCGGAAGGCGGCAGGCAGGGAGCCAGGATGGCGGATACCATCGACGACGATCCGGAGCGGGATGACGACGGCCGCCTGCGCCGGGCTGCGACCTATGCCAGCGTCGGCGTGGCGCTGACCCTGATCGCGGCGAAGCTGGCGGCCTATCTCTACACCGGGTCGGTCAGCATCCTGTCCTCGCTGATCGACAGCTCTTCCGACCTGCTGGCCTCCATCGTCACGCTGCTGGGGGTCCGGGTCGCCCTGCGGCCGCCCGACCGGTCCCACCGCTACGGGCACGGCAAGGCGGAGCCGCTGGCGGCCCTGGCCCAGGCGGCCTTCGTCACGGGTTCCGCCGTCTTCCTCACCTACGAGGCGATCAACCGGCTGATCAACCCGGCCCCGCTCCAGGAAAGTTCCGCCGGCATCGCCGTGATGGTCTTTTCGATCGTGCTGACCGTCGGGCTGGTCGCGTTCCAGCGCCGGGTGATCCGGCGGACCGGTTCCATGGCGATCGGGGCGGACAGTCTCCATTACAGCGGCGACCTGTTCATGAACCTGGCGGTCATCGCGGCGCTGGTCCTGACCGGCATGACCGGCATCCCGATCCTGGACCCGATCTTCGCGCTGGGCATCGCCGCCTTCCTGATCGTCGGGGCGTTCCATATCGCCAAGGGGTCGCTGGACACCCTCATGGACCGCGAGATTCCCCACGGCGACCGCAAGCGCATCCGCGAGATCGTCATGGCCCACCCGGCGACGCGCGGCATGCATGATCTCCGTACCCGCAACGCCGGGATCACGCTGTTCATCGAGCTTCATCTCGAACTGGACAGCGAGTTGACGCTGGCCCAGGCGCACGACATCACCGACGAGGTCGAGCGCCGGCTGACCGAAGCCTTCCCCCAGGCCGAGGTGATCGTCCACCAGGAGCCCTTCGGCCTGTCCGACGACCGTCTCGACACCCGCATCGCCGAGGCCGGGAGGCTGCGCCGCGGATCGTGAAGCGTCCCGCGGCGGCGATTTCTTAACCGTGTCCCCCTCATGATTTGGGCGGTTCCTGCCCAGGAAGGGGGATGGGGTGCTGAAGCGTCTGGCCGTACTCGCGCTGCCGATCCTGGCGCTCGCCGCCTGTCTCGACGAAGTTCCGTCGAACGAGGTCATCGCGACGCTGCTCGAAGCCTCGGCCAACCAGGAACTGGCCGTCGTCAAGGCCGCCGGAGCGCTGCCGCCGCCCGGCCAGCTGGTGCCCGACGCCGTCCGCATCATGAATCTCAGGACGATCGGCGGCGTCACCGACAGCAAGGGCATCCATGTCGCCTCCATCCAGTTCGACCTGATGGTCGAGCTGAACGGTGCCCGCATGCTGAGCCAGCGCGGCGCCAAGGCGCGCCTCAAGCTCGCCCGGGAGGGCTCCGGCTGGCGGATCCTCGAGAAGCAGTAGCGGCGGTCCCAGGCTGCGGCGCACTGTCACGTCCCGCGCTGGCCGAGCGGCTTCGTCCAATCCCTTCGCTTTATCGACCTATACCGAAGAGCAACGCTGAAGATCACGACCATCCGGGCGCATTCATTTTTGAATGCTCCTGCATCCATTTCAGGAGTGACATCTAGACCCCTCCCAAGTTACCGCGTTTTTACGCAGTTTCTTCAATGGGATCAGTTGGGTATATGTGGCTCCGGTCGGCTTTGACCGATCTGATCCTGTGGATACTTCGATCGGGTCGTCATTCGGGGCTTGGATGTCGATTTTCTCTTCCTTTTCCCATATCCGCTTGCCTCGGCTTCCTGGACCTCCCCGGTCCCGGTGGCTGGGAACGTCTCGACCCGGCGGTCGCGACGATACCCCGGAAACCGCTTCCGCCGACCCGCTCCAGGTCGGCCGGGGCGAGGTCTTCCACGATATGGGCGAGTTCGGCGGCGACGTGCTGGAGGCGCTGATCGCCGAGGCCGGCGGCGGCAGCGGCGGCGGCGGGGATCTGGAGTTCGACAGCGACATCCGCCGGCAGGGCGCCGGCACCGAAACCGGCCGGCGCGACTGGGGTCCGGACTACGCCGCCGCCGGTGCGGCCGCCTCCGGGCTGGATGTCAGGGGGCTCGCCACCCGGATGGCGATGGCGTTCGGAATGGCCGACGGCGACTTCGGCGACGACGACGCATTCTTCGATGCGGACGGCGCCGACGGCTGGTCCGATCTCCTCCAGGGGAATGCCGGTCCGGCCGGCGGGGTAGGGTTCGGCGGCGGAGGCGCGGGCGTCGACGTCGCGGCGGAATGCGTCCGGCCGCACTCCGCCGGCCGGGGCGCGTTGCCGACGCTGCGCGGGCGCGGATGCCTACCGGACCTGGGCGACGCGCTGGCGGCGAACCCGGGACTGCGCGACCGTGCCGCGGCCTTCTCGGCCGCCGGGACCGCCGGCACCGACGCCGGCCTGCTCACCGCGCTGGAGGGCGAGGTCACCGGGGTGCTGTTCGGCTGGGCGGGGCTGGAGGCCGCTCCCGGAGACGGTCGCGATGACCGGGAAGCGGCCTTCCTGGAGAAGTATTTCGGCGCCCGCGCCGCCGGCGGGATCGCCGAGGCGCTGTCGCCCGACGCGATCTCGGAAGTTTTCGGCGAGGTCCGCGACGCCGCGATCCTCAAGCTGACCGGGCAGGGGTGCCTGTCCGGCCTGTTCCGCGGCCTGACCTATGATCCGAAGGCCGACCGGCTGACCGGCAGCGCCGTCATCGACCGGGACGGCCTGGCGGCCTTCGGCGGCAGCGCGGCGGCCCTGGGACCCGAAGGGGAGGCGGGCGCCTGGCAGGCCCTGGCGGCCCTGACCCGCGGTTTCGAGGAGGCGCTGGGGGAGGCGAACGCGCTGCCGTCCCTGCTGGCCGCCGTGCGCGACCGCGGGGCCGACCTCGCCGGCCGCGTCGGGGAGGGGCTCCGGACGCTCGGCATCGACGTCGACAGCGTCAGGCTGAAGCTCCCCGGCGGCGACGACGACGAGGGGAAGGAGGATGAGGAGACCGTCGAGGCTTCGTTCGAGGAATTCGGGCCGGAACCGCAGGAGACCGCCGAAACCTTGGACTGGAGCCGCCACGATGCCCGTCGGGACTGGTCCGATCTCGGCGCCGCCCATTCCGGCGAGCGGCACGACGCCGGCGCCTTCACGCTCCACCACGCCATGCCCGACATGTTCGCCTTCACCGGCATGCCGATCTTCGACTGCTTCTTCCAGCCCCAGGCGGCGTAAGCGATTAAGCCTCGTTTAATAAAATACGCCGAAGATTTCGAAACGGATACATTCCGGCCTGAAACAATCAAAAATTACGGGCGCGCCGGCTGATGGACACCATGATGAACGAAAAGTCGTTCCTGATCGGCGCGGTGGCGCAGGAGGCGGGAACGCTCGGCATCGAGATCGCCGATGTCGCCGGCAGCGTGGAGGACGTCAGTTCGCGCATGACCAAGAAGGCCGCGGTCTTCGTGGACCTGCGCGACGCGGCGGCCGGCATGTCGGAGAGCAGCGCCCGCATCCAGTCCGCGGCCAAGGCGACCCGCTCCGTCGCCCGGGACGCCCTTTCCGAGGTCGAGGGCTCGCGCGCCCGGCTGCGGGAATCCCTGGAAGACATAGGCGCGCTGGTCGAAGGCGTCACCGGCATGGAGCGCCAGCTCGGCGGGCTGCGCGAGGCCCTGATCCGGATCGGCAAGGTGGCCCAGGAAATCAGCGCGATCGCCAAGCAGACCAACCTGCTGGCGCTGAACGCGACGATCGAGGCCGCGCGCGCCGGCGAGGCCGGCCGGGGCTTCGCCGTGGTCGCGGGCGAAGTCAAGGCGCTAGCCGCCAAGACGGGCGAGGCGACCGCCGACATCGACGCCACCCTGCGCTTCCTCAACGAGCAGGCCCACCTGCTGATCGCCGAGAGCAGCGAGAGCATGGAGAAGGCGAAGGCCGTGGGGACGGGAACCAAGGCGCTCGGCACCATGATCGATACGGTAGGCTCCGCGATGGTCCAGGTCGACCGCGAGACCACCCGGATCGACGACGCCGCCACCGGCATCCGGGAGAGCTCCCGCCGGGTCGAGGAGCAGATCGCCGACATGGCGGGCGACGTGGAGCTGTCGAGCGGCGACCTGAACGCGACCCGCGACCGGGTGATCCGGTTGCTAGGCGTCAGCGAACGACTGATCGGCATCACCGCCGAGCTGGACGTGGAGACGGTCGATACCCCCTTCATCCGCCACGCCCGGAACGCCGCGGCGCAGATCTCGGCCCTCTTCGAGGATGCCGTCCGCTCCAGCCGTCTGACCGCCGAAGCCCTCTTCGACGAGGCCTACCAGCCGATTCCGGACACCAATCCCCAGCAGGTCCGGACCCGCTTCACCGACTTCACCGACGCGGTCCTGCCCGAGATCCAGGAGGCGATGCTGACCGCAGACCCCCGCATCGTGTTCTGCGTGACGGTCGATCGCAACGGCTACCTGCCGACCCACAATGCCAAGTTCTCCAAGCCGCACGGCGCCGACGTCGCCTGGAACACCGCCAACGGCCGAAACCGGCGCATGTTCAACGACCGCGTCGGCCTCGCCGCCGGCCGGAACACGCGGCCCTTCCTGCTCCAGACCTACCGCCGCGACATGGGCGGCGGGCAGTATTGCCTGATGAAGGACGTCTCCGCCCCGATCAGCGTCCTGGGCCGGCACTGGGGCGGCCTGCGGCTGGCCTACATGGTCTGAGGCGGCCGACCCGCTGATTCGTCCGCGTCGGGCTCGTCAGGCAGTCGAATCTAGGCTATATTTCCTCGCAATCTGGTTCTTGGTCCTATAGTCGCGCTAGTGTCATGCGAAAACGCAGGAATATCCGCTGATATCTTCTCATTTCCAGTCCTCTCCTTGCGAATTTGCATGATTGTCATCATCGTGCCGCGGTTTTCAGCAGACGGGGAATTTGGCCAATGCAGCAGATCAGGGAGTCGCTTCACCGCTGGCTTCGGTCCGTGATGGAGGAGCGGGACTGGACGGCCGCCACCTGGGCCAAGCGCGCCGACGTGACCGCGACCAACCTGACCCGCTTCCTCAAGGACCCCGAGGGCGCCAGCCTGCCCAGCGCGGAGACCATCGGGCGGTTGGCCTTCGCCGCCGGGTCGGAGCCGCGCTTTCTGTCCAGCAACCAGCCCTCGACCTCCTCCTGCCGGGTTCCCGTGCTCAGCCACGAGCAGATCCGTGCCGTCATGGACCTGCCTCGCGCCGGGGCTGCGGCGTATCTGGCCGATGCCTTGCGCCGCGGCTCCCCGTGCGTCCTGATGGACCGGCCGACCTCGCCGCGCGCCTTCGGGCTCCAGATCAACTCGCTGCACATGAACGCGGGCGGCCTGCTGCCCCAGGACCAGATCGTGATCGAGCCAGTCGACCATGTCCCTCCCCGGAAGGGCGACATGGTGATCACGATCGACGGCACCTCGCTGTGCGCCTACCGATACTATCACCCGCAGCTCGTCCCGGTCAGCACTGACCCCCATTGCTGCCCGATGGTCATCGAGGGCGCCGAGATGGTCGGCGTCGCGATCCTGGTGGTTCGCCCCCTGAGGGTCGAACTGATGAGCTGAGCCGACCCCGCCGGCCCCCGAACCCCTCCCGGGGACCGGCAAGATTCCTCCCCGTAGTTCTCATTTTGTTCTTTGTTAAATGCGAAATCGCAGTTAACATTAGCGGAGCTATGCCCATATAGGGATGACTCAAATGCGAAGCTGCAGCGGGTCAGGGATCGACAGATGGCTTTGTCCAAGGATCAGGTAGAATTCCGGGCCCGCCGCCTGGGCTCCAGCGACGCGGTCCGCGTGATGGCGGGCCACTGGACGGAGCTGTGGCGCGAGAAGACGGGCCGGGCCGCCCCGCCGCGGCTGGACTTTGTTCCCGTCGTCCAGATCGGCATCGCGACCGAATCACTGCATGCCCGCTTCTACACCTACCGCACCGGGATCGGAGCTTATCCGGCCGGCCACCGCACCCATGTGCACCCCGACCACGACCATATCGTCGCCAACCTCGACTTCCTGACCTGGGGCGCTCCGCCGGCCGATCCGACGGCCGCCCCGGACACCATCCTGGAGGCCAAGTTCCATTCCGGCTTCAAGACGGACGAGGACCTGGCGGAACGGTACTACTGGCAGATGCAGCACCAGATGATGGTGTCCGGCCTGGCCCGCTGCGTCCTCTCCGTCCTGCGTCCGACCGGCTATTCCTTCCTGACGGTCGAGCGGAACGAGGCCGACGCCGCCCTGCTGCTGGAGACCATCCAGGCCTTCTGGTGGCACGTCGAGAACGATCTGGAGCCGGCCGACCCGCTGCCGGTGGAAGCACCCGACTTCGACGACATGGGCGTGCTCGACATGTCCATGCACAACCGGTTCGTCGCGGTGGGCGACGTGCTGGTCAGCAACCACGACGGCGTCCAGGCCTACCGCGCCGCCGAGGCCGAGCTGAAGGCCCTGATGCCCGAGCAGGCGAAGGTCGCCTATGTCCCGTCCGCCGCCGACGCCCGGGGCATCGTGATCAGCCGCTCGCGCGACGGCAGGCTGTCGATCCGCATCGGCGAGCTGCCGCGGAAGTACCGGGCCCGGGCTCGGACCTGGCTGCCGGACCACGCGCCCGACTTTCTGCCCGACCTGATGAACGCCCGACCTGATGAACGATGAGCGTTGGAGAAACCGACCCATGCCACGAGCAAGGAGGCCGGCCGACGGGCCGGAAACGGAGACCATGACCACCGGGATGCCGGGTGACAACATCATGCGCGACAACCTTGAGTTCTGGAACGCGCTGAAGCGCACCGATCCCAAGGCGACCAAGCCGTTCCAGCGCGCGGGCGGCTTCCGCGGCACCCAGATCGATCCGGCCTGGCGGCTCCAGATGATGACCGAGGTGTTCGGCCCGGTCGGCAAGGGCTGGGGCTACGAGCAGCTTGAGTGGACCATCGCCGAGCGCATGGTCTTCATCTGCTGCCGCGTCTGGTACGTCGACCCGGAGACCGGCGAAAAGCATTTCACCGGCCCGCAATGGGGCGGCACCGAGATGGTCCGGCGCAACCGCGACGGAACGGAGCGCCCGGACGACGAGTGCTTCAAGATGTCGATGACCGACGCCATCGGCAAATGCATGCTCCAGATCGGCTTGGCCGCCGACATCTATCTCGGCCAGTTCGACGACAGCAAGTACCGCGAGGAGTCCGAGACCATCTACGCCGTCAAGGCCAACCCCGACCTCCAGCCCGCCGGCATCGCCAAGCTGGAGGCGGAGATCCGGGACAGGCTGGCGGAGGTCGAGGACCTGGAAGCCCTGGACGACCTGTGGCGCAGCGGGATCAACGCCCGTATCCGCGAGATCGGGGCGGTCGACAAGGCGGCGCAGAACCGCATGATCACCTGCTTCTCGCAGAAGAAGAACGAAATCCTGAAACGAGAGGAGAGCGACCGCGAGGCCGCCTGAGGCAGCACTCCCGGTCCCCGAAGAGGCCAGCCATGTACCAACGTTTCATCGCCGTCGGCCGCCTGGGCCGCGATCCCGAGATCACCACGACGGCCGGCGGCGCCCGCATGGCGAGCTTCAGCCTGGCAACCAGCGAAACCGCCAAGGGCGAGGAGCGGGCCGAATGGCACCGCTGCGTCGTCTGGGACGAGAAGCTGGTCGACGTGATCGCCAGGCGTGCCCGCAAGGGAACCCTGGTGGCCCTTGAGGGCCAGGTCCGGACCCGCCGCTGGAACAGCAGGGACGGGCGCGAGAACCACACGACCGAGGTCGTGCTGGACCGCTTCACCAGCCGTTTCCAGATCCTGTCCGGCGCCAAGCCGCAGGACGATGTGGTCGAAGCCAACCAGCCGGTTTTCGACAAGAGATTCGCCTTCGATGAGCTGCCCTTTTGATGGCTGCGATATCGCAATTTTCGGCGGCGACACCATCTATATTAGGCTGCGCAAGCGCAGATCCCCGCCTGGGGAAGCCGCACCGGAGTATCCTCCGCCATGACGATGATAGCCTCTTCCAACAAGATTGAGTCCAGTTCCGGCGAGCTGTTCCGCTCCCCCAGCGGTCTGCTGACCCGCACCGCCTGGGAAGACGAACTGGAAAGCACGTTCGACCAGATGCCGCGCTGGTACCGTTCCGCGGCGGAGCGGGACCGCCGGTTCGCCCGCTGGGTCCACGCCGAGGCCAAGGGCCTCGCCTGCCACCTCGACCGACTGATGCGCCCGGACACCAAGCCCGCGCTGGCGCGCCATCTCAGGGCGGTTTCCGAAGCCCTGTGGGCCGACGCCGAATGGGCGCGCCACCGGATCGACGGCAGCATGGACGAGGCGGCGTAAGATGCGAAGGAAGCCTGAAATGACCATAGAGCAATTGCAGAAGCGCCTGCGCGAGGCCCATGCCCGCATCGGCTTCGAGGGCCGCTTCGCCTTCACCATCGGCCAGCAGGACGGTCCGCCGGCCGGCGCCGGCTGCTATGTCACGCACTGGTTCCGCCCCACGCCCTACGCCTTCGAGGACTGCAAGTCGGTCGGGGCCGGTACCGTGGCGGATTGCGTCGCGGCGCTGGACCGTTATGTCGCGGAGTATCCCAGGGCCATGACCAACGAGGAAGTCGGCATGACCCTGGGCATCATCCCGCCCCACGAGGAGCGTTACAAGGTCGCGGCGGAATGACCGCCGGCGTACCGGCCCGCCGGGGCCGGCGGGAAGCCTTGGTGACGCCCCTCGTGGCGTGACCCGTACTTGCCCACGTAACCCTTCATGCAGGCACGGTGGAACCGTTGCGACTGGGTCTTCCAGTCGTCGCCGGGCCGGACCCAGCTGACATAGGTCGTGCCGGTCCTCCGGTCGGTCCGCAGGTAGCGGCCCACTCCCTTGTCGCCCGTCACCCACTGGCCCGGCTGAAGATGCAGGGCTCCGGCGGACAGCAGCAGGGAAACCTGCGGCGTCAGGTCGATGGTCGGCAGGTATCTCATCTCTATCGCCTCTCCTGGAAATGTCCACGGTACAGGCATGCCCAAGGCCGACGGTCCTGGCGGTGCGCCAAGGCGGTCGGAACGGAAACGGCAGCTTTCGGGGACAGCTTATATGTGGTGTTTCTTGGACATCTTTCAAGAACCATTGGCAGAACAAAACATGAACTTGTAAGCTGCCTGAAGACCCCTTTCAAGAATTTGGAACAAGAAACATGGCAGTTTCAAAGAACCGAGCTTCGGAAACCGTGACCGCCCGCGTCGAGCACGCTCTGAACCTGACGCGGGGACGCCTGAAGCTTTGGCTGGTCTTCGATGACGACGCCGCCGTGGCCGAGGCGCGCTCCCTTATCCAGCTCAAGAAAGCCCGCAACCTGCTGGCGCTCTCCCGCTCCGACCTGGAGCACCGCCACGAGAAGGCGGTCCGCCAGATCCTGGAACGCTACGCTGGCCATGCGCCCCGCCCGGTGGAGACGGAACCGGCCGAAGCGGCGGAGGAGCCGAAGCCAGCCCCCCGACGACGCGCCGCCTCCCGTCAGAACGCGGAAGCGGTTTCAGGTTAAGGCCGGCCGGGTTAGACTGAGGAACCAGCGGTGGCAATGACAGCGGTCCAGCACAGGGTGGAAACCCAGACCCGGCCGGCATCGCCCGCGCCGGACCGGGAGGTTCTCGCCGGTCTGGTCGAGCGGGTGACCTTCCACAATGCGGAGAACGGTTTCTGCGTTCTCCGCATCAAGGCGCGCGGCCATCGCGACCTGATCACCGTCGTGGGCCATGCCGCCGCGATCTCGGCGGGCGAGTTCGTCCAGGCCAGCGGCGCCTGGCATAACGACCGCACCCACGGCCTCCAGTTCAAGGCCGGGTTCCTGCGCACGACCATGCCGACGACGGTGGAGGGGATCGAGAAGTATCTCGGCTCCGGCATGATCCGCGGCATCGGCCCGGTCTATGCGAAGAAGCTGGTCCGGGCGTTCGGTGCCGACGTGTTCGACGTGATCGAGCAGCAGGCCGACCGCCTGCGCGAGGTGGCCGGGATCGGCCCGGTCCGGGCCAAGCGGATCATCGCCGGCTGGGCCGACCAGAAGGTGATCCGCGAGATCATGCTGTTCCTTCACTCCCACGGGGTCGGCACCTCGCGCTCGGTCCGCATCTTCAAGACCTACGGGCCTGACGCGATCCAGCTCATCTCCGAAAATCCCTACCGCCTCGCCCGCGACATCCGGGGCATCGGGTTCGTCACCGCCGACGCCATCGCCGCCCGCCTCGGCATCGAGAAGACCGCCATGGTCCGGGCCCGCGCCGGCATCGCCTATGCCCTGGCCGAGGCCATGGACGAGGGGCATTGCGGCATGCCGCGCGACGATCTGCTGAAGCTGGCCGAAAAGCTCCTGGAGATCCCGTCCCCCCTGATCGAGGAGGCCATCGACCTGGAACTGGCCGATGGGACCGTCGCGGCGGACCGGCTCGACGGGCGCGAGGCCGTGTTCCTGTCCGGCCTCTACCGGTCCGAACACAACATCGCCGCGCGCCTGCTCGGCCTTGCCGCGGGGCGCCCGCCTTGGGGCGCCATCGACGTGGCCACCGCGATCCCCTGGGTCGAGCAGCGCACCGGCCTGACCCTGGCGGAGAGCCAGCGCGCCGCTGTCCGGCTCGCGGTGTCGTCCAAGCTCCTGGTGGTCACCGGCGGCCCCGGGGTCGGCAAGACCACGCTGGTCAATTCGATCCTGAGGATCCTGTCGGTCAAGGGCCTGTCCATCGCGCTCGCCGCCCCTACGGGCCGGGCGGCCAAGCGCCTGTCGGAAAGCACCGGGATGGAGGCCAAGACGATCCATCGGCTGCTGGAGACCGACCCCGCCGCCGGCGGCTTCAAGCGCACCGAGACAAATCCGCTGGAGTGCGAGTTGCTGGTGGTGGACGAGACCTCCATGGTCGACGTGCCCCTGATGAATGCCCTGTTGCGCGCCGTGCCCGACCGTGCCGCCGTCCTGCTGGTCGGCGACGTCGACCAGCTTCCCTCCGTAGGACCCGGGCAGGTGCTGGCCGACGTGATCGATTCGGGCGCGGTGCCGGTGGTCCGGCTGACCGAGGTGTTCCGGCAGGCCGCCGAGAGCCGGATCATCGTCAACGCCCACCGGGTCAACCAGGGCCTGATGCCGGAGCCTCCCGCCGGCGAGGGCCTGACCGACTTCTATTTCGTGGATGCCGCCGATCCCGAAGACGGCGTGCGCAAGCTGATCCATATGGTCAAAGACCGCATCCCCCGCCGCTTCGGCCTCGACCCCGTGCGCGACATCCAGGTGCTGTGCCCGATGAACCGGGGCGGGCTGGGCGCCCGGTCGCTCAACATCGAGCTTCAGAAGGTGCTCAACCCCCCGCGCGACCCCCGCGTCGAGCGGTTCGGCTGGACCTTCTGCGAGGGCGACAAGGTGATGCAGATCGAGAACGACTACGACAAGGAGGTCTATAACGGCGACCTCGGCGTGGTCTCCCGCATCGATCCCGACGACAATTCCCTGCTGATCGAGTTCGACGGCCGCGAGGTCGCCTACGACGCCGGCGAGCTCGACCAGGTGGTGCTGGCCTATGCCACCACGATCCACAAGTCCCAGGGATCGGAATACCCGGCCGTGATCCTGCCGGTCACCACCCAGCACTACGCCATGCTCCAGCGCAACCTGGTCTATACCGGCATCACGCGCGGCAAGCGCCTCGTGGTGATCGTCGGCCAGCGCAAAGCGATGGCGATCGCCGTCAAGGGTCAGCAGACCCGCCGCCGCTGGTCGAAGCTGCGCGACTGGCTGGGCGGCGCCGCGCCGCCGGACGCGCCGTAGGGCGTCATTGACAATGCGGCCCGGGACTGCTTCCTATCGCGGAGGCTGTGAAACGAATTTCCAAACCCAGGGTCGGCCGGTTGAAGAAGCGCGTCGATACCGGCCAGGGCGACCTTTTCGCGCAAGGGCAGGGAACTCCGGTTTCCGCCGATCCGCCGCCCGTGACGGCGGCGGAAACGCCGCCCCTTCGCCCCATAGGCGATTGGCCCACCGACCATCTGCTCGACGCGCTGAACCTTCATCTCCACGCCGAGCCGCCCGAGCACCCGTCCCTCGTCGCCACCATCGAGGAGTTGGCGAGGCGCCGCGAATCCGAGGCGGTCCGCCATCTGATCACGACCTGCCGCCGCTTCGCCGCCTTCGACCAGCAGCAGCCGGCCCCGGAGGTCGTGGCCGCCCTGAACGCCCTGGCCCATATCGGCCCGCCCTCGGCCGCCATCCCGCTGATCGACCTGATCCGCCGAGGCCTGTTCGGGCCGGCTTCGACCGCCGCGGCGCTCGACTGCTTCGGCACGCTCCGCTGCCGTCCCGCCGCCGACCTGATCCGGCCTAACCTGCTGCATTCCGACCCCCGCGTCCGCCAGTCGGCCTGCGGCCTCGCCGCCGCCCTGGACCGCCGCGACGACGCGTCGGCCCTCACGCCCCTGCTGAACGACCCCGACAGGGGCGTTGCCAAGGCGGCCCGGCTGGCGCTCGGCGAACTGGGCCACGCCCCGGCGCGCGAACCGCTCGAGGAACTGCTGGACCGCGCCACGCCGATCGACATCCCGCGCGTCGCCCGCGCGCTGGTCGCCGTCGCCGACGACGACACGCCGGTCAAGCTGGCCCGTGCCGCCGATCGCTGCGATGAGGAAGGCCGCTGCGCCATCGTCGCGGCCTTGGGCGCCATGGAGCAGCCCGGCGCGGTCACGCAGCTTATCCGCCTGTCCCGGGACACCCGCCCGGCGGTCCGCCTCGCCGTGATCGAGGCGCTGGCGAGTCATGAGGACAAGCGCATCCCCGCCGCCCTGGGGACCCTGGCGCACGACGCCGACACCGCCGTCCGAGACGCGGCCGAAGCGGCGCTGCGATCCTTCGACGCATCGCCGGATTGGTAAAACAAAAAAGGCGGTTTGGAGTTTCCAGGTAAAACCGGTCGAAAAGACCGCCGGGCCACCAGGACCCGGCGAGTCGAACAGGGAGGCTTCACGTCATGAGGACGTTGCGTCAAGAATGATCCCGGCCACCGGCGGGGACTACAGTGACTGCCGAGACGGGGCATTCACATTTACAGCATAAACCCTGTTCACCGATGGGCAAGAATACTTTGGATCAGTGCCCGAACGCACATGATCTTTACCCGCTCATGTCCAAGGTTTCATGGTCCGGCAGGGTGAGACACACCGGTCCGCGAGCTTCCATCGGCACTTCCCGTCAGGAAACCCGGACGCGGCGGGCGCCCGACCGGATGCGGCGGTCCGCGGCGGTGCCGGCGACATGGCTCCAGCTCCAGGGCTGGGGCTTGGGATGACGATTGCCCTGCCGGTAAGGCGTCCGGGCATCGGTTCGTTCCGAGTCGAGCACCAGCGCCGTCTCGACCTTGACGGTGGGCAGCGGGTACGGCGTACCGCAACGGCCGTCGGAGGGGCCGTCGGAGGGGCCGTCGGAGGTACCGGTCCCGATCGCCCGGAATGCTTCCGCAGCCAGCGCGACGCGCTCTGAGCCGCCGCTTTTCCGATCCTCCCCGGCCGTGATCAGGGTCGGGCGGGGCGCGTTCCGGCGGGGAGTGGCGGCCGGCGCCGTACTCCTGCCGCGCCGTTCCAAGAAGAACACGTGGCCGTCGATCCGGTGGCTGACCGACATCGACGCGGTCCAGACCGGCATGCGCCGCAGGCGCTTGGGTGCGACATAATGTGTCGCACCGCGGCTATGGTCGGGTGCCAATCCGACCAGCGACAGCACCGCGACCTCCGCCGCGCGCTGCCATGCGGTCCGGTCGCCGATCACGGTCGGCCGCGACATGGGGCGGGAGATGGTCCAGGAAAACTGCTTGCTCTGGTAGACCACGCCGCAGATCCCGTCCGGCCAACGCTTCTCCCGCACCCGGTTCAGGGTCACGGCGGCCACGGCGTACTGGCCGCGCGAGCTTTCGCCGCGGGCTTCGAAATAGATGTTCCGGGCCAGGCACAGGGCGTCGTTGCGGTCGATCTCCGCCGCCGGCGGGTGCCACGAGGCGATCGCCGAGATCATCTGGATCACGGTGAGCAGGGGGGTCCACTCGGGTATCGGCATCGCTTCGCCTCCGGCTTGGTTGACCGTCGGGACGACGCACGGCCCGTCGCGCGTTCCTGGGCAACCGGGTCGTCAACCGTGTCCAGAACAACGGTACGTGCGGCCTTGTTCCCCCATCACAAGGGGTGCGGCGAGTCGCGGATCGAGCAGCGGAGCCGCCCGATCCAGCGGATTCCTTTGATACGCCGGACAGTTCAAGCTATCCTAAATTTTCCATAAGTCACAGCGTGTCACAACTTCCACACCCTGGAGGTCACGATGAAAACCGACAAAAATCGCAACCGGGATGGGCTTTCGCCAGTCTATTTGATGGCTGGTACGGTTACCGCGATTTTGGTGTTCATGCTGCTGTCGGTTGGCATGGGCTGAATCGGAGCCTTCCGAAGCCCCGCCGTATCCATCTGGAAGGCACCCGTTCGAGACGACCGCATGCCGTGGCCGCCAGGCCTTTCGGCTAGCCCAGTGCTGCCTTCGTGTTAGTTCCGGCCCAAGTCATAGGCTCGGAGGATTAGGCACTGCGGAACGGTTCTATCCGATAAATCGGTTAAAAAGCCGTTAAACAAATGTTGACCGCAACAAAGGCTGCAAGCATTATGCGCTCAAGAGAGGTAGGAACCCCTCGGAGTGAGCGGATCTGAATGCCTCCAAAGGCCGTCTTCGGAACTTTCTTGTGGCAGACGGCAGGCCGACGACAAACCAATGCGCTGAATTGAGGGAATTCGAGATGACCGAACACGACACCATCCTGATCGAACCGAACCGTTTGTTCCGCGAGGGCATCAAGCATCTCCTGGCAGGTAGCCCCTTTCGTCTCGTGAGCGAGTACGCCTCGATCGAGCAGGCCGTGGCCGGTGAAGCTCCCGCGGCCAAGCTGGTGATCGTCGACTATCCCGTCGATGCCGACGAGACCCTGTCCGACCTGCGCGCCGGTTTCCCCGACACGCGCATCGTCGTCCTGGCGTCCGAGCTGTCCGCCGACCGCCTCAAGGCCGCCATGGGCGCCGGGGCCGACGGCTACCTGCTCAAGGACGTGTCGCCGGAGGCGCTGATCCAGTCGCTCCAGCTCGTCCTGATCGGCGAGAAGGTGTTCCCGACCAACCTCGCCAGCCTGCTGCTGAACCAGATGGCGCCGCAGGCGCCGCAGGGCTCCTGGCGTGGGCTGTCCGGCCGCGAGCGGGAAATCCTCCAGCACCTGGTGATGGGCGCCAGCAACAAGCTGATCGCCAACAAGCTCGGCATCACGGAAGCGACCGTGAAGGTCCACCTGAAGACGCTGCTGCGGAAGATCGACGTCAACAACCGCACCCAGGCCGCGATCTGGGCCATGAACAACGGCATCACGCCGGACCAGTCGATGTCCGGCGACGCCCCCGCCACGCGCCGCCTGCAGGCCGTTCCGGCCTGACCGGACCCACCCTCGGTTCGGCTTCGGTCGTCTCGCTTCCCGGCCGGCCCGGCCCCGATCGCCTCGGGTCCAGGCCGGCGGGAGCCGTCTTCTTCTCGTCACCATAAAATCCCTGCCGTTCCCCGGGAGGCATGGTAAATCTGCGGGCCCGGCTTGACCGGTTCTTCCGCCATAGGTTTATCGGTACAGATGCGCCAATCGCTTCCCGCGTGGTTCCGCCGCCCGCAGCATCTTCTGCGGACGGCCTTGGTCATGCTCCTTTTGTTCCTGTCGCCGCTCTCCGCGGCGGCTCAGGCCCCGTCTCCCGATTTCAGGACCGCCCTGGCCGGCTGGCAGGCGTCGCTCGACAAGACGGCGGCGCGGCTGGCGCGCGGCAATCTCGACGAGGCCGAATACCAGGCCTTGCGCAACGACCTGTCGGCGCTGTTCGACGCGGCGCGGGGGGCGGCATCGGCCGCCGCCGCCGAGCAGGAGGTCAACCGGCAGCTCGCCGACGCCCTGGGCGCCCCGCCGGCCGAAGGGGCCCCGCCCGAGGCGCCGGCCGTCGCCGCCGACCGCCAGCGGCTCTCCAAGATCATCGCGGAGCTGGACGGACGCACCCGGCAGGCCGAGCTGATCGCCACCCGCGCCGACATCCTGATGCGGACGGCGACCGACAAGCGGATGCAGCAGTTCACCGACGCGCTGTTCCGGCGCGGCCCCCTTCCCCTGGAGCGGGGGACCTGGAGCAGCCTGCCGGCCCAGGCCGACTATCTGCGCGACCGCGTGATGCAGGCGGCCGCGGTCACCGCCGCCGATCCGGCCTGGCGCGACCGGGGCTTCGAGCTGGCCGCCGCCTTCCTGGTGGCGCTGGGAATCGCCTGGCCGCTTCGGCGCTGGCTGCTCCGGCGTTTCGGGCACCGGCCCGTGGCGGTCCATCCCGGCTACCGGCAAAGGGTCGTCGCGATGGCGGTGGAGGCCGTCGGACGCTGCCTGATGACGGTCCTGCCGACCGTGGCGGTGGCGGTGGCGCTCCATCACATCATCGGGAGCGACGACGTCCGGACCCTGCCGTTGCAGGCGCTGATCAGCGCCGCGGCCGGCGGGCTGGCGTTCTTCCTGTTCTTTTCCGGGCTGGCGCGGGCGATCCTGGCGCCGGATCACGCCGTCTGGCAGCTGACCGGGCTGGAGCCCGCCTCCGCCCGGGCGCTGGTCCGCCGCATCACCCTGTTCGCTGGCGGCCTCGCGGTGGCCGGCGGGGCGGTGGTGCTTCAGAACCGCATGCTGTCCCCGCCGGAACTCCAGGCGGTCACCGGCTTCGCCGCCATGCTGCTGGCGACGGCGGCGCTCATGTTCCTGCTGCCCGGCCGGCTGTGGCGGACCATGCCGCCGGTGCAGGAGCCGGCCCGGCAGCCGCTGGCCGACGCGCCGGCGGAGGCGGAGACGGCCGTCGCCGGGGGCTCCTGGGTGCATCTCCGCTTCCTGGGCGGAGCCGTCGCCCTGGCGGCGCTCGGTGCCTCGGCGGCCGGCTACCATAACCTGTCCGTCTATATCGGCATGCTGTCGCTCGCCGCGGTGGCGGTCGGCGGACTGCTCCTGCTGGTGCGCGGCGTGGCGCGCGAACTGCTGACCATGGTGATGGAGCGGGAGCAGGGACCGGTCGCGGAACTGCGCCGTCTCCTGGTCCGGTCCGAGCGGGGCGTCCAGGCGGCGGACTGGTGCGGCAGGGTCGCGATCGACCTGGGCCTGATCATGCTGGCGGCGGCCATCCTGCTGCCGCTCAGCGGCATCGACTGGTCGGAGCTGCGCAACATCTTCGACACATTCATGCGGGGGGTCACGATCGGCGGGGTCCGGCTGGCGCCGGCCGACATCATCGCCGCCATCCTGCTGTTCAGCGCCGCGGTCATGGTCACCCGCTACGTCCAGCGGACGCTGGATGTCCGCGTGCTCCAGCGGCTCCAGATCGACCGGGGCGTTCAGAACTCGATCAAGACCGGCATCGGCTATTTCGGCTTCATGGTGGCCCTGCTGGTCGCGATCGGGGCGCTCGGGCTAGACCTGTCCAACCTGGCGCTGATCGCGGGCGCGCTCTCGGTCGGCATCGGCTTCGGCCTGCAGAACGTCGTCAGCAACTTCGTCTCAGGCTTGATCCTGCTGGTCGAGCGGCCGATCAAGGTCGGCGACTGGGTCGTGGTCGGCGACAAGGAGGGCGTGGTCAAGCGCATCAGCGTGCGCGCGACCGAGATCCAGACCTTCCAGCGTGCCTCTGTGATCATCCCCAACTCCGAGCTGGTGTCGTCGGCGGTGGTCAACTGGACCTTCAAGGACAAGTTCGGCCGGATCGACATCAGGGTCGGGGTCGAGTACGGGTCGGACCTCAAGCTGGTCCGGGAGACCCTGCTGGCCTGCGCCAACGCCCATCCCCGGGTGGCCCGGATGCCCGGCCCCATGGTGGTGTTCCGCGACTTCGGCCAAAGCTCCCTGGATTTTGAGCTGCGCTGCTTCATCCCGGACGTGGATTTCTTCCTGTCCACCGCCAGCGACCTGCGGTTCGCCATCGCCGAGGCGTTCGAGCGCAACGGCATCGCGATCCCGTTCAACCAGCAGGTCATGCATATCCCCCAGCTCGACGGGCTGCGCGACCTGATCGAAAGCCGGGCCGCTCCGACTGCACCCTCGGCGGCGCCACCCGCGCCGCGGCTGGAGACCATTACGTAGAGTTCATGTGCAGGAAAGGGCGGCGCAAGGTCGATTGCCCCAGTTTGGCCATATCGGAGTCACCATATATCCGGTGACAATAGCCAAGAAAGAGGATCCGCCCGCCATGTACGCTTCCGAGCACTTCTTCCGCCAAGCCCCGGGACGACCGGCCGTACCCGGCTGGCTCAGGGGCCTGATGGTGCCGTTGCTCATCCTCGTGGCGTTGCCGCTGACCCTGCTGGTCATGGCCGTCGTCCTGTCGCTGGCGGCGGTACGGACGTTGCTGCGGCTCGTCCTGCCGCGGCAGGCCCGGCGGCCTGCGGCGCGGCGTCACGGCCCCGGAGCCGGGGCCGTGGGCCGGCCGGAGATCCTGACCGACGTGGACTACGTCGTCCTCGACGACACCGCCCCGCGCCGCTGATCCCCGGCGGCGCCTGCCTCAGAGCGCGTCCGCGACCGCCTGGCCCAGTCCGGCGGTCGTGGCCTTGCCGCCCATGTCGGGCGTCAGCAGGTCGGGCTGGACCAGGACCTTCTCGATCGCCCTGACGATCGCCTGGCCGGCGTCGGCGTGGCCCAGATGGTCCAGCATCATGGCGCCCGACCAGATCTGCCCGATCGGATTGGCGATGCCCTTGCCCGCGATGTCGGGGGCGGAGCCGTGGACCGGCTCGAACATCGACGGGAAGTCCCGCTCCGGATTGATGTTGGCCGACGGCGCGATGCCGATGGTGCCGGTGACCGCCGGCCCCAGGTCGGACAGGATGTCACCGAACAGGTTGCTGCCGACCACCACGTCGAACCGCGACGGGTTGCGGACGAAATGGGCGGTCAGGATGTCGATGTGGTACTGGTCGGTGCGAACGTCGGGATAGGCCTCGCCCATCGCCTTGAAGCGCTCGTCCCAGAACGGCATGGTGTGGATGATGCCGTTGGACTTGGTAGCCGAGGTCAGGTGCTTCTCCGGCCGGGAGCGGGCCAGCTCGAAGGCGTAGCGCAGCACGCGGTCGGTGCCGCGCCGGGTGAAGACGTTCTCCTGGACCGCCATCTCGGCGTCGGTGCCGGCATAGAGGCGCCCGCCGATCTCGGAATATTCACCCTCGTTGTTCTCCCGGACGATCCAGAAATCGATCTCCGGACGGCCGGCGAGCGGGCAGGGGACTCCGTCGAACAGCCGCACCGGGCGCAGATTGACATATTGCTGGAAGTTGCGCCGGATCGGGATCAGCAATTCCCAAAGCGAGACATGGTCCGGCACGGTCGGCCAGCCGACGGCGCCCAGGTAGATCGCGTCATGGTTCCTGATCCGCTCCAGCCCGTCGGCCGGCATCATGCCGCCGGCGCTGTGGTAGCGGTCGCAGCTCCAGTCCAGGTGTTCCCACTCGAACTCGATCCCGAACCGGGCGGCCACCGCGTCGAGCACCCGGATGCCTTCCGGCATCACCTCCTTGCCGATACCGTCGCCGGGGATCACGGCAATCCTGTATTTCGCCATATCGCTTGTTCCTTTGTTCTTCTGGCGACGCATATGAAACCCTCGCAACCGGTCCGGTAAAGGCGGAATTCCCCTGGGCGCTTGTAAATCCTTCGCTGCACTGCCACACACGGGGCTTGTATCGTGACGAATATCGGGATTGTTCGGGGATGAATGCCACCGTGGTCGGGCTGACGGCCGTCGTGGTCGCCGTGACCGGCGAGACGCCGCGCGTCCTGGTCGTGCGGCCGCCGCCGCCCGCCGCGGCGGAAGGCGTGCCGGCGCCCCACCGCGACGCGCTGCCGTTCGGCCCGTTCGAGCCCGAGCACCACCGCACGCTGGAAGGCGGCCTGCGCAGCCGGGTCGAACGGCAGACCGGACTGCCGCTCCGCTATGTCGAGCAGCTCTACACCTTCGGCGACCGCTACCGCGACCATGGCGAATTGACCGGCGGCCCGCGGGTGGTGTCGGTCGGATACCTGGCCTTGGTCAGGGAGGCGCCGCTGTCGGGCGCCGGCGAGGCGGAGTGGCGCGACTGGTACGATTTCCTCCCCTGGGAGGATTGGCGCGGCGGCCGGCCGCCGCTGGTCGACCGGGTCATCCGCCCGGCGCTTCGGCGCTGGATCGATGCGGCCGCCGACGACGCCGAGTCCGGCCGCCGGGCCGAACGGGTCGGCCTGAGCTTCGGCCCGGAGGAGGAGGACGCGGGCTGGGACTTCGAGCGGTCCCTGGAACGCTACGAGCTCCTCTACGAGGCGGGACTGCTGGTCGAGGCGCAGCGCGACCGCGACGCGATCCGCGCCGCCGGGCTGGACGACCCCGTCGCGGGGCGCGGCGCGGAGACGCCCAGGGCACTGGGCAAGCCGATGGCGGCCGACAGCCGGCGCATCCTGGCATCCGCCCTCGGCCGGTTGCGCGGCAAGCTGAAGTACCGGCCGCTGGTGTTCGAGCTGCTGCCGCCGACCTTCACGCTGTTCCGGCTCCAGCAGGTGGTCGAGGCGCTGTCGGGCGTGGGGCTGCACAAGCAGAACTTCCGCCGCCTGGTGATCGCGGGCGGCCTCGTCGAGCCCACGGGGCAGGTGGAGAGCCGCACCGGCGGCAGGCCGGCCGAGCTCTTCCGCTTCCGGCGCGACGTCCTGCGCGAGCGCGCCTCGCCGGGCGTAGGCGTGCCGGCCGTCCGGGTGGCGGACTGACGCACCGCTGCGTTCCGCATGCCAGTGTGGCGCCTTGGCGCATAGCGCCGCGGAACAATTTCGGGTAAGTTTTGTTGCGATGCAGCATAAGCCGCAAGTGGCTTGACCGCAGATGGCTTGACCGTAGCACGCAGGGCCGCCCATGCCACCGTCCCCCATCCTTCCCGACCTCGACCGTCCGTTCCCGCTCTACCGCGTCTTCATCGTCGGCGTGTTCCTCCTGGTGCTCCTGATCGTCGCCACGATCGGCTCCCTGGCGCCTGCCGGCGAAGTCTCGGACCATGGCCGCCTTGCCGGGGTGCTTGATCCCGACCTGCGGGGAAAGCTGGAACGGTATGCCGAAAGCATGTCGGCCCCGCGGCCCGTGATCGAGGTGGAGACCCCGGACGGCCGCTACAGGACGGACAGTTGCGCCGGGTTCGTGGCCTTCTCCAGCCGTGACGGGCGCGGCAAGGCCCTGATGGAGCATCCGCTCGCCTCCGCCTACGAGGACTGCACCGTGATGCGGATCCTTCACAATGCCCGCCAGCCGGAAGAGCATGTGGCGCCGCTGGGCGGCCTCGGCCATGCCGTGTTCAGCCGCCTGGACCCCGCGACCCTCCAGGAGATGGCGCCGGCCTGGGCCGGCAGGGCGGCCAGGCTGGCCGGCATCGCCGCCGACCGGGCCGAGGTGGACGGTCGTCGGATCGAACTGGCCCGCGGCAAAAGTGCCTGGACGATGGAGATCGTCGCGTCGGTCGATGTCGCCGGTCCGCCGGTGGAGGATCTGGTGGTCCGGATCAGCCGGGATGGCAAGACCGCCGGCTTCATGGTGCTGATGACCCGCAACGACGGCAGCCTCACCGCCCTGCCGCTGGACGTCTTCGTGGTCGGCGGCGGTCTTGCGATGGCCCAGGCCGTCCCCTGAACCTGGGCTCCACATTGGCCTGACGCCCCGGCGACCGCTTCCGCGGTCGCCTCCGGTTTTGGCGCCCTTTATACTCATTGAGAGTATTATTAAATATGCTCATTGAGATTATAAATAGGATGTGCTCATCTGGAGCAGAAAAGTCATCCTGGAGAACTGGAGCCACGCCATGACCGCAGCCGCCGAACTCGCCTACACGCCCGACGTCGCCGAGGCCACCGCGCCGATCTTCGAGCGCATGAGCCGTGTCGTCCCCGCGGTCGAGTGGCCGTTCCACGCGCCGCTGGTCCATGCCATCAACAATCTTAAGCGGGAGCGCAACGCCGTCGTCCTGGCGCACAATTACCAGACGCCGGAGATCTTCCACGGCGTGGCCGACATCGTCGGCGACAGCCTCGCGCTGGCCCGGCAAGCGGTCTCGACCGATGCCGACGTCATCGTCATGGCAGGCGTTCATTTCATGGCGGAGACGGCGAAGCTGCTGAATCCGGGCAAGCTGGTCCTGATGCCGGACATGTCGGCCGGATGCTCGCTGGCCGACAGCATCACCGGCGCCGATATCCGCCTGCTGAAGCAGAAATACCCCGGCGTGCCGGTCGTGACCTACGTCAACACCTCGGCCGAGGTGAAGGCGGAATCCGACATCTGCTGCACCTCCGGCAACGCCGTGCAGGTGGTCGAGAGCCTGGGCGTCGACCGCGTGCTGTTCCTGCCGGACGAGTATCTCGCGAAGTATGTCGCCACCCAGACGAAGGTCGAGATCATCGCCTGGAAGGGCCATTGCGAGGTCCACGAGCGCTTCACGGGCGACCAGCTCCGCGAGTACCGGCAGCGGTTCGGCGGGCTGACCATCATCGCCCATCCGGAATGCCCACCCGACGTGCTGGAAGCCGCCGACTTCGTCGGCTCCACCGCGCACATGATCGATTATGTCGGGAAGCATCGCCCGGCCCGGGTCCTGATGGTCACGGAATGCTCCATGAGCGACAACGTCGCGGCCGGCCTGCCCGACGTGGAGTTCATCCGCCCCTGCAACCTGTGCCCGCACATGAAGCGCATCACCCTGTCGAACATCCTGGAAAGCCTCACTTCGCTGGAGCCGCGGGTCGAGATCGATCCGGCCGTCGCAGACCGTGCGCGCCTCGCGGTCGAGCGCATGCTCGCCGTCGGCCGGTGAGGGGGAGCGTTTCGCCATGCCGAGCATCCGCGACGCCGGGACGGTGGTGGTCGGTTCCGGCCTTGCCGGGCTGACCGCCGCCCTGCGCCTTTCCCCCCGGCAGGTAACGCTCCTGACGAAGACTGGCCAACTGGCCGGCGGGTCGAGCCCCTATGCCCAGGGCGGCATCGCCGCCGCAATCGGCCCGGGGGACGATCCCGACGAGCATGCCGCCGACACCCTGATCGCCGGAGCCGGCATCTCCGACGCGCTGATGGCCCGCCTGCTCGCCGCCGAGGGGGCCGACCAGGTCCGCCGCCTGCTGGCGTCCGGCGTGCCGTTCGACCGGGCGGCGGACGGAACTCCGAGGCTCGGGCGGGAGGCGGCCCACGGACGCGCCCGCATAGTCCATGCCGGCGGCGACGCGACCGGCCGCGTCGTGGTCGACGAACTGGCGGCCCGGGTCCGGCGCACGCCGTCCATCACCGTCATGACTCGGGCCTTCGCCCACGAACTCGTCGTCCGCGATGGGCGGGTCCAGGGCGTGCTCGCCTGCCATGCCGGGGAGGGCTGGGTGCTGCATCGCGCGGAAAACGTGGTGCTGGCGACCGGGGGCATCGGAAGCGTCTATCTGCACACCACCAACCCGGCCGAGAATACCGGCGACGGGCTCGCCATGGCCGCGCGGGCAGGGGCCGTGCTCGGCGACCTGGAGTTCGTGCAGTTCCATCCCACGGCGCTCGCCGTCGGGGACGGCTCCGGCCGGCCGCTGCCGCTGCTGACCGAGGCCCTGCGCGGGGCGGGGGCCGTGCTGCTCGACGGGGCCGGCCGGCGCTTCATGGTGGCGGAGCATCCCGATGCCGAACTGGCGCCGCGCGACATCGTCGCCCGTGCGGTCTGGCGCCGCGTCGCCGCGGGCGAGCGGGTCACCCTGGATCTGCGCGCCGTGCTGGCCCGCGAGCCGGACCATTTCCCGACCGTGCTGGGCCTGTGCGCCGAAGCCGGCCTCGACCCCCGGCGCGAGCCGGTCCCGGTGGCGCCGGCCGCCCATTACCATATGGGCGGCGTGGTGACCGACGTGGCGGGCAGGACCGGCATCGCGGGTCTTCATGCCTGCGGCGAGACCGCCGATACCGGGGTCCACGGCGCCAACCGGCTGGCCAGCAACTCGCTGCTGGAGGCGCTGGTGTTCGGCGACCGGGTCGCGCGGACCATTTTGGCCGCCGGCGCGGGCCGTCCGCCTCCGCCGATCGCGGTGCCTTCGCTTCCCAAGGTCCCCGGCGGCTCGGAGACTGCGCTGGCCCTGCTGCGCCATCGGCTGCGGTGCGTGATGTACGACCGGGCCGGCCTGTCCCGCGATGTCGCGGGGCTGGCCGACGGGCTCGCCCGTATCCGCGATCTCCAGGCGGAGTTCGACCGGATCTCCGGCCCACCGGCCGGTTTCGAGGAGACCGTCGCCTGGGGCGAGCTGAGGAACCTGCTGCTGGTCGCCCGCCTGGTCACCCATGCGGCGAGCCTGCGGCAGGAAAGCCGGGGTGCCCATTTCCGCGCAGACTTCCCCCAGCCGTCCGAGGCGCTCCGGCGGCGGAGCTTCCTCACCCTGGCCGATCTCGGCCGGTCCGACGCTCTCCAGCCTGATAGCCGCCAGCCCTTGAAGGAGGCACGCCATGCCGTACCCGCTGGTCTATGAACCCCTCGTCCGGGCCGCCCTGCTGGAAGACCTGGGCCGCGCCGGCGACCTGACGACCGACACCGTGGTTCCGGCCGAGGCGACCGCGCGCGCCCGGCTGGTCGCCCGCCGGCCCGGCCGGGTCGCCGGGCTGACGGTTTCCCTCTCCGCCTTCAGCCTGCTCGATCCGGCCCTGTCGGTGAAAGTCCTGGCGCCCGACGGCAGCGACGTGCTGCCGGGCGACACGCTGGCCGTGGTCGACGGGGCGGCGCGCCCGATCCTGTCGGCCGAACGCACGGCGCTGAACCTGCTGGGACGGCTGTGCGGCATCGCGACGGCCACGCGATCGCTGGTCCAGGCGGTCGAAGGGTGCAAGGCGCGGATCACCTGCACGCGCAAAACCACGCCGGGATTGCGGGCGCTGGAGAAAGAGGCGGTCCGCCAGGGCGGCGGGAGCAACCACCGCTTCGGACTGGATGACGCCGTCCTGATCAAGGACAACCATCTGGTCGCCGCCGGCGGCATCGGTGCCGCCGTCGCCCGCGCCCGCGCCGGGCTCGGCCACATGGTCAAGATCGAGGTGGAGGTGGATACGCTGGCGCAGCTCGCGGAGCTGCTGCCCCTGGGCGTCGATGCGGTGCTGCTCGACAACATGACCCCGGACCAGCTTCGCGAGGCGGTGCGGATGGTGGACGGCCGCATGCTGACCGAGGCGTCCGGCAACATCAATGCCGATACGGTGCGTCCCGTCGCGGAAACCGGGGTCGACATGATCTCGGTCGGCTGGCTGACCCACAGCGTCACCAACTTCGACGTCGGCCTCGATTTCGAATGAATATGGAGGAGTGAGGATCGGGCGTGGTTCCGGAGGGAACCCCGCCCGCCGCCGTCACTGCTTCTGCTTGGCCGCCTGGGCCCGGGCGAAGGCTTCGGCCAGGGCGCCGCCGAGGGCGGGACCGGCAGACATGACCGCCGGCTCGCGCTCGCGCTGCGGGCGCTTCTCCGTCCGGTCGGGACGCTTGCCGCCACCGCCGGCACCGCCGCCGTTCGGGCCGCCGGGGGACGGCCGCCGTTCGCGCGGCTGGTCGCTCCGCTTCTGGCCCTGGGCCGGCCGGGACTCGGGCGGACGCTCCGTCCGTTCGGTCCGTTCCGGGCGGCCCGCCGGCTTCGCCGCCGGTTCCTCCAGGCGCATGGTCAGCGCGATGCGCTTGCGCTTGAGGTCGACCTCCAGGACCTTGACCTTCACCACGTCGCCCGCCTTGGCCACCGTGTGGGGGTCCTTGACGAACTTGTTGGCGAGCTGGGAGATGTGGACCAGGCCGTCCTGGTGGACGCCGATATCGACGAAGGCACCGAACGCCGTCACGTTGGTCACGGCGCCTTCCAGCACCATGCCCGGCTCCAGGTCCTTCAGCTCGTTGACGCCTTCCTTGAAGACGGCGGCGCGGAACTCCGGCCGCGGATCGCGGCCGGGCTTCTCCAGCTCGGCGATGATGTCCTTCACGGTCGGCAGGCCGAACTTGTCGTCGGTGAACTCTTCAGGGCTGAGCGAGCGCAGGAACGGCGCGTCGCCGATCAGCTGGTTCAGCGGCTTGCCGGCATGGGCGAGGATGCGCTCGACCACCGGGTAGGCTTCGGGGTGGACGGCGGAGGAGTCCAGCGGGTCGTCGCCGTCGGCGATGCGCAGGAAGCCGGCGGCCTGCTCGAACGCCTTCGGCCCCAGGCGGGCCACGTCGTTCAGTTGCTTGCGCGTGCGGAAGGCGCCGTTGCGGTCGCGGAATTCGACGATGTTGCGGGCCACGCTCTCGGACAGGCCGGAAACGCGGGCCAGCAGCGGCACCGAGGCGGTGTTGAGGTCGACGCCGACCGCGTTCACGCAGTCCTCGACCACGGCGTCCAGGCTGCGGGCCAGCTTGGACGCGCCGACATCGTGCTGGTACTGCCCGACGCCGATCGACTTCGGCTCGATCTTGACCAGTTCGGCCAGCGGATCCTGGAGCCGGCGGGCGATCGACACGGCGCCGCGCAGCGACACGTCGAGATTGGGGAATTCCAGTGCCGCGACTTCGGAAGCCGAGTAGACCGAGGCGCCGGCTTCGGAGACGACGAGCTTGGACAGGTTCAGCTCCGGATGGCGCTTCATCAGGTCGGTGACCAGCTTGTCGGTCTCGCGGCTGGCGGTGCCGTTGCCGATGCTGACCAGCTCGATCTTGTGGCGGATCGCCAGGGCGGCGATCACCGCGATGGAGCCGTCCCAGTCGTTCTTCGGCTGATGCGGATAGACCGTGGTCGTCTCCACGACCTTGCCGGTGGCGTCGACGACCGCGACCTTGACGCCGGTCCGGATGCCGGGGTCGAGCCCGATGGTCGCGCGCGGGCCGGCCGGGGCGGCCAGCAGCAGGTCGTGCAGGTTGCGGGCGAACACGCGGATCGCGTCGTCCTCCGCCCGGTCGCGCAGGTCGCCCAGCAGGTCCAGCTCCACATGCAGGCCGATCTTGGTCTTCCAGGCCCAGCGGACGGTCTCAAGCAGCCACTTGTCGGCCGCCCTTCCGGCGTCCTGGATGCCGAGATGGCGGGCGATCATGGCCTCGCACGGGTGCTGCAGGTCGGTCGCGGGGTCGCCGACCTCGATCTTGAGGTCCAGCACGCCCTGGGTCCGGCCGCGGAACATGGCCAGCGCCCGGTGCGAGGGGACCTGCTTCAGCGGTTCGGAGAAATCGAAATAGTCGGAGAACTTCGCCCCCTCGTCGCGCTTCGCCTCGACCACGCCGGACACGACGCGCCCGTTCTCGGCGACATAGGCGCGCAGCCGGCCGACCAGCTCGGCATCCTCGCCGAACCGCTCCACCAGGATGTGGCGCGCACCTTCCAGCGCCGACTTGACGTCGGGCACGCCCTTCTCGAGATCGACGAAGGCGATCGCGGCGGCTTCGGGCGCCACGACCGGGTTCTCCAGCAGGCCGAGCGCCAGCGGCTCCAGGCCGGCCTCGCGGGCGACCATGGCCTTGGTGCGGCGCTTCGGCTTGTAGGGCAGGTAGAGGTCTTCCAGCCGGGTCTTGGTGTCGGCTTCCTCAAGCTGGGCCTTCAGCTCGTCGGTGAGCTTGCCCTGCTCGGCGACGCTGGAGAGGATCGCCGCCCGGCGCTCCTCCAGCTCGCGCAGATAGCGCAGGCGCTCTTCCAGGGTGCGGAGCTGGGTGTCGTCGAGACCGCCCGTGGCTTCCTTGCGGTACCGCGCGATGAACGGGACGGTGGAGCCCTCGTCAAGCAGCGCGATGGCTGCGTCGACCTGGGCTTCCCGGGCTGAGAGTTCGTCGGCGATACGTTTGCTGATGCTGATCATGTGGCGAAGGCACGGCTGCAGTGAAAACCGAAGGTCGGGTGCCCCCCCTATACCCTGTAGAGGCGGCAGAAGGCTAGGGACCTTATCCAGCCCAAGGCATATCGGGGTCTTGGTTAACGTTGCATTAACCTGCCTGCGGGCATCAAGCATGGCCGTTGCGGGGAGATGCCCTGCGGCAAACTCGACCGCCTTTTCTCCCGGCCCTGTGATTTAACCGATTTTTGACAAGAGGGGAACGATCCTGGCGACACGAACGCACGGTGGTGCGTTTCCTCCCTGACTGAAAACCTCCGGCCCGCGCGTCAGCGGGGGCCGGCCTTTTCGCGACCTCGCCACCGGCACGCTTTGTCGCACCCCCGATATCCCGCCCGGCCGAAGGGATGTTTGCCTCGGGGGCACGGCCGCATGTTATAAGTTTCGCGCTTATCCGAATACCTCCAGTGGTTTCAGTCCATGGTTTCTCAGGCGGTTCCCGGTCTTGGCGTTCATTAGTCTGTGCATCGCGGCCATGCTGCTCCTCGGCATCGTGGGAGCGGCGCGATCCTGGCTGAGCCGTGCCCACGAGGTCGTCCATGGCGGCATGGCGCTGGTGTGCGCCGCCGCCGCCCTGGCGGTCCTGCTGCGCTTGGCCGCCGGCGGGACGGACGTGGACGTCCTGGCCCTGCCGGTCGGGCTGCCCTGGCTGCGCGCCAACCTGCGTCTCGACGCGCTGTCCGCCGTGTTCCTGCTGGCGGTGAACCTGGGCGGTTGCCTGGCCGCGGTGTTCGGCTGGAGCTATGCCCGGCACGAGGCGGAACCGGGCCGCGTTCTGCCTTTCTTCCCGCTGTTCCTGGCCGGCATGAACCTGGTGCTGGTCGCGGACGACGCCTTCGTCTTCCTGATGGCCTGGGAATTCATGTCCCTGTCGTCCTGGCTGCTCGTCCTGGCGAGCCACCGGGAGGAGGACACGCGCCGCGCCGCCTACGTCTATCTGGTGATGGCCAGCTTCGGCACGGCCTGCCTGCTGCTCGCCTTCGGCATCCTGGCGGGGGAGGCGGGCAGCTACGGCTTCGAGGCGATCCGCGCCCACCCCCTGGGAGCGGTGCCGGCCAGCTTCGCGGCCCTGCTGGTGCTTCTGGGCGCCGGGTCGAAGGCCGGCCTCGTCCCCCTGCATGTCTGGCTGCCGCTCGCCCATCCCGCGGCGCCGAGCCACATCTCCGCGCTGATGAGCGGCGTGATGACCAAGGTCGCGATCTACGGCCTGATCCGGGTCCTGTTCGACCTGGTCGGGGAGCCGCTCTGGTGGTGGGGGGCAGTGCTGGCGGTGGTCGGCGCCGTCACCGCCGTGGTCGGCGTGCTCTACGCGCTGATGCAGGACGACGTGAAGAAGCTGCTGGCCTATTCGACGGTCGAGAACATCGGCGTCATCGTGATCGGGCTGGGCCTGGCCCTTGTGTTCAAGGCGTCCGGCGTCCCGGCGCTGGCGGCGCTGGCGATGACGGCGGCCATGCTGCACGTGCTGAACCACGCCCTGTTCAAATGCATCCTGTTCTTCGGCGCCGGCGCCGTGCTGACCGCGACGGGGGAGCGCGACCTGGATCGGCTCGGCGGGCTGATCCACCGGATGCCCGCGACGGCGCTGTTCTGCCTGGTGGGGGCCGCGGCGATCTCCGCGCTGCCGCCGCTCAACGGTTTCGTGGCGGAATGGATGCTGTTCCAGGCTGTGCTGAACGGCCCGCTTCTCGAACAGTGGGAGCTGAAGATCGGCTTCGCGGTGATCGGCGCGCTGCTGGCCCTGTCGGCCGCGCTGGCCGCGGCCTGCTTCGTGCGCTTCTACGGCATCGCCTTCCTGGGCCGTGCCCGGTCGCCCCGGGCGGAACAGGCGTGGGAGGTCGATGCCGTGATGCTGTCGGCGATCGCGGTGCCGGCCGTGCTGTGCGCCGTGATCGGCGTCCTGCCCAAGCTCGCCATCGCGATGATCGAGCCGGCCAACCGGCTGACCACCGGCGAGGGGATGTTCGACGCCGGCGGGCATGGCGGCTGGGTCTGGCTGGCGCCTGCCAGCGCCTTCGGGAACAGCTACAGCGGCTTCATGATGTTCATGACCATCCTGATCCTGACCATCCTCGCCGTCTTCATGATCCACCGCTACGCCTCCAACCGGGTGCGCCGCTCGATCCCCTGGGCCTGCGGCTTCACCGATCCGGCGCCGCTCGGCCAGTATTCGGCCAGCAGCTTCGCCCAGCCGCTGCGGCGGGTCTTCGGGGTCCAGATCTTCGGCGCGCGGGAGACCGTGGACATGCCGGCGCCGGGCGAGACGCGGCCCGCGCGCTTCGCCCTGGAGATGCGCGATCCCGCGTGGGACCGGCTGTTCACGCCGATGGTCCGGCTGGTCGGCTGGGTCGCGGACCGCATCGACGGCCTGCAGTTCCTGACCATCCGCCAGTACCTGTCGCTGATGTTCTTCGCCCTGGTGGTGCTTCTGGTCATGGTGGCGGTGTCGCAATGATCTTCGTCCAGGCGCTGCTCGCGGGAGTCTTCCAGGTCGTCCAGATGCTGCTGGTGCTGGCCCTCGCCCCCGGGCTGACCGGCCTGGTGAGGGTCGTCAAGGCCCGGCTGCTCGGCCGCCGGGGGCCGCCGCTGGTCCAGCCGTACAGGGACCTGTTCAGGCTGCTGCGGAAGGACGTCGTCCTGGCGGACAACGCGTCCTGGCTGTTCCGGGTGACGCCGTACCTGGTGTTCACCGCGATCTGGCTGGCGGCGGCGCTGGTGCCGACCTTCACCACGGCGCTGGCGCTGACCGCGACCGCCGATCTGATCGCCCTGGTGGCCCTGCTGGCGAGCGCGCGGTTCTTCCTGGCGCTGGCCGGGATGGACGTGGGGACGAGCTTCGGCGGGTTGGGGTCGTCGCGCGAGATGATGATCGCGGCGCTGGCGGAGCCGGCCATGCTGATGGTGATCTTCTCCATCGCGATCCTGGTGCGGACCACGTCGCTCTCGCTGATCGTGGATTTCATGCTGGCGGGAGGCGTCGGGCTGCGGATCTCCCTGGGGCTCGCCCTGATCTCCCTGCTGATGGTCGCGATCGCCGAGAACGCGCGGATCCCGGTCGACAACCCCGCGACCCATCTGGAGTTGACCATGGTCCACGAGGCCATGGTGCTGGAGTATTCCGGCCGCCATCTGGCGCTGATCGAGGCCGCCAGCATGCTGAAGCTGGTGCTCTACATGGCGCTGATCGCCTGCATCTTCCTTCCCTGGGGGATATCGGAACCCGGGGAGGGGCCGCTCGCAATCCTGATCGGGCTGGTGACGTTCGTCCTGAAGCTGGCCTCGGGCGCGGTCCTGTTGGCGCTGTTCGAGACGAGCGTCGCCAAGATGCGCGTCTTCCGCTATGGCGAGTTCCTCGGCGGCGCGCTGCTGCTCAGCCTGCTGGGCGCCATCTTCCTCTATGTTTCGACCGGATTGTGAGGCGCCGGCATGCCCGGAATCCATTATGACATTGCCCACATGCTCGGCGCGGTCGTGCTGCTGCTGAGCTTCGCGCTGCTCTACCAGCGGCGCCTGTTCGCGATCATCCAGGCCTTCGCCGCGCAGTCGATGGTGCTGGCGGCGGCCGCCGCGTGGCAGGGCTACATCCAGGACGCCCCGCACCTCTACATCACGGCGCTCCTGGCCCTCAGCATGAAGGCGATCGCGATCCCGGTGGCGCTGCACCGCGTGATCGACCGGCTGAACATCCGCCGGACGGTCGACACATCGCTGGGAGTCGGGCCGACCATGATCGCGGGCGTCAGCCTCGTCACGCTGTCGATCCTGCTGGTGCTTCCGGTCACCGCCGACGTGACCGCCCTGACGCGCGAGGACCTGGCGCTGGCCCTGTCGGTCGTGCTGCTGGGGCTGCTGACCATGATCACCCGGCGCAACGCGATCGGGCAGGTGGTGGGATTCATGTCGCTGGAGAACGGGTTGATCCTGGCCGCCATCGGCGTGGAAGGGATGCCCCTGATCGTCGAGATGCTGGTCGCCTTCGCGGTGATGGTCGCCTTCATCATCTTCGGCATCTTCTTCTTCCATATCAGGGAGCGGTTCGACACCCTCGACCTGCACGCCCTGGAGAATTTCCGCGGTGAGCGCCGGTGATCGAGCTTCCGGTCAACCCTGCCCACGTCATCCTGGCGCTGCCCTTCCTGGCCGGGCTGGCCCTGGCCGCCGTGGCCGACCACCGGCTGGCGTCCCGGCTGAACTCGCTCGCCTCGGGGCTGACCCTGGTCGCCTCGCTCAGCCTGTTCGCCGACCGGCCGGAAAGCACGCCGCTGTTCCTGGTCGACGACTTCAACATCTACCTGGTGGCGCTGACGGCCTTCGTCGGGTTCACGACGGCCCTGTTCAGCGCCAGCTACATCGAGCACGAGATCGGGACGGGGCGGCTGACGCCGCTGTTCGTCCGCTTCTACCACGCCATGTACCAGGCCTTCGTGTTCACGATGCTGCTGGCCCTGCTGGCCAACAATCTGGGCGTGCTGTGGGTGGCGGTCGAAGGGGCGACGCTGACCACCGTCCTGATGGTCAGCCTGTACCGGACCCCGGCGGCGATCGAGGCAGCCTGGAAATACTTCATCCTGTGCGGCGTCGGCATCGCGCTGGCCCTGTTCGGCACGATCCTGGTCTTCCTGGCCGCCCGGCCGGTCATGGGCGGCGGCATGCCGGCGATGACCTGGTCGGCGCTGATGCTGGAGATCCACCGGGTCAGCCCCGACCTGCTCAACCTCGCCTTCGTCTTCATCCTGATCGGCTACGGCACCAAGGTGGGGCTGGCACCCCTGCATGCCTGGCTGCCCGACGCCCACGCGGAGGGGCCGACGCCGATCTCCGCCGTGCTGTCCGGGCTGTTGCTGAACGTCGCGCTCTATGCGGTGCTGCGCTTCAAGATGCTGATGACGGCCAACGGGCAGTCGCTGGCGCCCGGGCCGCTGATGATGGTCATGGGGCTGGCCTCGCTGCTGCTGTCCGCCTTCATGCTGTACCGGCGGCGGGACATCAAGCGCCTGTTCGCCTACAGCTCGATCGAGCATATGGGGATCATCACCTTCGCCTTCGGGTTCGGCGGGCCGATCGCCAACTTCGCCGGACTGCTGCACATGACGATGCACAGCCTGACCAAGTCGGCGATCTTCGTCGCCGTCGGCCTGACGACACAGGTGAAGGGCACCCAGCAGATCTCCGAGATCCGGGGGCTGACAGCCAGCCATCCGGTGATCGGCTGGGGACTGGTCGCCGGCGTCCTGGCGATCGCCGGGTTGCCGCCGTTCGGCATCTTCCTCAGCGAGTTCCTGCTGGTGACCACCGTTTTCGCCCGCGAGCCGCTGCTGGCGCTGCCCCTGGTGCTGGGCATCGTCGTCGCCTTCGGCGCGCTGATCCTGCGGCTTCAGTCGCTTGCCTTCGGCGAACCGTCGGGATCGACGGCGCCGGCGGCCTCCAGCGCGTTCCCGATGGCGCTCCATCTGGTCCTGGTGCTTGTCGCGGGCATCTGGCTGCCGGAGCCGCTGGTGGAGTGGTTCCAGGCCGTCGCCCTGCTGCTCGGCTGAGGGGAGGGAGGATCGCATGCTCGACCATCTCGCATCGATCGGGACCCGCGCCGAGGCTCATCGGCCGTTCCCCCGGTTCGACCTGGACCGCGAAGCCTGGGCCGCGCTGGTCGCGACCCTGGCGGAAAAGCCGGACTGGTCCCTGGTGGGTTTGTGGGCCGATACCGGGATCGTCCACATGGCCCTGCGCGAAGAGGCTTCGGATGCGGTCGCCGTGGTGTCGCTGACCTGTCCGGAGGGGCGCTTCCCCTCGGTCGGCGGAGCGCGGCCCGCGGCCATCCGGCTGGAGCGCGCGGCGCAGGACCTGTTCGGCATAACGGCCGAGTCGCTGGTGGATCCGCGCCCCTGGCTCGACCACGATTCCTGGCCGATCCGCCTGCCGCTCTCGGCCGACCCGCCCGATCCGCTGGGCCACCCGCAACCCTATCCCTTCCTGCCGGTCGAAGGCCCGGGCCTGCACCAGATCCCGGTCGGCCCCGTCCACGCCGGCATCATCGAGCCGGGCCATTTCCGCTTCACCTGCAACGGCGAGACGGTGGTCCGGCTGGAGCAGCGCCTGGGCTACGTCCACAAGGGGACGGAATGGCTGATGGCCGGCCGGTCGGTGGCCGAGGTCGCCAAGCTTTCGGCCCGGGTGTCGGGCGACAGCACGGTCGCGCACTCCCTTGCCTTCGCGCGCGCCGTCGAGTCCGCGACCGGAGCCGCCGTGCCCGCGCGGGCGGTCTGGCTGCGGGCGCTGATGGCCGAACTGGAGCGGCTCGCCAACCATCTCGGCGACATCGGGGCGATCTGCAACGACGCCGCCTTCGCGTACATGCTGGCGGAATGCGGGCAGCTGCGGGAGAAGGTGCTGCGGGCGGCCGACGCCTGCTTCGGCCACCGCCTGATGATGGACCGGGTGATCCCGGGCGGGGTGGCCGTCGACCTGGCGGAAGACGGGCGGCAGGTGCTGGCGGGGCTGGTGGCGGACCTGCAGGCCGCTTTCCCGCCCCTGATCCATACCTACGACGAGAAGGCCTCGCTCCAGGACCGGACGGTCTCGACCGGGCGCGTGGCGGCCGAACTGGTCCGCCGCTTCGGCGCCGGCGGCCATGTCGGACGGGCGTCCGGCCGGGGGCAGGACGCCCGCCGCAATCCCGGATACGCCCCCTATGACGAGCTGGAGTTCGAGGTCCCGGTGTTCGTCGACGGCGACGTCAACGCCCGGGTGTGGATCCGCATACGGGAGGTCAAGGCGAGCCTGGGACTGGTCCGGCAGATCCTCGGCCGCCTGCCCGAGGGGCCGGTCCACGCACCCGTGCCCGCCGCGGCGGGGCAGGGCATGGCGCTGGTGGAGAGCTTCCGGGGCGAGATCATGACCTGGGTCGCCGTGCGCGAGGACGGCATCGTGACCCGGTGCCATCCGCGCGATCCGTCATGGTTCCAGTGGCCGCTGCTGGAGGCCGCGATCGAGGGCAACATCGTCGCCGATTTCCCCTTGTGCAACAAGAGCTTCAACTGTTCCTATTCGGGGCACGACCTGTAGGACGCCGCCATGCCGAGAACCCCATGCTGAAGACCCCATGCTGAAGACCATCGCCCGGAACCTGCTCCGGGGGCCCGTCACCATGAAGGGGCCGGCCCCCGCCGAAGACGGCATCGAGGAGCTGGCGAGCCGCCTGGACCGGGCGGCCCGGACCCGGCTGGGCCGGAGCCTGTCGATCCGCGAGGTCGACGCCGGGTCGTGCAACGGCTGCGAACTGGAGATCCACGCGCTCAACAACGTGATCTACGACCTGGAGCGCTTCGGGATGCGCTTCGTCGCCTCGCCCCGGCACGCCGACGTGCTGATGGTGACCGGGCCGGTCACGGCCAACATGCGCGACGCGCTGTTCCGGACCTGGGACGCCACGCCCGACCCGAAATGGGTCGTCGCGGTCGGCGGCTGCGCGCTGGACGGCGGATTGTTCAAGGGCAGCTACGGCATCGTCGGCGGGGTCGGCGCGGTGGTCCCGGTCGACCTCCACATCCCCGGCTGCCCGCCGCGCCCGATAGACCTGCTCGCCGGGCTGGTCGCCCTGGTGGAGGCCGCGAAGTAAGGTCAAGACCCCTTGGTCAGCGGGAACAGGCTGAAGGTCAGGTCCCGGATGAAGCGGTCCATGCGGTCCGGCTTGGCGGCATCCTCCGCCTCGATGGTGCCGACGGCGCCGGTCAGCGGTCGTCCGCCCCGGCAATAGGCCGCCCGCACGGTCACGTCCTCGTCGAAGGGTTGCGACGGCGGGATCTGGGCTGCGCAAAGCTCCGCGTCGACCACCTGGTTCACCGGGTTGAAGACCATCACGACCTTGTACAGGTCCCGGCCGCCGGGGCCGGCGTCCTGGGCGAACTTCAGGCTGGCGCCGACCTCGACGCGGTTCATGGAGGCCAGGACCTGGCTGGCGAACTGCGCGGCGCCGACGTCGCTCGGGTTGCCGTAGATCAGGGTGGTCAGCGTGGCATCCCGTCCGCCGGCATAGCCAAGCTCGTCCGGATTGTAGGCGGGGTCGACCTGGGTCTGGGTGACCCGACCGTAATCCTCGCAGGCGGCCAATGCGAAGAGCGCCGCCAGGGCAGCGCCGATGCGATGCAGTTTCATGGTGATCAGTTCAGTTATCCGACTTGGTTATCGAGGGCGGAGCGCCGCGAACTCGCCTGGGGATCGAAGGAGTTGAGAAGATCGACGACCGCTCGGTGGCCGCCTTCCTGCGCGTAGCTCAGCGCGTTGCGGCCGTGGATGCTGGTGGTGCCGATGTTGGCGCCGTTCTCCAGCAGGATGCGGACGGTTTCGACCTGCCCGCGAGAGGCGGCCGCCATCAGGGCGGTCTTGCCCTCCACGTTCATGGAGTTGACCGATCCGCCGGATTGGATCAGGGCGCGCACGATGGCATTGTTGCCGATCGAGGCGGCATACATCAGGGCGGTGCCCCCGTTGCGGCTGCGGGCATTGGGAGCGGCGCCCGCGGTGAGCAGCCGGCGGACAGCCTGGGTGTTGCCCTGTTCGGACGCGAGCATCAGGGCCGTCTTGCCGTCGGGCAACTCGTAATCGATGTCGCGGCCGGCCTGGATGACCGCTTCCAGGACGGCGGGCTGCTGGAAGGCCTGGAGCATGTCCTCGCGGGTCACGAAGCGGTTGGGTGCCGCGGGCGGCAGGTCCGAGGCGGCACCGGCACGCTCCGCTCCCTCGTCATAGTCCGGCGGCAGGCGGAGGATCTGGTCCGGCGCCGGTTGCGGGGGAGCGACGGCGGTCCCGGCGGTCGGCGACTCGGGCCGGGATGCCGTTTCCGCGGCGAGGGCCGCCTGGCGCTTGGCATCCAGTTCGCGGAGCCGCGTCTGCAAGGTCTCGTCGGCCGGATCGACGGTCAGGCCGCGGCGGTAGAAGCTTGCCGCGTTGTCGAACTGCCCGCGATCCTCCGCCGTGGCGCCCCAGCGCCGGTAGGTGTCCTTGATGGTCGAGAGGATCGACGCCGCGCGGGGGTCCTGCGGGGCGATCTGGACGATCTGCTGATAGACCTCGAAGGCGTTGCCGCCCGGCGGCGTGGTCAGCAGGCGCTGATCGATATACCTGTTCGCCCGGTTCACCAGTTCCGTGACGCGCTGCTCATTGGCGGCGTCAGCGGAAAGGGCCGGCGGCTCCTCAACGGCGGAAGGCGGCGCGGGGTCCGGCGGCGGGAGCGTGGGCGCTGCTGAGACGGGAGGCTGGGCCGGCTGGGGGATCGGGGGAGGCTCCACCGGGAGGGGCTGCGGCTCCCAGTCGGCCTCGGGTGCCAAGTCGGCGGTCTCCGACGGCGGAGGCTCCGTGCTCCAAGGAAGCTGGTCGCCGGTCGCCTGGGTGTAGAGCCGCTGGATGGCCTGGGGCTCCAGCAATGCCGCCGCTATACCCGCGCCGGCCAGCAGAGCCAGCAGGCTTGCGGCGACCTGCGGCCAGCGGCGGCGCCGGTAGTCCGGTTCGGGTCGGTCGTGCCGATATGCCGATGCGGTCAGCGGCGCCGCGGCGCTGCGGCGCAGCGGCGGCGTCCGTCCGTCATCGTCCTCCCAGGGCGGATAGGCGTCGCGGGCGGGGTGCCGGTGGGCCGGTATCGGCGCTTCGACCTCGTGCGGCGGAGGCGCCTGGACGGGACGGCGCGGCGTGCGGGCAAGGGGGTCCGGCGGCGGAGCTGCCCGCGGCGGCGGTGCCGGGGCCGGCGTGAAATGAGGCGGGGCGACCGGAGGCGGCGGGGGAGACGGGCGGCTGCGCGCCACCGGTTCCTGCACTTCGGTCTGGATCGGACCCGCCGGCTGGACGGGCTGCGGCTCATGGGCTGGCTGCAGACCGAGGTCCCGCGCCACCTGCTCGACCCGGGCGCGCGTGATCGTCCGTTCGCCGGCACGGGAGGCGCCGCTGACGGCGACGTCCGCCAGCGTGTTGACCAGCTGCAGCAGACCGCTGGAATAATGGGCGATGGCCTCGATCGCCGCCGGTTCGAAGATATCGTCCCGGATCGCGCCGGCGGCGCCAAGCCGTTCCTGGATGTAGGACTCGACCTGATCCCGCTCCAGCGGCGGAAGATGGTAGGTCACGCCGAGGCGGCGCATGGTGTCCTCCAGCCCCGGCTCCGCCAGCATGCGCTCCAGGTCGGGCGTGCCCGCCAGCAGCACCTGCAGGAAGCGGCCGGTCTCGGTGTCCGATGCCGCCATCTCGACCAGGTCGTACAGCACGCCGACATCGAGTTCCTGCGCCTCGTCCACGATCAGGACGCCGGTGCCCGCCTCCTCCAGCCGTTGTTCGAGGCGCTCGACGAGGGCGTCCATGTCGGACAGGGGCTGGCCGCCGTTCTCGTCCAGGAACAGTTCGCCGCCGGCCTGCTGGATCAGGTCCTCGACAGTCATGCCGGGCTTGGCGGCGATCGCCAGCACCATGGTGCCATCTGATTCGAGCTGATCGAGCAGACCTTGCAGCAGGGTCGTCTTGCCCGACCCGGTCTCTCCATAGAGAGCCATGATCCGGCGCCGAGCCACCACGGCAAGGGTGAAGCCGTTGAAAGCTTCCTCGTGCTCCTGCGACGCGTAGGTGAAACGCGTGGCGGGCGTAATCGTGAATGGCTCTTCGCGAAGACCGAAGCGGTTATTGATCATGGCATGTTCTATCAAAAGGATTACCCAACGCCGCCCGGTACCGGATTCTCGCAGGCGGAGCACCTTCGGTTCTCATGTGTTGAGCCTCGGCACTCTATCAACCCTGGTACCATTCACGAACGCAAAAAACGGATGAATGATCCGCGTCCATCGGAGTTGCCCGCTATCGTCCCGCGCATCCCCTAATCGCATCGATCTCATGGCGGACAGAATCGCCCGATCCACTCGGGGGGCTGGCCGGGGCCTTGATTTGCGATATCCTGCCGGCATGACCCATACAGACCCCGTCGGCGCGGCCGAATCCTCCCATGTCGAGTTCAAGGATGTCCGGAAGACTTACGACGGCGAAACGCTGGTCGTCAAAAACCTGAACCTGGAGATAAGCCGCGGCGAATTCCTGACGCTCCTGGGGCCGTCGGGGTCCGGGAAGACCACGTCGCTGATGATGCTGGCGGGGTTCGAGGTGCCCACCTCGGGCGACATCAGGCTGGCCGGCCGGTCGATCGCGGGCCTGCCGCCGCACAAGCGGGACATCGGCATGGTGTTCCAGAACTACGCGCTGTTTCCCCACATGACGGTGGCGGAGAACCTGGCTTTCCCGCTGTCGGTCAGGAAGCGGCCGAGGGCGGAGATCGAGGAACGGGTCGCCCGGGCGCTCCGCATGGTCCACCTGGAGAAATTCGGCGCCCGCCGGCCGGCCGAGCTTTCGGGCGGGCAGCAGCAGCGGGTGGCGCTGGCCCGCGCCCTCGTCTTCGACCCCCAGCTGGTGC
Source organism: Skermanella mucosa (assembly GCF_016765655.2). Classification (NCBI taxonomy): domain Bacteria; kingdom Pseudomonadati; phylum Pseudomonadota; class Alphaproteobacteria; order Rhodospirillales; family Azospirillaceae; genus Skermanella; species Skermanella mucosa. Next base: position 1,598,262 of record NZ_CP086106.1, read on the forward strand.
TGATGGACGAACCGCTGGGAGCCCTGGACAAGCAGCTGCGCGAGCATATGCAGCTGGAGATCAAGCATATCCACCAGTCGCTCGGCGTCACCGTCGTCTACGTTACCCACGACCAGACCGAAGCCCTGACCATGTCGGACAGGATCGCCGTCTTCAATCACGGCGTGATCCAGCAGATCGACCTGCCGGACCGGCTGTACCAGCAGCCCTGCAACAGCTTCGTCGCCAATTTCATCGGCGAGAACAACCGGCTGAACGGGATCGTCCGCGACCTGGCGGGCGGTACATGTCGGGTCGAGCTGCCGACCGGCGAGAGCGTGCGGGCGACCGCCGTATCGGTGGACCGGGCCGGGCAGGCGACCACCCTGTCGATACGGCCGGAGCGAATCACCCTCGATCAAGGCGGGTTGGGCGACCCCGGCGCCGGGCCGGAGAACCGGCTGAATGCCCGCGTGCTGGAGCGGATTTACCTGGGCGACCATCTGCGGCTTCGGCTGGAGGTTGCGGACAGCGACGATTTCATGGTCAAAGTCCCCTTCGCCGACGATGTCCAGGCGTTCCAGGCGGGTCAGGACGTCTCGGTCCGCTGGGCCGCCGGGGATTGCAGGGCGCTCGATCCGGTCTGATCCTTCTCCGTCCCGTTCCTGGCGCAAGGCCGTTCCACCGTGTTCCGAAAGATCCTTTCCGTCGGCGGCCTGACGCTCGCCAGCCGCGTCCTGGGCTTCGTCCGGGATATCCTGACCGCCGCCCTGCTGGGCGCGGGACCGGTCGCGGACGCCTTCTTCGTGGCGTTCCGGCTGCCCAACCATTTCCGCGCGCTGTTCGCCGAAGGCGCCTTCAACGCCGCCTTCGTGCCGATGTTCTCCTCCTTCCTGGTCGGGCAGGGGCGATCCCAGGCCCGGATCTTCGCCGAGCAGGTGCTGGCCTTCCTGCTGGTCGTGCAACTGGTCCTGCTGCTGGCGTTCGAGCTGATCATGCCCTGGTTCATGGTCGTCTTCGCGCCCGGTTTCGCCGACGAGCCCATGAAGTACGACTTGGCGGTCCTGTTCACCCGGATCACCTTCCCCTACCTGCTGTTCATCTCGCTGGTGTCCCTGATGGGCGCCGTGCTGAACAGCATCGAGCGGTTCGCCGCGGCGGCGGCGGCGCCGATCCTGCTCAACCTGTGCCTGATCGGAGCCTTGGTCGGATTGACGCCGCTGCTGCCCACGGCGGGCCATGCGCTGGCCTGGGGGGTGCTGGCCGCCGGCGTCGCCCAGTTCCTGTACCTGGCGTGGGACTGCCGGCGCGCGGGAATGTCGCTTAGGCTGCCCCGGCCCCGGCTGACCCCGGGAGTGAAGCGGTTCCTGACGGTGCTGGGGCCGGCGGCGCTGGGGGCGGGGGTCACCCAGATCAACCTGTTCATCGACACGCTGATCGCCTCGCTGCTGCCGACCGGCTCCGTGTCCTACCTGTATTATGCCGACCGGATCAACCAGCTGCCGCTGGGCGTGATCGGGATCGCGATCGGGACCGTCCTGCTGCCTGAGCTTTCGCGCGCGCTGAAGAGCGGCAACATGCAGGCCGCCGGCGACAGCCAGAACCGTGCGATCGAGCTGTCACTCCTGTTCACCCTGCCGGCCACGGCCGCCTTCCTCGCCGCGGGCTTCCCGATCATCTCCGTGCTGTTCGAACGCGGCGCGTTCCAGGCGGCAGACGCGCAGGCGACGTCGGCGACGCTGATGGCCTATGCCCTGGGGCTGCCGGCCTTCGTGCTGATCCGCAGCCTGCTGCCGGGCTTCTATGCGCGCGAGGACACGAAGACGCCGGTCAAGATCGCCCTCGTGGTCGTCACCGTCAACGTGGCGCTGAAACTGGCGCTGATGCAGCCGCTGTCCCAGGTGGGGCTGGCGCTCGCGACCTCGGCGGCGTCCTGGGTCAACTGCGCCCTTCTGGCGGTGCTGCTGTTCCGGCGCGGGTTCCTGGTGCTGGACGCGCGGCTTCGGCGGCGCGTGCCGCGCCAATTGCTGGCGGCCCTGGCTATGGCCGGGGTGCTGCTCGCGGCGCAATGGGGCCTCGGCGGCTTCCTGTCCGCTCCCGATCTTTGGACGCGCTCGCTGGCGCTGGGCGCGCTGGTCGGGGCCGGCGTGGCCGCCTATGCGGTGGCGGGAATGGCTCTGGGCGTCGTGTCGATGGCCGAACTGAAACTCTATACCCGGCGGCGCCGGAAGGGGTGATGCCGCTCCCCGACCATCGATACTCTGGACACGCCGGTCAAGGTGATGAAAACTCAGGATTAATCATAAAACAGGAACAGGGTGACGATGATGGGATGCAAGTCCAGCCTGGTTTTCGGCGCGCTTCTGATGGCCTCGGCGATGGGAAGCGCGCAGGCGCGCGATCTCACCGTCACCTCCTGGGGTGGCTCCTACCAGGATGCGCAACGGGAGGTCTATTTCCAACCCTTCATGACCCAGACCGGGACCAAGCTGGTCGAGGATAGCTGGAACGGCGGAGTCGGCGCGCTCCGCGCCAAGGTCGAGGGTGGCAACGCCGACTGGGACGTCGTCCAGGTCGAAGCCGAGGAACTGGTGCTGGGCTGCGAGGAAGGGCTGTTCGAGGAGCTGGACTGGGCGGCCTTGGGCGGGCGCGACAAGTTCATTCCCGCCGCGGTCCACGACTGCGGAGTCGGCGCCATCGTCTGGACGACGCTGATCACTTATGACGGCGCCAAGCTGAAGGACGGGCCGAAGAGCTGGGCCGATTTCTGGGACGTCCAGAAGTTCCCCGGCAAGCGGGGGCTCCGCCGCGGCCCGAAATACACGCTGGAATTCGCGCTGATGGCCGACGGAGTCGAGCCGTCGCAGGTCTACCAGGTGCTCGGCACCGACGCCGGGGTCGACCGCGCCTTCAAGAAGCTGGACCAGATCAAGCCGCACATGGTGTGGTGGGAGGCCGGTGCCCAGCCGCTCCAGCTTCTGGCGTCCGGCGAGGTCGCGATGACCAGCGCCTACAATGCCCGGGTGACGGCGGCGAACAAGAGCGACAACCGCGACTTCAGGATCGTCTGGCCGGGCGGCGTCTATGCCGTGGACAGCTGGGTGATCCTGCGCGACAGCCCGAACCGTGAGGCGGGCATGGACCTGATCGCCTTCATGAGCGACCCGACGCGCCAGAAGGACCTGCCGCCCAAGGTGCCCTATGGCGTCACCGCGAAGGAAGCCGCCGCCCTGGTCGATCCCGCCGTGCTGCCGATCATGCCGACCGAGCCCGGCAACCTCGCCGTCGGGCTGGAGCTGGACACCGAGTTCTGGGTCGCCAACGTCGAGCGGCTGACCGAACGCTTCAATGCCTGGATCGGCCAGTGAGCGGCCGGTGAACCTGAAGGCGCAGCTCCGCCGGACCGAGCGCCGCCGCAAGCTGGAGGCGGCGGCGCTGGTGGCGCCGCTCTTCGTCTTCCTGGCGGTGTTCTTCCTGGCCCCGATCGGGCTGATGCTGGTGCGCAGCGTCGACAATTCGGAGCTGCCGTCGGTCATGCCGGACACCGCCGCGGCGTTGCGGGCGTGGGACGGCGCCGGCCTGCCGCCGGAGGAGGCGTTCGCGGCCTTCGCGCGGGAGCTGGCGGCCGGACAGCGCGACCGGTCGCTGTCCGGGGTGGCGAAGCGGCTGACCTACGAGATCCCGAACATGCGGTCGGTGCTGTTCGCCACCGCCCGCGGCTTGCCCGACACGCCGGACGGGACGTGGCGGCAGACGCTGACGGCACGAAACCCGGCCTGGGGCGAACCGGAGACCTGGGCGGTCATGCGCCGCGCCGCGGCCCCGGTCACGCCCTACTACCTGCTCGCCGCGGTCGACCGGGAGATCGACGCCTCCGGCTCGGTCGTGCGGGTTTCCGCGGACCGCGCGATCTACGTGGACATCTTCGCGCGGACCTTCTGGATCGCGGCGGTGGTCACGGCTTGGTGCCTGGCGCTGGGCTACCCCCTGGCCTACAAGCTGGCGTCACTGCCGCCCCGCGTCTCCAACCTGCTGATGATCCTGGTCCTGCTGCCGTTCTGGACCTCCATCCTGGTGCGGACCGGCGCCTGGGTCGTGCTGCTCCAGCGGGAGGGGCCGATCAACGAGGCGCTCCAGTGGATCGGCCTGATCGGCGAGCCGATCCAGCTCGTCTACAACAGGGTCGGCGTCTATGTCGCCATGGTCCATATCCTGCTGCCCTTCATGGTGCTGCCGCTCTACAGCGTGATGCGCGGCATCTCTCCCGTCTATGTGCGGGCGGCGACGTCGCTGGGCGCCACGCCCTTCACCGCCTTCCGCCGGGTCTACCTGCCGCAGACCGTTCCCGGGGTGGGGGCCGGCTGCCTGCTCGTCTTCATCCTGGGGGTCGGCTACTACATCACGCCGGCGCTGGTCGGCGGGGCGGGGGACCAGATGGTCAGCTACTTCGTGGCCTTCTTCACCAACCAGACGATCAACTGGGGCATGGCGGCGGCGCTCGGCTCGGTGCTGCTGATGGCGACCCTGCTGCTCTACTGGGTCTATGCCCGGCTGGTCGGAGTCGACCGCATGCGGATGGGATGAGGCGGGCATGAGATCGATCCTGAACCTTCCGCCCCACGCGACCCCGGCGCAGCGCGCCTGGCATGTGGGACTGTGGGCGATCACGGTCCTCGTGCTGGGATTCCTGGTCCTGCCGATCCTGGTGATCGTCCCCCTGTCGTTCAGCAGCGGTTCGTTCCTGAATTTTCCGCTGCCGGGGCTCTCGCTGCGCTGGTACCAGGAACTGCTGGAGTCGGAGCGCTGGCTGTCATCGCTCCGCAACAGCGTGGTGGTCGCCTGCGCCGCCACCCTGCTCGCGACGGTCCTGGGAACGCTGGCGGCGCTGGGACTGCAGCGGGCGAGCTTTCCCGGCCGCTCGCTGCTCCTGGCGCTGGTGATCTCGCCCATGGTGGTGCCGCTGGTGATCGTCGCGGTCGGCGTTTATTTCTTCTACGCGCCGCTGGGGCTGACCGGCAGCCTGGTCGGCCTGACGCTGGCCCATACCGCGCTGGCCGTGCCCTTCGTCGTCATCACCGTGTCGGCGACGCTCCAGGGGTTCGACGCCAACCTGTCCCGCGCGGCGGCCAGCCTGGGGGCCGATCCGGCGACTTCGTTCTTCCGGATCACGCTGCCGATCATCCTGCCCGGCGTGGTGTCGGGCGCGCTGTTCGCCTTCGTCACGTCGTTCGACGAGGTGGTGGTGGCGCTCTTCCTGACCGGCCCGCAGGAGCGCACCCTGCCGCGCCAGATGTTCGACGGCATCCGGGAGAACATCAGCCCGGTCATCGCCGCAGCCGCGACCCTCCTGATCGTGCTGTCGGTCCTGCTGATGACGGTCATGGAAGCCCTGCGGCGCCGGGGCGAACGCCTGCGCGGCATCCGCTGAACATAAACATCAAGAAAATAAGAAGCCCAAAAAGATAGAGGATCGTCCACCGGTAGCCACTGTGCCTGAAACCAAGGTTTGGGGGTCATCATGTCAGAGCCTGAGAGCATAGACGGTGTCCGGTATCATGCGGTGGATGCCGCCTATTTCGAGAAACGGGGGCTTCGAAAATATGCCGGGGTGTGGTCGCTGTGGGCGCTCGGCGTCGGCGCGGTGATCTCCGGCGATTTCTTCGGGTGGAATTTCGGCCTGGGCGCCGGCGGCTTCGGCGGCCTGTTCATCGCGACGCTGATCGTGGTCGTCATGTATCTCGGCCTGTGCTTCAGCCTCGCCGAGATGTCGCCGGCGCTGCCGCATACCGGCGGGGCCTACAGCTTCGGGCGGTCGGCATTGGGGCCGTGGGGCGGCTTCCTGACCGGCCTGGGCGAGAACATGGAATATGTGCTGACCCCGGCGGTGATCGTGGTCGGGATCGGGGGCTATCTCGGCGCGATCTTCGGGACCCCGGCCGAGCTGGCGCCGATGTGGTGGCTGTTCTGCTACGTGATCTTCGTCGGGCTGAACTACTGGGGCGTCGAGCTGAGCTTCAAGTTCACCCTGGTGATCACCTTCGTCGCGCTGGCGATCCTGATCGTCTTCTTCGTCGGCGCCATCAGCCATTTCGACTTCGCGGCGAACGCCCTGAACATCGAGCCGGGTCCTGGCGGCAGCGCCTTCCTGCCGTTCGGGTGGGCCGGCGTCCTGGCGGCGCTGCCGTTCGCCATCTGGTTCTTCCTGGCGATCGAGCAGCTTCCCCTGGCCGCCGAGGAGGCGCACGACCCGAAGCGCGACATGCCGCGCGGCCTGTTGCTGGGCATCCTGACGCTGATCGCGCTGGCCTTCCTGACCCTGTTCCTGTCGGCCGGCATCGCGCCGGGCGCCAAGGAGGTCGGCAGCTCGACCGAGCCGCTGTTCCTGGGCTTCCAGACCATCTTCGGCGACGGCATCGGGGTGAAGCTGCTGGCGATGATCGCCGCCGCCGGACTGATCGCCAGTTTCCACGCGATCATCTACGCCTATGGCCGCAATATCTACAGCCTGGCCCGCGCCGGCTATTTCCCCAAATGGCTGTCGGTCACCCACGGTGAGCGCAAGACGCCCCATGTCGCCCTGTTCGCCGGGGCCGCCCTGGGCTTCCTCGTCGCCTTCGTGATGCAGTATTCGGGCAGCGCCCTGGTGGGGGCCGCCCTGCTCAACATGGCCGTCTTCGGCGCCATGATCAGCTACATCATGCAGCTGGTGTCGTTCATCCTGCTGCGCTCCAAGCTGCCGGACATCGAGCGGCCGTTCGTCAGCCCGCTCGGGGTGCCCGGCGCCGTCGTGGCGCTGGTCATCGCGGTGGTGACGCTGGTGTCGCTGTTCTTCAATCCGGAGTACCGGCCGGGCGTGTGGGGATGCGCCATCTGGTTCCTGACCGGCATCGCCTATTTCGGGCTCTACGGGCGCCATCACCTCGTGAAGTCGCCGGAGGAGGCGTTCGCGATCAGCCATCGGTCGAAGTCGGAGACGGTCCCCGGCTTGGCGGACTAGCCGGGCGATCTACCTGATGCGGATGGGATACCTGGACCTGGGACGACCATCCGCATGCATCGACTGAACAACCTCCGATGGGGCCGGTGGCTGGGATTTTGCCTGATCCTGCTGTTCGCCGCCTTTCCCGCCCGGGCCGACGAGCAGGCGGCCTGGGCAGCCCTGGAACAGGGCGGCCACGTCGCCCTTATGCGGCACGCCGTGACGGTTCCTGGGGTGGGCGATCCTCCGGGGTTCCGCCTGGACGATTGCGCCACACAGCGCCTGCTGTCCGATGCCGGGCGGGACTGGGCGCGGCGACTCGGCGCGGACCTGCGGAAGCGCGGTGCGGCAGCGGGGCGGGTGCTGACCAGCGCGTGGTGCCGCTGCGTCGAAACCGCCGAACTGATGGATCTGGGGCCGGTGGAGGTGTTCGAACCGCTGAACTCCTTCTTCGGCACCGGCGATGACGGCGCGAGGCAGACGGAAGCCGCGAGGGAGCTCATGGCGGCGTGGCGGGGTCCGGGGATGCTGGTGTTGGTGACCCATCAGGTCAATGTCACCGCCTTGACCGGCATCTATCCGGCATCGGGGGAAATCGTGGTCCTGCGCCCGGGCGGGGAGGTCGTGGGCAGGATCCGTCCCTGACCGAAGTCGCACCTATACCGAAAGGCATTAGGTTACTGCTTCTGTACAGGGTTGCCCAATCTTTGGCGATCTGGCAGAAAAAAGGCCGCCTCGAGAGCGGCCTGAGTCTAGGGAGGAAACGCCCAACAAGGGCGAAGCAGCAATCGCTTGCTGCAATGCAAAAATTAAAGGATGCGCTCGCAGATGCAATATCGAAGCGAGCACCAAGGCGAATTTCGAGCACGTTACCGGGAAGGTGTTGCTTTTCGGCAACGCTTTGCGGGATGAGCGGCCTGATCAGCTCCCTGATGCCGGGATGCATGCGCCGCAGGATCCGGTTTATATCCTGGCATCCCGCGGCGGCTCGGCCATGGTCATCCTACCTTTCCGGGTCGCTGCATTCTTTTTCAGGGAGCGCGCTTGGGCGGAAAGCCCGACGGCGGAACTTCCCGCTCCTCGGTCGTGTGGGCGGTTTCCTCGCCTTGGGTGGGTTCGGGGACGCCGCCCGGCGCATAGGGCGGCATGGCGGGGTCGTCGCCGGGATGACGCGGCGGAACGGGTCTTTCCCCGGGCTTCCTCAGATCGCGCTTGTCGGTCATGTCTCTTCTCTCCCTGCCCGTATTGCATGATTGCGATACGCGAATAAGGGGATTGGAGGCGAAAAGGTTCAGCCCGCGGTTCTTCAGGCCGATCCCTGAAGAAGATAACCGGTGACCAGGAACGCGGCGACTCCCAGCAGCACCGAAAGGCCCAGCAGCATCCAGGCATTCACCTCGAACCGGGAGGAGCTTGCCCCCGCTTCGTCGAAGACGGTCGTCATGACGGCGCGCCTGGCCTCGGGATCGGTGAAGCACTGTTCGACCTTGGCCCGTTCCACCTTGCCGGTGCCCAGGGCCTCGCGCGCCCGGGCGAGGGCGGCGTCCAGGCTGTCGATCGTGTCGCTGGTCTGCCAGACTCCCCGCCTGAGGGTTGCCAGGGTATAGGTCACTCGGCGATTCGACGCTGGTGCGGACATGGACGCTTCCCGGATCTTGGACGTTGGATCATATGATAGTATTTCTAATGTTTTTACCGGAGGTTAATCCGATCGAATGCATCCGATTGCCCCGTCGCGCGTCGGCCGGCCAAGCCTATGATGCCCGTCCGCGAAGGGGCGAGCCTGAATCGAAAACGACCTGCCGAGAGGACTGATGGGGGACGCGACCCTGATCGTCGGCCGCAACAGCCTGCTTGCCAGGGCTTTGCGCGACTGTGGAGGCGTTCCGAACTGCCGTTACGTCGGGCATGACGAGCTGGATCGGCCGGATCTGCTCGACGGTGTCGGCCGGATCGTCAATTTCGCCTATCATCCCGAACTCAGGAGCGGGCCGTACCGGGCCGACCTGGATATCGACCTTCGCCTGGGACGGGCGGCGGCGGAGTTGGGTCTGGGGTACGTCATGCTCAGCACCCGCAAGGTCTATGCGCCGGAATACGCCTTCGGGGCGGCCGAGGAAAGCCCGGTCGGCCCGGTTGATCCCTACGGCCGCAACAAGCTGACGATCGAGCGGGTGCTGGCCAACCTCCTCGGCGAACGGCTGACGATCCTGCGGGTGGGAAACGTCGTCGGGTACGATCGTCTCGACGCCCGGTCCAGCTTCATGAGCTTGATGCTCGGAAGGCTCGCCGGCGAAAACCGGATCGTGCTCGACGTCAGCCCCTTCGTGCGGCGCGATTTCCTGCCGGTCGAACAGGTGGCGGCGGCGATCAAGGCCGTACTCAATCATCGGCTGGTCGGGACCTACAATGTCGGGTCCGGCGGCTGCGTCGAGGTGGGTCGCATGGCTTTGTGGGTGATCGAGGGGTTCGGCCGGGGCGAACTGGTCGTCACCTCGCCGCGCATCCATGACGAGTTCGTCCTGGATGTCGCCAAGATCACGTCGGCGACCGACTGGTCATGGCGGAGCGGCGCGCTCCCCGAATATTGCCGCAGTCTGGGGCGCCGCCTTGCCAAGGCGGAGAGCCGGACCGACGGATAGCGCAGGCGGATCGGGCAAAAGCGCTGAAGACTCCACAGCCTTAACCCAAAAGTCCTATCCTGTTGGATGTATGTTGTCTATTGGGCACACCTGATGCACAAACGCGCGGCAATGCGTCCGCATGGTTGCTTGCTTTGGCGTTTCTGGCTTCATTAGGGTCGGCCGGTCCGTTAAAGGCCGGCTCGAAGGGCCTTTTTAGTATGTTCAACAGATTGCCATTTTCGGTGGGGGCGATGAATATCAAGACTTTGCCACTGCTCTTCGGTGCGGCCGCACTGCTGGCGGGGACCAGCACCGCGGTGATTGCCCAGGAGCTTCAGCGCGGGGCCAGCGTCCTGGACCGCCCGCGGCCGGAACTGGATCCGTTGGGCATCCGCCAGGGCGGTTTCCTGATCTTCCCGAAGATCGAGCTTGGCACCACCTACGACGACAACGTCTTCGCCTCCGATACCGACGAGGAAGGCGACTTCCTGTTCCAGGTGCTTCCGTCGGTCGCCGTGCAGTCGGATTTCAACCGTCACCAGCTGCGCTTCGGCGCCGGCGCCGACATCGGCCGCTATGCCGACAACACCAGCGAGAATTACGTCGACTATTTCGTCACCGGCGGCGGGCGCTTCGACATCACGGGCGAGTCGGCCGTGTCGCTGGACCTTGCGCACCGCAAGCTGCATGACGACCGCGGCGACCCGGACACTCCCGATGCGGCGGCCGAGCCGGTCGAGTTCACCCGAAGCGGGGCGGAGCTGGAATACACCCAGCGGTTCAACCGTTTCCTGACCAGCTTCAGCCTCGGAGCCGAGAACGAGGACTATGACGACGTCGCCTCGATCGGCGGGATCAACCTGGACCAGGACGACCGCGACAACTGGGCCTACACAGCCACGGGCCAGATCGGCTACGACCTGTCGCCCGGCTACCGGCCGTTCGTCCGGCTGACCTACATCCGCACGGAATATGATGAGGGCACCCTGCCACCCGACAGCGATGGGTACGAGGCGGTGGTCGGCACCACGATCGACCTGACCTCGCTGCTGACCGGCGAAGTGTTCGCCGGCTACCTCTCGCGGGATTACGACGAGGAGGTCTACGGCGATTTCACCGGCGTCGCCTATGGCCTGTCGCTCGATTATGCCGTGACGCAACTCACGACCATTTCCGGCGACGTCTCCCGTGGGATCGAGGAAGGCTTCGGGACCACTCCCAACCCGCGCGACCGTTCGACCTTCCAGATCGGGGTCGATCACGAACTGTTGCGCAACGTGATCCTGTCGGCGCGGGCGGAGTATCGGATCGACGACTACGAGTCGACCGACCGCGAAGAGGACTTCTACCTGCTGCAAGCCGGCGCCACCTATACGCTGAACCGGAACTTCTATCTCCGGGGCACGTACACTTTCTCGCGCCGCGACTCCAACCAGGCGGGCGACGACTATGACCGTAACCTGATCGCGCTGCGTCTCGGCGCCCAGCTCTGACGGTCATCCGGATCGGTTCGATCCATCGGCGGCGCCTGCCCGGCAGGCGCCGCCATTCTTTTTGGGACGCATCCGAAATCTCCGGTGGTGGCGATAACGTTTCCCCCAGGAGCCACGGCGGCGATGATGGCCCGAAAGATCGGTAATGCAGACGTCTACCGGTCGATGCATAAAAAATCACAAACAATGCAATCAATTACTGCCATAGGCTTAATTCCTCTCCTCTTTTTCAGTTTAGGCGCATTGTCGATAGTATTCGCGTGGTCGTAAGGGGGCAGGAATGCGGAGTGACCGCATTCCGGAGGGCCGGTCAGGCGTGATAAAGCCCCGCGACGATCCGGCAAGGCCCAGAGATAGAGGAACCGATGCTTTTTGCTACCTGGAAGAAAGTTGCGACCGGTTGCGTCGTGGCCGTGAGCTTGGCGGCCTGCCAGAACACCGGCTCGAACGCGCCGCTGGAGACGCAGACCGCGACCGTTGGCGAGTACCAACTGGGAGCAGGCGACGAAGTCCGTATCACCGTTTTCGGCCAGGAGCAGCTCTCCGGCACTTTCCGCGTCGATGGCGCCGGATATGTCGCGATGCCGCTCGTCGGCGAGGTCGAGGCCAAGGGCAAGACGTCCCGAGAGCTGGAGACGGCCATCGCCCAGAAGCTTAACGAAGGCTATGTGCGTGATGCCCGCGTCAGCGCCGAAGTGATCACTTTCCGACCCTTCTACATCATCGGAGAAGTCAACAATCCCGGCCAGTATCCCTATGCCAACGGCATGACGGCGACCACGGCCGTCGCCATGGCGGGCGGCTACACCTATCGCGGCCGCCAGGACTACATCCTGGTCACCCGGGGCAACGATCCGGAGAAGGTCGAGCGGCGCGCCCCGATCAACACCCGGGTTCTGCCGGACGACGTCGTCCGCATTCCCGAACGCCTGTTCTGAGCCGCGGCATCATGGAAATCGTCGAGACCGAGATCCCCGACGTCAAGCTGCTGACGCCCCGCAAGTTCGGCGACCACCGCGGCTTCTTCGTCGAGACCTACAACCGCAAAGCCCTGGAGGGTATCGGTTTCACGAAGGAATTCGTGCAGGACAACCACTCCCTGTCGGTTCCCGTGGGCACCGTCCGCGGCCTTCACTTCCAGCTCGAACCCTATGCGCAGGACAAGCTGGTCCGCGTGGTCAAGGGGGCGATCCTGGACGTCGCGGTCGACCTGCGGCGCGGATCCCCGACGTTCGGCCGGCACGTCAAGGCCCGCCTCGACGCGGAGTCCGGCCGCCAGATCCTGGTTCCCGCGGGCTTCGCCCACGGTTTCGTGACGTTGGAGCCGGATACGGAGGTCATCTACAAGGTGACCAACTATTACGCTCCCAGCCACGACCGGGGCCTTCTGTGGAACGACCCTGACCTGGGGATCGAGTGGCCGGTGGCCGGCGACCAGGCCGTGCTGTCCGACAAGGACAAGGTGCAGCCGCGCCTGCGCGACCTGAAGGATGCCTTCTGAGGCCTGAAGGGTACCTTCTCAGGAGAGTATCGCGACGGTCTGGAGAGTGTGAAAGGGGGACCCTGATAAGAGCACCCCGATTTCCTCTCCAGACATCGCGGAACGAATGCTAGGCATCTCCGTTCGATTAATCGAGTAACTACCGAAGCGATAGCTGTGGACAGAGCGGCAGTCGCTTAAAATGGTCACAGACAAGGGGCGAAGAACCCGAGCCCTTGTTTCTAGACCTGAAACGTCTCTAGACCCGAAACAATTACGGTCAACGCAGCGGGGCAGCATATTCGCGGAGATCGCGAGCCCCGTGCTTTGCACCATTATGCACCAGCCGAGGAATATACAATGCAGCGTGTGATGGTCACCGGCGCCGGCGGTTATATCGGCACAACCCTCGTTCCGATGCTGCTCGACCAGGGCTATGCCGTGCGCGCGGTTGACCGGTTCTTCTTCGGTCATGAACTGCTGAAGTCCCACCCTGACCTGGAGATGGTCCGCGAGGACGTCCGCCGCCTCTCCGTGTCGGATTTCGCCGGAGTCGATGCGGTCATCGACCTCGCCGCCATTTCCAACGATCCCAGCGGCGAGCTGTTCCAGGACGTGACCTGGGCGGTCAACCACCGCGCCCGGGTCCGGTGCGCCGAGCTGGCCAAGCAGGCCGGCGTGAAGCGTTATGTCCTGCCGTCGTCCTGCAGCATCTACGGCTTCCAGCCCGACGGCGTCGTTGCCAACGAGGAAACGGCAACCAACCCGCTCACCACCTATGCGAAGGCCAACGAGCAGGCCGAGCATGGCGTGCTGCCGCTGGCCGACGACAACTTCACCGTCGTGGTCCTGCGCCAGGCGACCGTCTACGGCTACAGCCCGCGCATGCGGCTGGATCTGGCCGTCAACGGCATGACCTTCGGAGCCTGGAAGACCAGCAAGCTGCCGCTGATGCGCGACGGCTCCCAGTGGCGCCCGATGGTCCATGTCCGCGACACCGCGTCGGCCCAGATGTTCATGCTGACCGCGCCCGCGGAAAAGGTGAACGGCCGGATCTTCAACGTCGGTTCCGAAGCCAACAACTACCAGATCGGCAAGCTGGCGCAGATCGTCGTCGATACCCTGCCGAACAAGGTCGAGATCGAGTGGTACGGCGATGCCGACACCCGCTCGTACCGCGTGTCGTTCGACCGCATCGAGTCGCTCGGCTGGAAGGCCCAGCGGGTCGCCGAGGACGGCATCCGGGAGATCGCGGCGAAGCTGGAGTCGGGAGAGCTGGACCGCACGACCGAGACGATCACGCTGGACTGGTACAAGAACCTCGTGAAGTGGCACGAAATCATCCGGAAGGTCGAGCTGTACGGCGGCATCTTCGATATCCCGGAAGCCGAGGCCGAAAGCCTGCGCCGTTCGGAGGCGGCTGAATGAAAGGGATCATCCTGGCCGGCGGGTCAGGGACGCGGCTTGCTCCCATCACCAGCGTGGTGAGCAAGCAGCTTCTCCCCGTCTACGACAAGCCGATGATCTACTACCCGCTCAGCACCCTGATGCTGGCGGGAATCCGGGACGTGCTGATCATCACCACGCCTCAGGACCGCGACCTCTTCGCCCGCCTGCTGGGTGACGGCTCCCGCTGGGGCATGAATCTCAGCTACGCCGTCCAGCCCAGCCCGGACGGCCTGGCCCAGGCGTTCCTGATCGGCAAGGACTTCATCGGCAACGACCCGGTCTCCCTGATCCTTGGCGACAACATCTTCTTCGGCTACGGCATCACCGACCGCCTCCAGCGCGCGGCCAAGCTTACCGACGGCAGCGTGGTGTTCGCCTACCAGGTCAGCGATCCGGAACGGTACGGCGTGGTCGCCTTCGACCACGCGGGCCGGGTGACCGACATCGAGGAGAAGCCGGCCAAGCCGAAGTCCAACTTCGCGGTCACCGGCCTGTACTTCTACGACAGCGACGTCGTCGGCATCGCCAAGGACCTGAAGCCCAGCGCCCGCGGCGAGCTGGAGATCACCGACCTCAACCGCGTCTACCTGGACCGCGGCAAGCTCTCGGTCGAACTGCTCGGCCGGGGAACCGCCTGGATCGACACCGGGACCCATGACAGCCTCCTGAACGCCGGCAACTTCATCGAAGTGATCGAGGCCCGGCAGGGCCTCAAGGTTGCCTGCCCCGAGGAGATCGCCTGGCGCATGGGGTACATCACCGACAGCCAGCTTGCGGAACTGTCCGCATCGCTGATGAAGTCGGGCTATGGAAAATATCTGCTTCGGCTGCTCGAGCAGGATTTCTCCGGCTGGCAGCCGGAGTTCAAGTCGGACAGCGAACACATCTGATTATCCGGGCGCCGTCGCCTGACGGCCGCCCCCCAAGGGAGATTATCATGCAGCACAGTCCGGAGATCCGGATCGGTGTCGTCGGCACCGGCTTCATTTCCTCGCATTTCATCATGGCGCTGGACCGGCAGAAGGGCTTCACGGCCTCCCGGGTCCTGACCCGCCGCCCGGTCGAGGGCTGCACGGGCTTTCCCCGGCCCGAGCTGCTGACCAATTCCCTGGCGGACCTGATCGAGAATTCCGACGTCGTGCTGGAATGCACCGGCGACGCGATCCACGCGACGGACGTCGTGGCCGCGGCGCTCAGCGCCAACCTGCCCGTGGTCACGATGAATTCGGAGTTCCATATCACCGCCGGATCCTATTTCGTCGGCAAGGGCTTGGTGACCGAGGCCGAGGGCGACCAGCCGGGCGACCAGGCGGCACTCCGCGAGGACGCGCTGGAGATGGGTTTCGAGCCGCTGGTGTACGGCAACATCAAGGGCTTCCTGAACCATGATCCGACCCTGGAGGACATGACCTACTGGGGTAACCGGAGCGGCATCAGCCTGCCGATGGTGACCTCGTTCACCGACGGCACCAAGGTTCAGATCGAGCAGGCCTTCGTCGCCAACGGCCTGGGCGCCGAAATCGCGAAGCCGGGCATGCTGGGCGTTCCCGAGGACGACCTGAAGGCGGGCGGCACCCAGCTTGCCGAAGCCGCCGACAGGCTCGGCAAGCCGATCAGCGACTATGTCCTGTCGCTCAAGCTGCCACACGGCGTCTTCATCGTCGGCAAGCACGATCCCCGCCAGAAGGGCGCGCTGCGTTACCTGAAACTGGGCGACGGCCCATACTATGTCATCCTGAAGCACAATATCTTCGTGCACCTGGAGATCCTGAAGACGATCAAGCGGGTCGTCAACGAGCGGCGCATCCTCCTGGACAACTCGGCCGCGCCGGTCGCCAGCGTCTGCACCGTGGTCAAGCGCGACCTTAAGCCGGGCGACCGGATCGCGTCGGGCATCGGCAGCTTCGACGTGCGCGGCGAAGCGGTGCGCATCGCCGACACCGTGGGCCACGTTCCGATCGGCCTGCTTGCCGATGCGGTGATCACCCGTCCCCTGAAGCGCGGCGACATCATCCGCATGGAAGACGTCGAGCTTCCGGACAGCCTGGCCCTCCGGGCCTGGAAGGAAATCGAGCGCTCGGCGCTGAACGCGAGCCAGGTTCGGACGGAGACGCGGACGGCGATCGCGTCCTGACCGAGGGGGGATCCCTCCGAGGTATATACCAACGCACCCCGGAGGGAACCCTGGACCCGGCCCCAGATTGATAGGGGCATGGTTTCCGACTACTGACCGTGGCATCAACCGTGTGTTCAAAGGTACAACCGACGTATGCGTAACTTTTTCCGGAAACGGCGTAATCCCCAGTTCGGTGAGGCCGGCGCAGGTGAGAATGTCCGGCCGGATCTGGACCCGCGCGTGACACCGTTCGGGCCGCGGCTGGTGTCCGACCTGGGCGGTTCCGACCTGGGCGACTCCGACCTTGACGATGATTCCGACCGGGGAGAGGGGGAGGACGCGGATCTTGCGCTTTCCCGCCAGGGCGGGCTCGGGCACGCCGGCAATGCGGCCGAAGACCGCGGCCTGATGATGCGGTCCGCATCCGGCCTGCTGCATGCCCGGAAGGGAGACGACCATCCGGCACCGCGGCCTCGGGGTGACGACGAGGATTTGGAACTGCCGCGCTTCTCGCTGCCGGTCGCCGGAACCTTGCGGTCGCGGGCGAGCGGGCATCTCCCGGGCCTGACTCCGGAGCTGAACAAGGCGCTGCGCGAGGCTTTCACCCCGACGCGACCGAAGCAGGAAGTCAATTCCCTGTTCGTCGGCAGGCTGAACACCCTGCGCCGCATCATCGCGGCGATCGAGGAGGAGCGGGCGCACGTAGTCCTGTTCGGCGACCGCGGCCGGGGCAAGACCTCGCTCGCCAACGCCATCCAGCAGATCGCCCAGCAAGCGGGATATTTCACGCTGAAGTTGACCTGCAGCGCGGAGCTGAGTTTCGAGGACATTTTCCGGAACTTCCTGAGGAGGATTCCCGGTACCTTCTACCGGTCCGAGGTGGACAACCCGTTCGCCGCCCGGCGCACCATGTCGAGCTTCGACGAGCTGCTGCCGTCCGGCCAGTTCAGCGTGACCGAGCTGAACGACGTCCTGGCCGAAATCCAGGGCGCCCATGTCTTGCTGGTCCTGGACGAGTACGACCGCGTGACCAGCGAGGATCTGCGGAACAAGTTGGCGGAGTTGATCAAGAACCTGACCGACAGCTCGATCCCGGTGACGCTGTTCGTCGTCGGCGTGGCCGAGAGCCTGGACCAGCTGCTGGGCAAGCATCCGTCGATCCAGCGTTCCCTCGTCGCCGTGCACCTGCCCCTGATGAGCGACAAGGAGATCGACCGCATCATCGTGGCCGGCTCCGAGGCCGCGGGCGTGGGATTCAGCGAGGAGGTCCGCGACCGGATCGTGATGCTCGCCAAGGGACTGCCCTATTATGCGCAGCTCCTGGCGCTCCACGCCGCGCGGAGCGCGGTCAGCCGCGGCGCCACGCAGGTGAACGGCGCGGATCTTGCCTATGCCGTGGCGCGCTGCGTGCAAGAGGCCGAGCGGGGTATCGTGGAGGCGTACAACAAGGCTCTCGGCCCTGACCGCAAGGCGTCCTTCTCCGACGTCCTGTACGTCGCGGCGCAGTGCCGGTCCGACGAGTACGGCAGCTTCCATCCCGGAGACATGGCGCAGGTTCCGATCCGCGAATCGGGCGAACCCTTGCCGTTGCTGTCCCTGCAGTATCCCCTGAGCCGGCTGAGTGATGACGAGCGGGGAGGCGTCCTCCAGCGGATCGTCGAGCCCGGTGGCTTCCGCTATCGTTTCCGCAATCAGATGATGCGCCAATACGTGCTGATGCGCCAAGCCAAGGAGCGCGGCCTGGTCTGATCGGCCGAAACCGGTGTTCCGTACGGTATCGGTGCCGGCCGCCGGGGGCGGCGCCGATATCGTACGGGGAGTTTCAGGAGCGACTCGACCCGGCCTCCCGGGCGAAGGACCTTGTCTGGTCGGTCAGTGGGTCTTGAAGTAGATGTAGGTCGCGATCACTGCGGCCAACGACGCGAACAGGGTGGCCAGGATCAGGCAGCTCATCAGGAACTGCCTGATTTCACCTTGCTTCCACGCGCTCCGCGCGAGCAGCGCCAGATAGGCCGCTACGAACAATCCGATTCCCTGCAGGGGCGTCATCCCGGCTGGCTTCCTTCCCGCCGGGTTCTCCGATGTCTCGTCACGGGCACAATTCCTTCCGATTTCCGCAATGTGGTTCACCCCTTTGGGGGTGTCCATTGGTCGAAAGTGTGCTCGAAAGGCCGCACCTCCCCTGAATGCGGCGATGGGCGGGGTAATTCGCCTCACCCGAGTCTGGCGTAAATCGTAAATTTATATTAACCATATTTGCGACGGTTTGGCTGGCGGACGGATGCTCTGCGATCATATCCAGTGCTCCTGACGCATGCCAGGTTCAAGTACGTCGGTGTGTTCTCGGAGACCAGTGAAGACCGGGGCAGATGCATGCGCTGCCAAGTCAACTTTGCTCAGGTGGTGAATGTCGGCTCGATACGATATTGACCAGAGCGATTGTGCGGTGCACTATATGCTTAATAGCGCAGTAATCTGAAGTAACACAGTGACTTCGGGTAAGATGCCTCGTCTGCGGAAACGGAACTGGCTAGTCTTTTTTCGCGACGGTACCTCGAAATTTCGGATAAGAAAGGCTGAGAGAGTTACTCTTAACATTGGGGAGCTTTGGACCTATGTCTAACGCGTGCTCGGTTTATTCCAATGGAGAGATATCCTGTCAGTCGCCTCTGGGGTAACTTCATCCGAAAGAGAGAAGAAGGTGCGACCTGGAAAGAGACTGGACGGCTAGCGACGGCCATCCGATCGATCAACCGGCGCAAGAAACAAGAACTACAAGTACCTTTCAGCGCGGGAGCGGATTATGCAACGTACCGAAGCTTTTCTGATCGACTCGAACAAACTTTTCCGTGAAGGGCTGAAACGCCTTCTGGACGACTCACCGTTCCAGATCGTCGCCGAAGCGGGAAACCTTCGCGAAGGAGTGGCGATCGCCGAGTCCGGACTCCGGCCCCAGCTCGTGCTGCTCGATCTGGTCAACGGCGGTGACGACGAAGCGGAAGCCATGCGCCGGCTGCGGTCCCTGCTGCCGGATACCCGCATGGTCGTTCTCACGACCGACCTGTGCACCCGCCGTCTGGCCAACGCCCTCGAGGCCGGTGCCGATGGTTACCTGATGAAGGATCTCTCGGCCGACGCGCTGGCGCAGTCTCTTCGCCTGGTGATGATGGGCGAGAAAGTGTTCCCGACGCACCTCGCGGCCCTGCTGATCAGCGGCCGGGTGAACGGCAACGGGCTGGAAATGCCGATCTCCCGCAAGGGCCTGTCCCAGCGCGAGGTCCAGATCCTGCGCTGCCTGCTCAACGGCGACAGCAACAAGATGATCGCCAATCACCTGAACATCACCGAGGCGACGGTGAAGGTCCATCTGAAGAGCCTGCTGCGCAAGATCAACGCGTCGAACCGCACCCAGGCCGCCATCTGGGCCCTGAACAACGGCATCGGCGGGGAACTGACCGGCAGCGCGGCGGCTTCCATCGCCTGAGCCTGGATACGGATCATTGTCCATACCGCCCCGGGGATCAGGCGCCCGCCGAATGGGCGCCTGATCCCCGGCGGGATGAAAAAAGAAGGCCGGCCTTCCGCCGAATGCGGATGGCGGCCTTCTTTTCGTCAGCAGGGGAGTGGATCCCGTTTCCGGTCCCCCGGGGATCAACCCTCGGAGCTTCTGACCGCGAGGGGCGGCGCTGACTCGGCGTTGCGGGCCTGCTCCAGGGATGGCTGCTGACGGGCAGCGAATACGCCCGCCTCGGTACGATTGCGGAAATGGAGCTTCGACAGGACGCTCCGCACCATCGACTTGATGACGGCTTCCGACAGGTCCAACTGGTCCGCGATCGTCCTGTTGTTCAGTCCCTGGCCGAGCAGCAGGAGCGTCTGGAACTCGACCGACGACAGGCGAGGGAGCAATGTCAGCCTGATCTCGTCCACGCCCAGGCGCGACAGGAACTGCTTGGGCATCAGGCAATGCCCCTCGAGCCCGAGATCGATCAGTTCGTTGATCCTGCCGACATTGATGTCCTGGAAAACCCAGGCATCGGCGAAGGCCAGTATATGTGCCGCATCGAGGAGTTCGCGGCTGCTCAGGACGACGACGATGCGGCTCCGGCGGGAGAGCCGCAGGTACACCATCGGCTCGTTCTCGCGCAATGCCGCGAACTGCTGGACGCCGATCAGGATCGCGTCGGGCGTTATGTTGCTCTGCTGCAGATCGGAAATGTCGTGGAACACCGAGATCCGGTGTCGACCGGCGCTTTCCAGCGCCGATACGAGCGGCTCGGCGATCGTGTCGTCGTCAACGACGAGGCAGACATGCATGGGCGTCACTGTGTTCAACTTCATATTATCCAAACCGGGGGCGAAGACCTGTCGGGTGGTCTGGTCGTTCGGCGCATGCATGGCACTGCTCTCAGTTTCTGCCCGGCGCCGCAGGGAAGGGCACCGTGCGGTGGTGGGTGGCAGGGCATCGGCTGATCTGTCGTCATCGTTAAGGTCTCAAAGAATTGACCAGTGGGAGGAAAGAAACGAGACAACAAACATCAAATTTAGACCGTTAGGCAAGCTAAAATCCAAAGTAGTTGGATTTGGTTAATTTACAATATCCCAGGCATTGCGCTGCGGAAATATAGCAATGAGGTTATATTCCTGCTTATCGTGGCAACCCATCCGGTCGAGACCGGCGCAAAAGTGCGTCTTTCTGGCAAAGCTTGGTTGTGAGTTGCGGATTTGGTTATCTCCTTTGATTGTGTCCGCGCTGTTCGTGGCTGGGCTGGTATTCGAGGGGCCGTGCGGTTGCTACGTTACGTTCCGAATTCGGTCATGCGACCAGCGAGCGCCGGAAGGCCGTGAATGGGGCATTATTGGGGCGAGTTCGCATAACAATCTAAGCATTGTGGCGATCCGATGGCTCGAAATAAACGAGATCTGCCCCGATACGGACGGTATAACCCCAATACACCCGCGAGAGGGCAGTCTTGCTTGGTCAGCCCGGATTGGACTGGACGCCACCAGCCGGCCATATTGGCCGGCATCTTCGGATGAACTTTGCGGATGCGCGAAGTCGAGATGCCCTGACCTCTTACGAGGGTGCGCTTTCGCCACGGTACTCCGAAAGGAGAAGCCGGGTGCCGATTGCTGTGCCTATTATCGCTGCCGCCGTGCTATATCGTCTAACTATAGGAAACTGGGCAGTCCGGAGCGAGGGAGGTCGGATTGGGTAGGTTCTCGCGCGCGGGCGGCAAGCCGCTCTCCCTGGATCGCCGGGGGTAGGGGATCCGCCGAGTACGGGACGGCGTCGGGACAGGTCAAGGCGCGGTCAAGCCAGGGGGCTTTCCGGCACCTATGGTGGAAAATCGTATCGGTCGGGAGAAATGTTCGGTGACTTGAAATCGACCGGCACTTCGTTGTGCCAAAATCCCTTTGTAAACGTTTCTGTCGTGTGGCGGTTGGCCGTCTTTGAGGTGCAGCGATGAAAATATTGATTGGCGACGACCATTTGCTGTTCAGGGAAGGTTTGCGTCGTCTGCTGGAACAACTGAGTGCCGATGCCACCTTCACCGACGCCAGTACGTTCGATGAGGTGCTGGAGCTTGTCCAGAACGGCGGCGACACGTTCGATCTGATCCTGATCGATCTCCAGATGCCGGGATGGCCGGGGTTCTCAGGACTGGAGCAGGTCTGCACCGAAGCCTCGGACACCCCGGTCGTCGTCGTGTCGGCGTCTGAGAACCAGGCTGATGTCCGCAGTTCGCTGGATGCCGGGGCCGCCGGCTTCATCCCGAAGTCGTCCAGCGTCAAGATCATGCTCAGTGCCTTGAACCTCGTGTTCTCCGGCGGGATCTATCTTCCGCCGTCGGCGATCCATGCCGATGTCGCGGCGAAGGCGACCCCCATCAAGGTCGAGACTGAGCATGGCGGCGACCGGGGCTCCAATCACCACCAGTTGACCCAGCGCCAGTGGGAGGTGTTGAACTGCCTGCGCGAAGGCAAGTCCAACAAACAGATCGCCTATGAGCTGGGATTGTCCGAAGGGACGGTGAAGATCCACGTCACCGCCATCTTCAAGTCGCTTGGCGTCAAGAACCGGACCCAGGCGGTCATCGTCGCTTCGGAACTCCAGCGCTGATACACCGGATCGAGCACATTCCGCCCCCGTGACGACAGGTGCGTGACAGCTTGATCCGGTAGACTTCCCCAGGCTGCACGGGCCGGCCATAGTCTCCGCGCCGGAAGCGGCGGGCCCCGGAGCAACTCTGATGCCTGTGTCGGGCATGCGGTCTTTCCTGGCACCCCGGGTTCCAACAAGGCCGGTCCAGCACCTCCCGGCGGAACCCGGCCCGATAGTCGTGCCGGCACGTTCCGCTTCATCCGAGCGACGACAGCGTCTGTCAGTCATCGGGACCGGCGGCCGGACAGGGAGGAAGTGGCCACCATGGCCGCATCGACTGCCCTGCCGAGCGGCGAGCCTGTGATCCGGAGCGTCGCCATGACGGCCGATGCTCGTTCCGATCACGCTCAGCCCGGCTCGACTGGCTTCTTAGATACGCTGAAGCGCGACAACTTCCTGCGATAGCGGCACTTGGCCTTCCAGGCACCCTGATCTTCAGCACCATGGCGGCGCCGGGGCGTGGCCCTTTGATCTTCGCGCATGGCGCTGTAAACTGATGATCCACCGCACGTCCGGCGTTTCCGCGCGTGTTGCGGTGCAATGAATGATAAGAACGGATCGGGAGCGAAAAGCCAAATGGCGGCACAGTCGACGATTTGCGATTTCGGGTGGAAAGCCGTGGATTTCAGCCTGCCGGCCACCGATGGCAGACGCTACGGTCTGGCCGACTTACGGGGGCCGAACGGTACCCTCGTCATGTTCATCTGCAATCACTGCCCCTACGTGAAGGCGGTGATCGACCGCATCGTCCGGGACTGCCGCGACCTGGAGCCCCATGGGGTCCGGGCCGTCGCCATCATGTCGAACGACACGGAGCGCTATCCCGACGACGATTTCGACAACATGATGCGGTTCGCTGAACGGCACGCCCTGCCGTTTCCCTATCTGATCGACGAGAGCCAGCAGGTCGCGAAAGCCTATGACGCGGTCTGCACGCCCGACTTCTTCGGCTTCAACGCCGATCTGGAACTGCAATATCGCGGCAGGCTGGACGCTTCCAAGGTCCAGCCGGTTCCGAACGCCCGGCGCGAACTGTTCGACGCCATGGTCCGCATAGCCGAGACGGGTCAGGGGCCGGCGGAGCAGATCCCCAGCATGGGCTGCTCGATCAAATGGCGTTAGGCGAAGCCGGGCGGGAGGATGAATCGGGTCTCCAGGCGTGCTCCGGGTCGCTATGCCGCCTTGACCGCCATCGGGCCGTCTGGTAATCGGCCCAACCCGGACGCATGAGGACCGGCGGACTTCGTCTGCCCGGAAAAAGCTATATGACCGATATCTTCCGCGAAGTTGATGAAGAGCTTCGCCGCGATCGATTGGAAAAGCTCTGGAAGCGGTACGGTGCGCTGATCGTGGTCGCCGTGGTCGCCGGTACCGCGGGCTTCATGGCATGGCGCAGCTGGCAGCAGTCGCAGGCCGAGACCCAGACCCAGCAACTGGCCGACGCGCTCCGCCTGGCCGGTGCGCCGGACGGGCAGGGCGGCACCGCGGGCGGCAGCCCCGAGGCCGCGGCCGATGCGCTCTCCGCCTTCGCGGGGCAGACGGGTGCCGGACCGGGAACGCTGGCCCGCTTCTACGAGGCGGGGCTGCGCGCCCGTGAGGGCAATGGCGAGGCCGCCGTCTCGATCTACGACCAGCTCGCGCAGTCCTCGGACGTGGCGCAGGTCTATCGCGATCTCGCGACGGTGCTATCCGTCATGCATCAGGTCCAGTCCGGCGATCCGGGCCAGCTTCGCGCCCGGCTTCAGCCGCTGACCGCGGAGACCAGCCCGTGGCGTCATTCGGCCCGCGAGTTGACCGCCCTGCTGGCGATTCGCGCGGGCGACCGCGATGCCGCCGCCAAGCTGTTCGCCCAGCTCCAGGGCGATGCGTCCGCCCCCTCCGGTGTCCGCAACCGCGCCACCGAACTCGCCGCCCTCTACGCTGTCGAGCCGCAATGACCCAACGCTGCGCCCAATCGTCTTCCCAGTCCATCAGCCGGCCTGCCGGCCGATCCGTCACCCGCTCGCTGAGCGCCAGGCTACTGGCCGCCGGCATGGTGACCCTGTCCCTGGCCGGCTGCGGCTCGGGAAGCTGGTTCGGCGACAGCGAGCCGCCGCCGCTTCCCGGCGAGCGGATTTCCGTGCTCCGGCTGGAACGGCAGCTGGAGCCCGATCCGCGCCTGGCCGACCTCCGGGTCGAACTGCCGGCACCGACCGCGAACGCGGCTTGGCCCCAGGCCGGCGGCAATCCCGACCATGCCATGGGCCATCTTGCCCTGGCGGCACAGCCCCGTCAGGCATGGACCGCGGACATCGGTTCCGGCTCGTCCAGCGACACGCGCCTGCTCGCCCAGCCTGTGGTGGCCGGCGGCCGGGTCTATACCCTCGACACCGATTACGAACTGACCGCCTTCGATACTGCTACCGGACGCGAGGTCTGGCAGGTCAGCGTCGAGCGCGAGAACGAATCCGGCGGCGCGCTGGGCGGCGGGGCCGCCTTCGCCGACAACAGGCTGTTCGTGACCACCGGCTACGGCGAGTTGCTGTCGGTCGATCCCGCCTCAGGCGCGATCGGCTGGAGGACCCGGGTTCCCGGTCCGGTGCGATCCGCACCGTCCATCGCGAACGGCCGGGTGTTCGTCATCACGGTGGATAACCAGCTGATCGCCTATTCGGCCAGCGACGGCGCCACCCTGTGGACCCACACCGGCATCCTGGAGACCGCGGGGCTGCTGGGCGCCGCAAGCCCGGCGGTGGATGGAACGATCGTCGCAGCCCCTTATTCCTCCGGCGAGCTGTTCGCCCTGCGGGCGGAGAACGGACGGGTCGCCTGGTCGGACAACCTGGCCGCCGTGCGGCGGGTCGGAGCCTTGTCCAACCTTGCCGACATCCGTGGCATGCCCGTGATCGACCGGGGGCTTGTCGTTGCCGTCAGCCATAGCGGCCGCATGGTCGGGATCGACGAACGAACGGGCGGACGCGCCTGGGAGCAGGAGATCGGCGGGGTCGATACCCCGTGGGTCGCCGGCGACTTCATCTTCGTGCTGACCAACGATAACGAGGTCATAGCGCTCACCCGCCAGTCCGGCCGGGTGCGCTGGGTCGCCCCGCTGGCACGCTACGAGGATCCCGAGGACCGCAGCGGCCCGATCATCTGGACCGGTCCGGTGCTGGCCGGGGGGCGCCTGTGGCTGGTGAATTCCGTCGGCGACTTGGTGGCGCTGTCCCCCGAGGACGGACGGGAGCAGCAGCGCTTCGAGCTGCCCGACGGCGCGTTCATTTCGCCGGTGGTGGCCGACGGCACGCTTTACGTCCTGACCAACGACGGTACCCTGGTCGCCTATCGCTGAGGCGGCCGATTATTGGAGTGGTGGAGCCGTTCTCGGCTCCCTACATGGAAGCAATGTCTTTAACCGTCGCGATCATCGGCCGGCCCAATGTCGGCAAGTCCACCCTGTTCAACCGGCTCGTCGGCAAGCGGCTGGCGCTGGTGGACGATACCCCCGGCGTCACCCGTGACTGGCGCGCGGCTCCGGCCCGGCTGGCCGGCATCGACCTGACCGTGATCGACACCGCCGGCCTTGAAGAAGCCTTCGACGACAGTCTCGAGGCGCGGATGCGCCGCCAGACCGAGCGGGCGATCGAGGAGGCGGACGTCGCCCTGCTTCTGATCGATGCCCGCGCCGGCGTCACGCCGCTGGACCAGCACTTCGCGACATGGCTCCGCAAGGGCAAGACCCCGGTCATCCTGCTGGCCAACAAGTGCGAGGGCCGGGCCGGGGCGCCGGGTCTCTACGAGTCGTTCGAACTTGGCCTGGGCGAACCGGTGCCGATTTCCGCCGAGCACGGCGAGGGCTTGGCGGAACTGGTCGAAGCCCTGCTACCCTACGTGCCGCCCGAGGAGACGCAGCCGGACGCCGAGCAGGACGAAGCCGGCACCGATCCGGAAGCGCGCGAGGACGGCAAGCCGGAACCGGTGCGCCCGCTCCAGCTTGCGATCGTCGGCAGGCCCAACGTGGGCAAATCGACCCTGCTGAACAGCCTTGTCGGCGAGGAGCGGGTCTTGACCGGTCCCGAGGCCGGCATGACCCGCGACGCCATCACCGTCGAGTGGACCTACAAGGACAGGCCGATCCGGCTGGTCGACACCGCCGGGATGCGCAGGAAGTCGCGGGTGGACGACAAGCTGGAGAAGCTGGCCGTCGCCGACGCCCTGCGGGTGATCCGGCTTGCCCAGGTGGTCGTGCTGGTGGTCGATGCGGAAGCGATCCTGGACCACCAGGACCTGACCATCGCCCGCATGGTGCTGGACGAGGGGCGTGCCCTGGTCATCGCGGTCAACAAGTGGGACACCGTCACCGACCGCGCGGGCACGCTCAAGCAGATCGACGACAAGTTGCAATCGCAATTGGCGCAGGTCCGGGGGATTCCCGTTGTCACCCTGTCTGCCTTGCGCCGCCAGAAGCTCGACGCCCTGCTCGACGCCGTACTGGACATCTACGAGATCTGGAACAGGCGTGTCGGCACGTCGGACCTGAACCGCTGGCTGGCCGGCATGACCGAGGCGCATCCGCCGCCGGCGGTCGAGGGGCGGCGGATCAAGATCCGCTACATGACCCAGGTGAAGGCCCGCCCGCCCACCTTCGCGCTGTGGGTCAGCAAGCCGCTGGACCTGCCGGAGAACTATCTCCGCTATCTGGTGAACGGGTTGCGGGATGCGCTCGACCTCCCCGGGGTGCCGATCCGCATGCTGACACGCAAGGGCAAGAATCCTTATGCCGAGGAATAGCGCCTAAGTTACCGGAAAACTCGGATAACTTCTTGTAATTGTTACCTCTTTTGAAACTTCCTGCAGGTATGGGTCAGGTTTCCTGCCCAAGTTGCGGGGCCTGACCGGGCCTTGCCGACGGGCGATTCCTTCACCCGCCTCAGGGAAGAGTTCAAGAGACCGATGAATACCCTCACCAATTTCAAGATCCAGACGAAGGTGTTCATTTCCTTCGGGCTGGTGCTCGCCGTGTCCGCAGGTCTGGGGCTTTTCGCCCTTGTCCGGCTGGCCGACATGAACGCGATCACCGAGCAGCTTCGGGACCGCTGGTTGCCCAGCACGGGATATGTCGGGGAGTTCCTCACCGGAGCCAACGAGTACAGGACCTACGAATCGGGTCACGTCTCCGAAGTGAACATCGACCTCATGCTGGAACGGGAACGCTTCGCCCAGGCGCTGGTCGAGCGGATCGAGGCGACCCGCAGGAAATACGAAGAATTCGACATTTCCGGCCGCGAAGGCGAGGTCTACGAACAGTATCTGGCGGCCTGGAGCCGCTATGTCCAAGCCACGAAGACGGTCTTCCAGCTGTCGCGCGAAGGGCGGAAGGAGGAGGCGTCCAAAGTCTTCCTGAACGACTCCCGCAACGCCTTCCGCGACATGAAGAAACATGCCGAGGAGCTGGTGCGGGTGACCATCGCCTCCGGGCAGTCGGTCGGCGATATTTCTTCCGCGATCTATGGCATGACCTGGAAGCTGATCGTCGCCGCGATGGTCGCGGCGCTGGTCCTGTGCAGTCTCGCGGGCCTGTTCCTGGTCGCCTCGATCTCGCGGCCGATCCGCGCGCTGTCCGAGACGATGGGGCAGCTCGCCAAGGGCCGGCTCGACACCTCCGTGACCGGAACCGGCCGCCGCGACGAGATCGGCCGGATGGCTTCCGCCGTCCAGGTGTTCAAGGACGGCCTGGTGACGGCCAAGGAACTCCAGGCGGGCCAAGCTGCGGAGCAGGTCGCCAAGGAGCAGCGCGCCGCCCGGATCGAGGATCTGATCGGCCAGTTCGAGCGGCAGGCCGTCGCGGTGCTCGGCGGCGTGACGGCGGCGGCCGACCAGCTCGACGATACGGCCCAGGGCATGACCGCGGTCGCCGACCGGACCCTGCGCCAATCCACCGCGTCGGCTGCGGCGGCGGAGCAGACCTCGGCCAATGTCCAGACCGTGGCCAGCGCCACCGAGGAGATGACGAGCACGCTCCAGAGCATCTCGCGCCAAGTGTCCCAGTCGAGCATGGTCGCCACCTCCGCGGTGGAGGAGGCGGGGCAGACCAACGAGACGGTCCGCGGACTGTCCGACGCCGCCCAGCGCATCGGGGAAGTGATCGGGCTGATCCAGACGATCGCCGAGCAGACCAACCTTCTGGCGCTCAACGCCACCATCGAGGCGGCCCGCGCCGGCGAGGCGGGCAAGGGCTTCGCCGTCGTGGCCTCCGAGGTGAAGAGCCTGGCCAACCAGACCGCGCGGGCGACCGAGGACATCACGACCCAGGTCGCCGCCATGCGCGAGGCGACCGGCGGGGCGGTCGGCGCGATCCAGGGCATCGGCAAGACGATCTCCTCGATCCACGAGATCGCGACCAGCATCGCCGGCGCGGTCGAGGAGCAGAACGCCGCGACGTTCGAGATCGCGCGCAACGTCCAGCAGGCTGCCCGGGGCACCCAGGAGGTTTCGGCCAACCTGTCGGAGGTATCGCAGGCAGCCGCCCAGACGGGAGCGGCCGCCACCCAGGTACTCGGCGCCGCCAAGGAATTGGGCAAACAGGCAACCACCCTGCGCCGGGAAATCGAGCAGTTCCTGTCCGGAATCAGGGCGGCGTGATCGGAAACGGCCGGGCGGTCCCGCCGCCCGGCCGTTTTCGTCTTATCAGGTCAGGTTCTCTTCGATCAGCCGTTCGACCACCACGACATCGCGCCAGACCCCATCCAGCTTGCCGTGCTTCAGGTAGGTTCCCACCTCGCGAAAGCCCACGGCGGCGCAGGCGCGGCGGCTGGCGCCGTTCTCGGTGAAGATGCGGGACACCAGTTTCCAGTATCCGGCTTGGCGGGCCGCCTCGATCAGCCCGGCCAGCGCCGCTCGGCCGGCGCCCCGTCCGCGTTCGCTCCGCGCGACATAGACCGAGAACTCGGCGATGCCGCCGTAGCAGCCCCGGGACCGGTAGGACGAGGTGGAGGCGAAGGCGACGACCTTCCCGTCGTCTTCCGTCACGACGATCGGGAAGGGACCGAGCGGGCCGGTCGCGTCGAACCAGGCCCGGATCTGCTCGACGGTCCGAGGCTCGGTTTCGAACGTCCCGATCCGGTCGGCGATGCCCTGGTTATAGATTTCGGTGATCGGACCGGCGTCGGCCGGGGTAGCGGGGCGGGTCAGCATGGCGGCGTCGGAGCGGGGGCGGAGCCTGGGTCAGACGGAAACGACCTCGCCGTGCAGCCGGCAGGCGGGCTCGGCCAGTTCGACGAAGCGGTCCGTGATCTCCTCCGGGGCGGGATGGATCATCGGGTCTTCGCCGGGGAAGCCGTGGGCCCGCATCTTGGTCCGCACCACGCCGGGGTCCAGCAGGTTCACCTTCAGAGGCGAGAGCGCCACCTCCAGGGCATACATCCTGACCATCATCTCCAGCGCGGCCTTGCTCGCGGCGTAGGCGCCGAAATAGGCCACCGGGCCGCGGGCCACGCCCGAAGTCACGAACATCGCCCGGCCGGCATCCGACCCGCGCAGGAGCCGGTCGAGGCTCCGGATCAGCCGGTAGTTGGCGGTTACGTTGAGCCCGAAGACACGGTCCCAGGTCTTGGGCGCGTAGTGCGAGATCGGGCTGAGGTCGCCCAGCATCGCCGCGTTGCCGACCAGGATGTCGAGCCGCCCGAACCGTTCGAAGATCGACTGGCCGAGCTGGTCGATCTTGTCGAAATCCATCAGGTCGACCGGCACCAGCGTCGCGGTGCCGCCCTTGGCGCGGACCCGGTCGTCGACCTCCTCCAGCCCGCCGACGGTGCGGGCCGCGAGGATGACATGCGCTCCCTCGGCGGCGAAACGTTCCGCTACGGCGGCGCCGATGCCTCGGGATGCGCCCGTGATCAGGGCGACGCGGTTCGACAGGCGGGGTTCGGACATGGAGGCTGTTCTCGTGGTCAGGTATCGTGTTGGTCGGGTAATGGCGGGATCAGCCGCGCGCTTCGGCGCGGTAGGTGATCTCCGACGTTTCGCCCGGAGTGTCCCGGTCGAGCAGCGGGATCGGATAATCGCCGGTGAAGCAGGCGTCGCAATATTGCGGCCGGGCGTTGTTGCGGCCCGGCTCGTTGACCGCCTTGTACAGGCCGTCGATCGAGATGAAGGCCAGGCTGTCGGCGCCGATATACTTGGCCATCTCGTCGATCGAGTACTTGTGCGCCAGCAGCTTCTCCTTCTTCGGCGTATCGACGCCGTAGAAGCAGGCGTGGCTGGTCGGCGGGCTGGAGATCCGCATATGGACCTCCCGGGCGCCGGCCCGGCGAACCATCTCGATGATCTTGATCGAGGTCGTGCCGCGGACGATGCTGTCGTCCACCAGGACGACCCGCTTGTTCTCGATCATGTGGCGGTTGGCATTGTGCTTCAGCTTGACGCCCAGGTTGCGGATCTGGTCGGTCGGCTCGATGAAGGTGCGGCCCACATAGTGGTTGCGGATAATGCCCAGCTCGAAGGGGATGCCGCTTTCCGCCGCGTAGCCGATCGCCGCCGGCACGCCGCTGTCGGGAACCGGGATGACCACGTCGGCATCGACGGCGCTCTCCCGCGCCAGCTCCATGCCGATGCGCTTGCGCGCCTCGTAGACCGAATTGCCCTCCATCACGCTGTCGGGCCGGGCGAAGTAGATGTATTCGAAGATGCAGAAGCGGCGGTGCTGCGGCAGGAACGGGCGGAGGCTGTGGACGCCGGAGCTGTCCAGGACGATCATCTCGCCCGGCTCCACGTCGCGGACGAAGTCGGCGCCGATGATGTCGAGCGCGCAGGTCTCGCTGCACAGCACGTGGCTGTCGCCGACCCGGCCCAGGACCAGCGGCCGAACGCCCAGCGGGTCGCGCACGCCGATCACCATGTCCTTGGCCAGCGCGATCAGCGAGTAGGCGCCTTCCACTTGGCGGAGCGCCTCGACCATGCGGTCGATCACCGAGCCGCTGCGGGCGGTCGCCATCAGGTGGACGATCACTTCCGTGTCGGTGGTGGATTGGAACAGGCAACCGCGCCGGACCAGCTGGCGCCGAAGCATCAGCGCATTGGTCAGGTTGCCGTTGTGCGCCAGGGCGAAGCCGCCGAACTCGAAGTCCGCGAACAGCGGCTGGACGTTGCGCAGGACCGTGTCGCCGCTCGTGGCGTAACGGACGTGACCGATCCCGGCATGGCCGCGCAGCTTGGCGATGACCGACTGGGAGCTGAAATTGTCGCCGACCTGCCCCATGGCATGCTGGATATGGTAGTGCTCGCCATCGAAGGTGACGATGCCCGCCGCCTCCTGCCCACGGTGCTGGAGGGCGTGGAGACCGAGCGCCGCGACGGCAGCCGCCTCACCGTGGTTGTAAACGCCGAACACCCCGCACTCTTCGCGCAGCTTGTCGTCATCGAACGGATGGGTCGTCAACATGGGTGCTAAACCCTTTCGCGGGGTTTGTGAACGGTAGGCTGTCAGCGGTTGGTCTCGATCAGGCGGTCGAGTTCGGTTCGGTCCCGGTCCTTATACCCCGAGTCGGGCACCTGCGCACCCGCGTTCGTCGCGGCCGCCGGCGTCGGCCTGGGGGTGGAAAGGCGCTTCAGGGCTTCGTCCTGGACGGCGCGATTCGCCATGTCGGCGGCTGCCTTGGCCGCGGCGGCGCCGGACGCCGCCTGAGACTCGACCGCCGGACCGGTGCGGCCGGGCACCAGGTTTCGCAGCATCTCGGCCCCGGTCTGGATCACCGGCATGGTTCTCGCCTCCCGGAGCCAGCGCGGCTGCTCCGTGGGGGGGAAGACCCAAGTCACCGAGATATAGGCAAGGCAGACGATCACCGCACCCCTGGCGATGCCGAAAACGAAGCCGAGGGAGCGGTCAACGGCGCTCAGCGCCGAGCCGCGCACGCCCTTGGAGATCTGGTGGCTGAGGATCGACAGCAGGATCAGGGACGTGACGAATACCGCGAGGCCGGCCACGCCCTTGGCGATCAGGTCCTTGGCGACGACCTGCTGGACCAGCGGCAGGGCATGGGGGAACAGGTACAGGGTCGCGAAGGCGGCGCCGACCCAGGCGCCGACCGACAGCACCTCGCGGACCAGTCCGCGTGCGAACGCCAGCAGGGCCGACAGCAGCAGGATGACGATGACGGCGATATCGGTCGGGTTGATTGATGTCGAGTCCATGTCGGGATCCGTCACGTCATCTGGTGGATCAGGGGAGGCATCAGGCCCGCCCGCGTCCGGCGGACGCCGCGGCGCGGGGTTCCTGGAACATCGGGATCAGGTCCTCCAGGTGGGCCAGCTCGATCCTGCGGATTCCGACATCGCCGCGGCTGCCGGACTTCCGGCTGCGCTGGGTCGGCATCAGGGACTTCTCGAAGCCGAGCTTCGCGGCCTCCTTCAGGCGGACGTCGGTCTGGCTGACCGCGCGGATCTCGCCCGACAGGCCGACCTCGCCGAACACCACCGTATCGGCCGGCACCGGTTCCCCGGTCAGCGACGACACCAGCGCCGCCGCGACCGCCAGGTCGGCGGCCGGTTCGCCGATCCGCAGGCCGCCCGCCACGTTCAGGTAGACGTCGTTGGCGCCGATCGCGACCCCGCAGCGCGCCTCCAGCACGGCAAGCACCATGGCGAGCCTGCCGCCGTCCCAGCCGACCACCGCGCGGCGCGGCGTGCCGAGGGGGGAGGGGGCGACCAGGGCCTGGATCTCGACCAGCACCGGGCGGGTTCCTTCAAGGCCGGCGAACACGCAGGCGCCGGATACGTCGCCGCGCCGCTCCGCCAGGAACAGTTCCGACGGGTTGGACACTTCGGTCAGGCCGGAGTCGGTCATCTCGAACACGCCGATCTCGTCGGTCGGGCCGAAGCGGTTCTTCACCGCGCGGAGAATCCGGAACTGGTGGCCGCGCTCCCCTTCGAAATAGAGCACCGTGTCGACCATGTGCTCCAGCACCCGCGGGCCCGCGATCGTGCCTTCCTTGGTCACGTGCCCGACCAGCACCAGGATGATGCCGCGCCGCTTGGCGACCCGGATCAGTTCCTGGGCCGAGGCGCGCACCTGGGCGACCGTGCCGGGCGCGCTGTCCAGCGTGTCCACGTACATGGTCTGGATCGAATCGATGATGCACAGGCCCGGCGCGTCGGCGGCGTCGAGGGAGGCGACGATGTCGCGGACGTTGGTCGCTGCGGCAAGTTCCACCGCGGAGTCGCTGGTGCCGAGGCGCGACGCGCGCATCCTGACCTGATCGACCGCTTCCTCGCCCGAGATGTAGGCGCATCGCAGGTTCCGGGCGAGGCTGCAGACGACCTGGAGCAGAAGGGTGGATTTGCCGATGCCGGGATCGCCGCCGACCAGCAGGGCCGATCCCGGCACCATGCCGCCGCCGCACACGCGGTCATATTCCGCGATGCCGGTGATGCGCCGGGGAGCCTTCTCGGAAACGCCCTTCAGGTCGACGAAGTCGATCCGCCGGCCGGTGCCGGCCGTCCGGCCCAGGCCCTTGGGGGCGCTTTCCGGAACCGCCTCTTCCACGAGGGTGTTCCACTCGCCGCACGCGTCGCACTTGCCGCTCCATTTCGGAGAGCTGGCGCCGCAGGCCTGGCAGACATAACGTGTGTTGGAACGGGCCAATGTAACCGGGTTCTCGACGTGTTTGCGGTGCAGCAATGGATAGCACGCGCGAACTTTCCGACCTATGGGAAACGCCAGGCTGGAAGACATTCGGCGCGAGACCTTGCCACGGGCCATGCCCGGCCCGGGAACTATCCTGAAAACGCTCGATGCTTATCGAAACAGCGTTTATTTAAGATGAACAGAACAGGAATACCAGAGGCCGACCCGGGGTCGATGCCGCGGGTCAGGGTTGCATGACCTCCATCTGGATCGGCCCGTCGGCGCGCCCATGGATGAACTGGTCGACATATGGGTTGCCGGAATTGTCGATCTCCGACACCGGGCCGCTCCAGATGATCTTTCCTTTGTAGATCATCGCGATCCGGTCGGCGATCTTGCGGGCGCTGGCCATGTCGTGGGTGATGGACAAGGCGGTGGCACCCAGGTCCCTGACGCACTTGATGATCAGGTCGTTGATCACGTCGGCCATGATCGGATCGAGTCCGGTGGTCGGCTCGTCGAAGAAGATGATCTCCGGCTGCGTGGCGATCGCGCGGGCCAGGCCGACGCGCTTCTGCATGCCGCCGGACAATTCCGCGGGGAACAGGTCCGCCACTTCCTTGGCGAGGCCGACCGAGGCCAGTTTCTCGACCGCGATCTCGCGCGCCTTGCCGCGGGGCATCTTCTCGCCCTGGATCAGGCCGAAGGCGACGTTCTCCCACACCGGCAGGCTATCGAACAGGGCGGCCCCCTGGAACAGCATGCCGAACTTGCGCATCACCCGCTCGCGGTCGCGCGGACCGAGATTGGCCGTCTCCTCCCCGTCGATCCGGATCGACCCGCTGTCTGCCAGCATCAGGCCGATCGCGCATTTCAGCATCACCGACTTGCCGGTGCCCGAGCCGCCGATCACCACCAGGGATTCGGCCCGGCCGACCTCCAGGTCCACGCCGTTCAGCACGTGCTTGTCGCCGAAGGATTTGTGGACGCCTGACAGCTTCAGCTTGGGCGTGACGGTCTGGGTCCCGGGCGCGGCGTGGGCCGGCCTGCCTTCTGCGGTATGTGTCATGGCGCTCATCGCGAAAAGAACAGGCCGGTGATCAGGTAGTTGAACACCAGGATAAGGATGGAGGAGGACACGACCGCGTTGGTCGTCGCGGCACCCACGCCCTGGGCGCCGCCGCGCGACTGGTAGCCGTGGTAGCAGCCCATCAGCGCGATCACGAATCCGAAGACGGCCGCCTTCACCAGGCCGGAGATCACGTCCATCGGCACCAGGTACTCCCAGGTGCGCCCGATATAGGCCGCCGGGTTGAAGTCCAGCCGGTAGACGCCGATCAGGAAGCCGCCGAATACGCCGATGATGTCGGCGATCAGGACCAGCAGCGGCAGCATGGTGAGGCCTGCGATGAGGCGGGGCACCACGAGGTACTTGAACGGGTTGGTCGCCAGGGTGGACAGGGCGTCGACCTGCTCGGTCACCCGCATGGTCCCGATCTCCGCGGCCATGGAGGCACCGATGCGGCCTGCCACCATCAGACCGGCGAGCACCGGCCCCAGTTCTCGGGTGACGGAGAGTACCACCACGGTCGCGACGGCCCCCTCCGCCTGGAAGCGGGCGAAGCCGGTATAGCTCTGCAGGGCCAGCACCATGCCGGTGAACAGGGCGGTCAGTCCGACGACGGGCAGCGAATAATAGCCGATGTCGATCATCTGTCGCCCGATCAGGCGCATATAGAACGGCGGCCGGAAGCAGTGCGAGACGGCGACGCCCGTAAACAGCATAAGCCGGCCGGTCGCTTCCAGAAATATCAGGAAGGCGCGGCCGGTCGTGGTCAGGAAGCCCATTGATCCCCCGTGGCAGCCTAGCGGGTGGCGGTTCCGCTCACCCACGCCCCCGTGCCGGGCACGACACTCGGGCCGGACGCGTCGAGGGAACGGCTGGAACCACACACCTAAACTGCTGGTGCCGTTGCAACTTTACCTCAGCGCGCAACCTTGTGCGGCGCACCCTAGCCAACCGTCATAACACTGTCAACGGCGGGGGCGCCAGCGGTTGCCCATAGGTGGATGGGGGCGGGCCTTCCGGCCGCACCCCCGTTTTCCCCTATTCGTAGTCGCTGCCACCGCCCGGGTGGCTCTGGTCCAGGTCGCCGAACTTGGTGTACTGGCCATCGAAGAACAGGCGCACCGTGCCGATCGGCCCGTGGCGCTGCTTGGCGATGATGACTTCGCCGGTGTTGTGGACTTCGCCCAGGCGCTGCTGCCAGCGCTGGTAGCGATCGTTGAACTTGTCGTCGGCCTCGTCGGGCCGCCGGCTCGGTTCGGCGCGTTCCAGGTAATACTGTTCGCGGAAGACGAACATGACCACGTCGGCGTCCTGCTCGATCGATCCGGACTCACGCAGGTCGGAAAGCTGCGGACGCTTGTCCTCGCGCTGCTCGACGGCGCGGGACAGCTGGGACAGGGCCATGACCGGGACGTCCAGCTCCTTGGCGATGGCCTTCAGGCCGCGGGTGATCTCGGAGATTTCCTGCACCCGGTTCTCGTTGCCCTTGCCTCCGGAGCCGCGCAGCAGCTGGAGATAGTCGACCACGATCAGCCCGAGGCCGCCCGACGTGCGCGCCAGCCGGCGCGACCGGGTCCGGACCGCCGCGATGCTCAAGGCCGGCGTGTCGTCCACATAGAAGGGGACGCGCGACAGGATGCTGCTGGCTTCCGAGAAGCGCTGGAAGTCCTCCGGCTTCAGGTCGCCGCGCCGGATCTTCTCCGAGGCGACCTGCGCCTCGTCCGCCAGGATACGGGTCGCCAGCTGCTCGGCCGACATTTCCAGCGAGAAGAAGGCGACCCCCGCGCCTTCCTTGCCGTCGGTGCGCAGGTGGGCCTTGGCCGCGGCGAACGCGATGTTGGTGGCGAGCGCCGTCTTGCCCATGGACGGACGCCCGGCGAGGATCAGCAGGTCGCTGGGATGAAGACCGCCCAGCTTGCGGTCCAGGTCGATCAGGCCGGTGGTGACGCCTGTGACCTGGCTGTCCCGCTTGAACGCCTCCTCCGCCATCTCGATGGCGACTCGGAGCGACTGGCTGAACGGCTGGAAGCCGCCCTGGATGTCGCCGGTCGTCGCCAGGTCGAAGAGCTTCTTTTCCGCCCCTTCGATCTGTTCGAGCGCCGCACCCTCGAGGTTGTGGCTGTAGGCCTCGTTGACCATGTCCTCGCCCATGTCGATGAGCTGGCGGCGGAGGTACATGTCGTGGATGATTCGGCCATAGTGCTCGGAATTGACCACCGAGACCACGCTGCCGGCCAGTTCGGCGAGGTAGCCGACGCCGCCGACGCTATCCAGCGCCGGATCGCCTTCGAAATAGCGCTTCAGCGTGATCGGGTCGGCGACCTCGCCGCGCTGGACCAGGGTATGGATCGTCTCGAAGATTCGGCTGTGGACTGGATCGTAGAAATGCTCCGGCTTCAGGAACTCGCCGACCTTCTCGTAGGCCTTGTTGTTGGTCAGGATCGCGCCCAGCAGGCTCTGCTCAGCCTCGGCGTTGTGCGGGGTGATTCGGTAGCTGGGGCGTCGTCCGGCAGCATCCGCGGGGCGGGCGGCGCGAGGATCAGTGGTCATCGTTTCCATGTCGGGGAGACTAGCAGAGCGGGCCGGGCCGAGATAGACGCCGCGGCTGTGGATAGCTTGTGGAACCCGGCGAGTGAAGTTATCCACAGGCTGTGAAGATGGCGGAAATTAGCTCTCGCCATGAGGATTTCCGGATGCGATCATGCATCGAGGCATGGGTGTATTAACCATGCCATCGCCCGAGTTAAGGAAGGATTGGTTGAGTGGCCCGGAAATCCGACGGCGATAGCCGCCCGACGGCGGCTCAGGTGGAGTTGGCCCGGCTGGTGGCGGACCGGCACGATGTGCGGCTTCCGACCGGGTTCGAGAGCGACGGGACCTGGACGGGCAAGTTCCTCGACGTCTTCGCCTACGACACCGAGGTGGAGGAGGATGTCTTCCGCCGGATCCGCAACCTCGTCCAGTATGTCCGCGAAGGGCGCGACATCCCCGAGATGGCGCGCAAGGTCGGGCTCCGCCCGGATCAGGCCGAGTTCATGATCTCGGTGCTGCGCTGGTCGGACTACGACATGGAGGAGGTGGTCGAGGATTTCGACACCGACCCGGAGGACGCCGCCTGGCGCGACATGGACCGCGACGTCGAGGCGCGTTCCTACGAATACTATTAGTGGTCCCGCACAGTCTTTCTGATGACGTTCGGCGGAGGCGAAGGCGGAGTGCGGTAGCTCGGCCTTCGCCCGTCAGGGCAAACGCCGACACCCTGCATCGACGCTCCGGCCATGCTGTCGGCGTCGGCCTTCGGCCGAGGCCGACCTACGATAAATCAATCAACAACACGGTGCGCGAGGTCGGCCAGGCATTAGGTTTGTCGCAACAACTGTCCGGATAGCCTGTTGGACGAGGCAGTTGTTGAGAGGATCCGATGCGGTATCGCGAGCAGAATGAGGACGGAAACGACACCGCCGGCCATATTGGTGCGGCGGCAGGCCTGATCATCGGCATCGTGCTGGGCTCGGTCATGCTGAATTTCACCGGCTCCGAGATCTCCGGCGAAGCCGGTTCGAACTCCGCGTTCACGCGCGAGTTGAAGACGCTCATGCACGGCTGACTGGAACTCGCAAGGCTTTCTTCAAGCACGAAAAGCGCGCCGGCTGCCACAGCCGGCGCGCTTTCGCGTGGGAGCAATGGATGTCCGCCGACGCCGATCAGGCGTTGTCGGTATCCTCTTCCTCGTCGGCAGCGGCGGCGGCAGCCGCTTCCGCCTCTTCCTCGTCGGCCAGCAGGTCGGCCGTGGTGACCATGCCGCCGCGCTGGGCCTGCATCTCGGCCTCTTCCAGCGAACGGGCGACGTTCACCTTGACGTTCACGCTCACCTCCGGGTGGAGGATGACGCGCACGTCGAACAGGCCGAGGCTCTTGATCGGGTCGCTGATGGCGACCTGATTGCGCTCGACGGTGAAGCCGTTGGCGGTCACCGCCTCGGCGATGTCGCGACCGTTGACCGAACCGTACAGCATGCCCGACTCGGCAGCCTGACGGGTGATGACGACGGCCAGGCCCTTCATCTTGCCGGCCACTTCCTCGGCTTCCTTCCGGCGCTCCAGGTTCTGCGCCTGAAGCTGGGCCTTCTGCGTCTCGAAGAAGGCGAGGTTCGCCTTCGTCGCGCGCAGGGCCTTCTTCTGCGGCAGCAGGAAGTTGCGCGCATAGCCGGGCCGAACCTTGACGACCTGACCCATCTGGCCGAGCTTCTCGACCCGCTCCAACAGAATGATATCCATGACTAACTCTCCTGATCCGGGCCGGTCCGGGAGAACCGCCGGCGCAGCCCGGCCCATTGCTCAATCACACCAAGGCCGACGACCATGGCGATCGGCCAGCCGGACACCAGCAAAAAGAAGTAAAACACCATCAGCAGCAGGGTCCGGGCCTGCCGCCCGCCGGCGAAGGCGTGAACCACCGCCAGCCCGGCGAAGAAGAACGGTACCAGCAGCACGATCGCCGCGTTCAGCCCCAGGTATCCCAGCTGCCCCTCGCCGCCCAGCAGGGCCAGGACGCCGGCCGCCGCCAGAAGCATCGGGGTCCAGTTCGGCAGCTCGACCTCCGCGACCCGCATCGCGGGACGGAGATTGCGGCCGAACCGCATCAGCACCCCCTGGGCCAGGGCCGCGTTGATGATCGCCATCGTGAGCCACGAGACCACCACCATGCCGGGGAACACCTGCGCGAATCCCTCGATCAGCTCGCCCAGCGGTTCCTCCGCCCCGGCGGTGCCGGCCGCGGCGTCGCCGAACGCGAGGCTCAGGAACTGCCGGACCGATCCTTCGAGGCCGCCCGGATCCCCGAGCGTCAGCAGCGCCGCCAGTCCCAGTCCAACAAGGCCCAACCCGGTCAGGACCACCAGCAGCAGCCCCGGCGGGTACCATTCCAGCGTCCCGTCGGGAGCGGGCCGGGCCAGCAGCGCCTGCCGGACGATCACCGCCACCACGATCCCGTTGGCCAGGCCGTAGGACAGGCCGAACAGCGGTCCGCCGAACCCGGCGACCGCCAGGACCGCGACGGTGCCGGCGATCGCGAACGACCGCAGCCCCAATCCCAGCCCGACCATCAGCAACGGGAGCGGCCCCAGATAGGCCAGGATCACCGTGCCCAAGCCGCCGGCCGTCACGGAAAGGTAAAGCAGCGCGCTGAGCACGCCACCGCCGATCGCCATCAGCAGGGCATTAGGCATTGCGCCGCTCCATCCTCCCGTAAGCCGGCCCGGTCGCCCGGGTGCTTACTTCACGACGTAGGGCAGCAGGGCCAGGAAACGGGCGCGCTTGATCGCCCGCGCCAGCTCGCGCTGCTTTTTGGTGGACACCGCGGTGATGCGGCTCGGCACGATCTTGCCGCGCTCGGAAATGAAGCGCGAGAGCAGCTTGATGTCCTTGTAGTCGATCGTCGGCGCGTTCGGACCCGAGAACGGGCAGGTCTTGCGGCGGCGGAAGAACGGACGACGCGGACCGCCACCAGAACGGCCACCGGGGGACGGTGCGGCACTCATGCCTGCTCTCCTTCGAATTCAGTGCGGCGGGGAGGACGGGGGCCGCGGTCGCCGCGGTCACCACGATCGCCGCGGTCACCACGATCGCCGTCGAAGCGGCGGCCGCCGCGGTCGCCACGATCACCGCGGTCGCCACGCTCGCTCCGCTCGTTGCGGCTCTGCATCATGGCGGACGGGCCGGGCTCCAGCTCGTCGACGCGAACCGTCATGTAGCGCAGCACGTCTTCGCTGATGCTCATGTTGCGCTCCATCTCGGCGACGGCCGGGGCGGGGGCGACAAGATTGAACAGGACGTAGTGGCCCTTGCGGTTCTTCTTGATCTTGTAGGTGAGGGTCTTCAGACCCCACTGCTCGGTCTTGGCAACCTCGCCACCGTTCTCGCGGATGATGTTCGAGAAGGTTTCGGTCAGCTGCTCGACCTGCGCGGACGAGATGTCCTGGCGTGCAATGAACACGCACTCGTAATTCGCCATTTGGTCTCCCCATGGCTGTTAACGGTCCGGCGCTGCGGTCCGGCGAAATGCCGGAATCAGCCGCCCGGGCCTAGCCGGACGCTTGGCGTGCGCCGGCAAGGAGCTTTGGAAGCCGCGCACTATACACACCCGCGCCCACGGAGCAAGCGAATAAGCTTGACAGCGGGAGCTGCGGCATCTTCGCTTCCGAGCGTCGCGGCAGGCCGCTTCAAGTGCAGTGCAGCATACGGTTCTCGGCGTAACCGTTCGCATCGCCGTTTCGCCCGGCCTTGACTTCATTCTGCCAAGCGGTATGACTACCGGCCATTTAGGCGCCTCCCGAAGGCGCCTTTCAATTATACGGGTACAGTGATGACGCGCGCATTCGTCTTTCCGGGCCAGGGCAGCCAGGCGGTCGGCATGGGCCGGGAACTCGCCGATGCCTTCCCGGTCGCCCGTCACACCTTCGAGGAGGTGGACGAGGCGCTGCAACAGAACCTGTCCCGCCTGATGTTCGAAGGCCCCGAGGGCGACCTGACCCTGACCGAGAACGCGCAGCCGGCGCTGATGGCGGTCAGCATCGCCGTCCTGCGCGTGCTGGAACGGGAAGGCGGGGTCGAGCTGCACAAGGCCGCGGCCTTCGTCGCCGGCCACTCGCTCGGCGAATATTCGGCGCTGGCCGCCGCCGGCACCTTCAGCCTGTCCGATACCGCGCGCCTGCTCAAGCTGCGCGGCCAGGCCATGCAGAAGGCGGTTCCGGTGGGCGAGGGCGCCATGGCGGCGCTGCTCGGCCTGGATTTGGCGGCGGCGCAGGAAGTCGCGGCCGAAGCGGCGCAGGGCGAGGTCTGCTCGACGGCCAACGACAACGCGCCGGGGCAGGTGGTCGTCAGCGGCCACCGGGCGGCGGTCGAGCGCGCGATCGCGGTCGCGGCGGGGCGGGGCGCCAAGCGGTCCATCCTGCTGCCGGTCAGCGCGCCGTTCCATTGCGAGCTGATGGCGCCGGCCGCCGAATCGATGGCCGAGGCGCTCGCCAACGTCGAGCTGCGCGGCCCGGTGGTTCCGGTCGTCGCCAACGTCACCGCGGAGGCGGTGGTCAGCCCGGACGAGATCCGCCGCCTGCTGGTCGACCAGGTCACCGGGCTGGTGAGGTGGCGCGAAAGCGTCCTGTTCATGAAGGGGCAGGGGGTCGACACCCTGGTCGAGCTGGGCTCGGGCAAGGTCCTGAGCGGCCTCGCCAAGCGCATCGACCGGGAGATCTCGGGCCTGTCGGTCCAGGGGCCGGCCGACATCGAGACTTTCCTCAGGACCCTCTCCTGAATCCCGCATCCTACCGGCTGCGTCGCGCCGCACGTTGATTTCGAGGCCATCGATGTTCGATCTGACAGGTAAATCCGCGCTGGTGACCGGCGCTTCCGGCGGGATCGGGGCCGCCATCGCGCGTGCCTTGCATGCCCAAGGGGCATCGGTCGCCCTGTCCGGCACCAAGGTCGAGGCACTGGAGGCGCTGGCGGCGGAGCTGGGCGCGCGCGCCTTCGTGGTGCCGGCCAACCTCAGCGACACGGCCGCCACCGAGGCCCTGGTCAAGAACGCCGAAGCCGCCATGGGGCAGGTCGACATCCTGGTCAACAATGCGGGACTGACCCGTGACGGCCTTGCCATGCGGATGAAGGACGAGGACTGGCAGCTGGTGCTCGACGTCAACCTGACGGCGGGCTTCAGGCTGTCGCGCGCGGTGCTGCGCGGGATGATGAAGCGACGGTGGGGCCGCATCATCGGGATCACCTCGATCGTCGGGGTCACCGGCAATCCGGGGCAGGCCAACTATGCGGCCAGCAAGGCCGGCATGATCGGCATGTCCAAGGCGCTGGCCGCCGAGGTCGCGTCGCGCAATATCACGGTGAACTGCGTGGCCCCTGGCTTCATCGCGACCGCGATGACCGACGTGCTGCCCGACGAGCAGAAGCAGAAGCTGACGGGAGCCGTTCCGGCGGGCCGGCTGGGCGATCCGGGCGACATCGCCGCCGGCGTCGTCTACCTGGCCAGCGAACAGGCCGGTTACGTCACGGGGCAGACATTGCATATCAACGGCGGCATGGCCATGATCTAAGGGAACATGGCGGATCCGCGACGGTTGCCAGCGGGGGATGCTGGTCAACCCCGTTCAAGTGTGTTATGTGACGGCACTTTTCATGGGGCCGACACTAACGGGTTGGGCCGATAATATCTGGTGTCCAGACGTCGGGGCTCACCCCAATCAAACGAAAGATTTGGGAAGGTTTGTAAAGATGAGTGACATCGCCGATCGCGTGAAGAAGATCGTCATCGAACACTTGGGCGTCGAAG
Organism: Skermanella mucosa; assembly: GCF_016765655.2. Taxonomy (NCBI): domain Bacteria; kingdom Pseudomonadati; phylum Pseudomonadota; class Alphaproteobacteria; order Rhodospirillales; family Azospirillaceae; genus Skermanella; species Skermanella mucosa. Next base: position 1,641,547 of record NZ_CP086106.1, read on the forward strand.
AGTCCAAGGTCACCGAAAATGCCAGCTTCATCGACGATCTGGGCGCCGACAGCCTGGACACGGTCGAGCTGGTGATGGCGTTCGAAGAAGAGTTCGGGTGCGAGATCCCCGACGACGCCGCCGAGAAGATCCTGACCGTCAAGGACGCGATCGATTTCATCAAGGCGAACGCCGCGGCCTGAGCCCCGGTACAGAGTAGGGGCCCGGCCAGGTCGGCGACCTGGCCGACCGAAGCCCCTGCCGTTCACTCCCTGGCCTTACCAAGGCATTGGCTTTCCAAGCCACGAGCAGTTCAGGATTGATCATGAGACGTGTCGTCGTAACCGGTCTCGGGATGGTGTCGCCCCTCGGGGTCGGCGTTCAGAACAACTGGGAACGTCTCATCAAGGGCGAGTCCGGCCTGCGCGCCATCACGTCGTTCGACGTTTCGGACCTGCCGGCCAAGATCGCCGGCCAGGTGCCGCGCGGTCCGACCGCCGAGGGCCTGTTCAACGCGGACGACCATGTGTCGACCAAAGACCAGCGCAAGATGGACGAGTTCATCGTGCTGGCCATCGCAGCCGCCCGCGAAGCGGTCGCCGACAGCGGCTGGGAGCCGCAGACCGACGAGCAGCGCGAGTCCACCGGCGTCATGATCGGCTCCGGCATCGGCGGCCTGATCGGCATCTATGAGGGTTCCATCACCCTTCACGAGAAGGGTCCGCGCCGGATCTCCCCCTTCTTCATTCCCGCCAGCCTGATCAACCTGGCCTCCGGCCATGTCTCGATCATGTACGGCTTCAAGGGACCGAACCATTCGGCCGTCACTGCCTGCTCGACCGGCGCGCACGCCATCGGCGACGCCGCACGCCTGATCATGTGGGAAGACGCCGACGTCATGCTGGCAGGCGGCACCGAGGCGGCCGTCAGCCGCCTGGGCATCGCCGGCTTCGCTGCGGCCCGCGCGCTCTCGACCGGCTACAACGACCGCCCGACGGAAGCCTCGCGCCCATACGACAAGGGCCGGGACGGCTTCGTGATGGGCGAGGGCTCCGGCGTCCTCGTGCTCGAGGAGCTGGAGCATGCCAAGCGCCGCGGCGCCAAGATCTATGCCGAGGTGACCGGCTACGGCCTGTCCGGCGACGCCTACCACATCACGTCCCCGCCGGAAGACGGCAACGGGGGCTTCCGGTCGATGCGCAACGCCCTGAAGCGGGCCGGCGTCGATCCGTCCGAGATCGATTACGTCAACGCCCACGGCACCTCCACGCCGCTCGGCGACGAGATCGAGCTGGGCGCGGTCAAGCGGCTGTTCGGCCCGGCGATCGAGACGGTCTCGATGTCGTCGACCAAGTCGGCGATCGGCCACCTGTTGGGCGCCGCCGGCGCGGTCGAGGCGATCTTCTCGATCAAGGCGATCAACGACGGCGTGGTTCCGCCGACGCTGAACCTGCAGGATCCTTCGGAGAGCTGCCTGGGCGTCGATCTCGTGCCGAAGCAGGCGAAGGAGAAGCGGGTGAAGGCTGCCTTGTCGAACTCGTTCGGGTTCGGCGGCACCAACGCCTCGCTGGTTTTCAAGGAATACAAGTAGGTTCGCCATGCGTCTTGCCGTCCGGGTCGCGATCGGGGCGGTCGTCGTCATCGGCTTGTTCGCCGGCGCGGCGCTGTGGGGTCTCCACCTCGTCAATCGCGCCGGCCCGCTCGCGGCCGAAAGCTCGGTCGTGATCCCGCGCGGCAGCGGGCTCGATGCGATCAGCGCATCGCTGACCGAAGCCGGGGTTGTGGATGCGCCGCTGGTCTTCGTGGCCGCCGCCAAGGTCACGGGAGCCAACCGGGCGCTCAAGGCCGGTGAATATGCTTTCCCCGCCCATGTCAGCATTGCCGAAGCCCTGCGCATCCTGCAGAGCGGCAAGACGGTGGTCCGCCGATTCACGGTGCCCGAGGGGTTAACCTCGTCGCAGGTGGTAGCCTTGCTGCGCGACGAGCCGTCGCTGTCCGGCGAGATCACCTCCGATCCGGCCGAGGGTACCCTGCTGCCGGAGACCTATCACTACTCCTGGGGCGACGGCCGCGCCGACATGCTGAAGCGGATGCAGGCGGCCATGCAATCGGCGCTGAAGGCGGCGTGGGACAAGCGCTCCCTGTCGCTGCCGCTGGACAATCCCGAGCAGGCGCTCGTCCTGGCGTCGATCGTCGAGAAGGAGACGAGCGTGCCGCAGGAACGGGCCAAGGTCGCCGGCGTCTTCGTCAACCGGCTGCTCGCCAGCATGCGGCTCCAGTCCGATCCCACGGTAGTCTATGCGCTGACCCAGGGAGGCGGGACCCTTGGGCGCGCCCTGACCCGGGCCGACTGGAAGGTCGAGTCGCCGTACAACACCTATGTGGTGGACGGGCTGCCGCCGTCGCCGATCGCCAATCCGGGCAAGGCCGCACTGGAGGCCGCCATGAACCCGGAGCAGCACGACTATGTCTATTTCGTCGCCGACGGGACGGGCGGCCATGCCTTCGCCAAGACGCTGGCCGAGCACAACCGCAACGTCAGCCGCTGGCGCGAGGTGATGAAGCGGCAGGGCGACGACGCCGCGGAATAGTCTCCCGGCTCAGGCCCTGGCCAGCACCCGCCGGGCCAGCGGCACCGTGATCCGCCGGCGCGCGGCCAGCGCCGCCGCGTCCAGGTCGGCGACGAGGCGTCGGGCGGCATCGAACGATCGCTCCATGTGGGTCACCAGGAAGCGGATCACGTCGTGACCGACCCGCAACTGCCGGTCGGCGAACAGCTTCACCAGGATCGCCGCCAGAAGCGCGTCGTCCGGCGCGCCCACCGCGACCGCGGGCGCCGCCATCAGCCGCGACCGCAGATCCGGCAGGTTGATACCCCACCGGGCGGGTGCCGACTCCGACGTCAGAAGCAGATGCCCGCCGGTTTCCCGCGCCAGATTGTAGAGATGGAACAGGGCGCGTTCGGCCCGCGCGTCGCCGGTGCCGCGGTCGGCATTGTCGATCACGACGGCTGCGGCCTCGCTTAGCAATCTCGGCAGGGTCTCGATCCGGAGATCGCCGGGCTCGACCCGCGGCGCCTGGGTGCGGGCGCGCCACACCTGGGCCAAATGGGTCTTGCCGCAGCCCGCCGGCCCGAAGATCACCAGCGCCGGTGCCGGCCAGTTGGGCCACAGGTCGAGCCACGCGACCGCCGCCTCGTTGCTGGGCGCCACCAGGAAATCGTCCGCTCCCATCGCCGGCCGGTGGCCCAGATCCAGGGGGAGCTGCGCCGGGGTTCCGGTCACGGCCGCCAAGCCTCGTCCGCAGGACCCGAATCCGGACCCGAATAGTAGGAGCTTGACAGGTACTGCTGTAGCGCGAACCGGGTGAGCACGCCGATCACCGCCGCGACCGGAACCGCCATCAGCACGCCGACGAAGCCGAACAGGCTGCCGCCCGCGAGCAGCGCGAACATCACCCAGACGGGGTGCAGCCCGACCTTATCGCCGACCAGCTTGGGCGTGAGGAAGTTGCCCTCCACCGCCTGCCCGACCAGGAAGATCACGACCACGACGACCACCGGCGTCCAGGTATCGTACTGGACCAGTGCGATCCCGACGCTCGACACGAAGCCGACCAGCGACCCGACATAGGGGATGAAGGACAGCAGCCCGGCGATCGATCCGACCACGAGCCCGAAATTCAGCCCGAAGACCGACAGGGCGACGCCGTAGAACAGCCCGAGCACGAGGCAGACGGTGGCCTGCCCGCGGACGAACCCGGCCAGCGTCCTGTCGATCTCGTTGACCTGGTCCAGGATCGTCGCGGCGTGCTGCCGGGGCAGCCAGCCATGGATGGTCCCGATCATCACGTCCCAGTCGCGCAGCAGGTAGAAGGCGACGATGGGCGTGATGAACAGCAGGGTCAGCACGTCGAACAGGGCGACGCCGCCGGTCACGATCGACTGCAGGACGGTGCCTAGCCAGCCGACCACCTCTCCGGCGTAGGAACCGATGGCGGTGCGCAGCCGCTCCAGGTCCTCGGGGGACAGCTGGGTAAGCAGGCCCTCGGCGGTGGGGATCGCCGTATTGTTCACCCAGGCGACGATGCGCGGCAAGGTCTCGACCAGTTGGACCACCTGCGCCTGGATCAGGGGAACCAGCAGGATCAGAACGAGGACGAGGCAGAGCACGAAGAACAGCAGGACGCCGGTCGTGGCGAGCCAGCGCGGCGTTCCCATCCGCTCCAGGCGGTCGGCGACCGGATCGAGGAAATAGGCGATCGCCATGCCGGCCACGAAGGGCAGCAGCATGTCGCGCAGCACGTAGAGCGCCACGAAAGTGACGACCGCCGTGATCAGCCAGAAGCGGCGCTGGCGCCGCCGGCTCATTTCGTGCCGCCGAGCCGGCTGAGCAGCCGGCTTCCCGTCACCACGTAGCCCAGCCCCGACCAGACGGTGGTCACGGCCACCGCCCAGGTCATGATCGGCGTGATCCAGGCCAGGTCCACCGGCGGTTCCGTCAAGCCCAGCCCGAATGTGGACAGGACGAGCGCCGCCAGGGCGATCTGCATGGTTGTATTGACCTTGCTGATGAAGGACGGCTGCATCGCGAACGACTCCTTGAGCGTGTAGAGCAGCAACACGCCGCCGACGATCAGGATATCGCGAAACACCACCAGGATCACAAGCCAAAGGGGAAGATACCCGGTATGGCCGAGCGTCAGATAGACGCTGACCAGCAGCGCCTTGTCGGCCAGCGGGTCCAGGTAGCCGCCCAACATGGTGCGCGCCCGGAAGGCGCGCGCGATGAATCCGTCCACCGCGTCGGAAACGCCGGCGGCGACGAACAGCCAGAACGCCCAGAACAGCTCGCCGTCCAGGATGAGCCACACCGCCAGGGGCACCGACAGCAGGCGCCCCATGGTGATGATGTTGGGAATGCTCATGATGCGCGGACCCGGCCCGTCACCGGAAGGTGCGGCCGACCGGTCCCGATGCCTGCGATCCGGCCCAGCGCAACTGCCAGACGGGTCCCGTCTGGTAGACGCCGATCGGCTGCCCGGCCGGCCCCAGCACGGACACGGGCGCCGCCACCGTTCCCGGAACGGCCGGCAAGCCCGCCTGGGCGGCGGCCTGATCGAGCGGCGGCGCCTCGGTCAGTTCCAGATCCTGCTGGGACAGCGCGGTCGCCAGCACCTCCGGTGTGCCCCGGTATGTCAGTTCGACCCGCGCCGCCGTCCGGGTCAGGGACATCAGGTCGGCGCGCGTCACGGTCGGAACCTGGGAAAGCCGCCGCTTGGTCTGGACCCAGTCGTCGAGGCGGGCGATCGGCACGGCGACCTGCATGGTCTGCTCCGGCCCGGCGGCGACGGTGTTGGCCTGCCGCCATTTCTCATCGAGCGAGCGGACGACCGCCGCTACTCCGCCGGCCAGGTAGGCGTCCACGGTCTGGCCCGGAGCGGCGGGGACCGTGACGGTGTCGCTGCGCTTCGACCCGTCCGGCGAATAGCGGGTCAGCCTGACGGTGTTGGGCTGGGACGGGTCGGGCTCCGCCCCGCGCACGCCCAGTACCGCCACCAGCACGTCGCTGGCGCCGTAACGCTCGGCGATCGCGTTGAACCCGCCGGTATCGCCCTCCAGCGCGGTGGCGGCGCTGACATCGGCGATGTCGGTCAACTCGCCATAGGGGACGACGATCGGAACCATGCCCTGCGGCGGCGGGAAGTTCTCCCACGCGGCGCGCCAGGCGCTGCGGTCCTCCCACAGCACCGGGGGATTGCCGCTCGACTGGTAGACGGGCAGTACCAGCACGGGCCGGCTGCGGACCTCGACATAGCTGGCGCCCTTGTCCTGGAGCAGCGTCCGTACGTTCGCGGGGCGGAAGCGTACGGTCAGCGTCGCCAGGTAGCGCACCGCCGAACTGCGTTCCCGCTGCACCTCGAAGTCCTGGACCAGCCTTGCCACCTCCAGGTCGCTCAGTTCGGGCGGGCGGGCGCCGGGGACGGGGCTCAGGCGGCCGTAGAGTTCGGCGAACGCCTTGCGCTGGGCCTCGGTGATCGCCCGGTCGCGCGCCGCCGCGGCATTGTCCGCCGTGACGTCGACCGCGACGTCCTTCACGGTGAAGATATCGCTGCTTTCCTGAGCCCTTGCCGGGCCGGAAAAAGCCAGCAGGACGATGCCGAGGACTAGCTGGAACAGGCATGCCAGCGGACGGCGGTGAAGCATTGCAAAGCCTTCCGTTTCGAGTATGTTCGGCCCTTGATGCCGGCCCGTGATGCTGTTCATGACCTGGGACCGGCCCGGTTTATAACCCAGCGCACGCGAGGACGCCATCAGCACCACACCGAATAACACCGGCGACGCCTATAAGGATGCCGGTGTTGACATCGACGCCGGCGCTGCTCTCGTCGATGCGATCAAGCCGCTGGCGAAGGCGACCGCCCGGGTCGGGGCGGATGCGGGACTGGGCGGCTTCGGTGCCCTGTTCGACCTGAAGGCGGCCGGCTACAAGGACCCGATCCTGGTCGCCAGCACCGACGGCGTGGGCACCAAGCTGAAGATCGCCATCGCCGCCGGCAAGCACGATACCATCGGCATCGATCTCGTCGCCATGAGCGTCAACGACCTCGTGGTGCAGGGCGCCGAACCGCTGTTCTTCCTCGATTACTTCGCGACCGGAAAGCTCGACGTCGCGGCCGGCCGGGACATCGTCGCCGGCATCGCCGAGGGCTGCCGGCAGGCCGGGTGCGCCCTGATCGGCGGAGAGACGGCCGAGATGCCGGGCATGTACGCGGGCAAGGACTACGACCTCGCCGGTTTCGCCGTGGGGGCGGCCGAGCGCGGGCAGATCCTGACCGGTGCCGACGTGGCCGCGGGAGACGTGGTGCTCGGGCTGGCGTCGAGCGGCGTCCATTCCAACGGTTACTCGCTGGTGCGCCGGATCGTCGAGAAGGCCGGGCTGTCCTATCAGGACGAGGCGCCTTTCGCGCCGGGGACCACGGTCGCCGAGGCCCTGCTGACCCCGACCCGGATCTACGTCAAGCCGGTGCTGGCCGCCGTGCGGGCGGGCACCGTCAAGGCGCTGGCCCATATCACCGGCGGCGGCCTGACCGACAATATCCCCCGCGTGCTGCCCGAAGGCCTGGGCGTCTCGCTCGATGCCACGGCGTGGCCGCTGCTTCCGGTGTTCCGCTGGATGGCGGACTCGGCGGTCATCGGTGACGACGACCTGGCGCGCACCTTCAACTGCGGCATCGGCATGGTCGTCATCGCGGCGGCGGACAAGGCCGACGAGACGCAGCGCATCCTCAGGGAGGCCGGCGAGACGGTCTACCGGATCGGCGAAGTGCAGCCCGCGATCGGCGATGTCGAGCGCGTGGTGATCGACGGAGTGGACACGGCGTGGCACGGCTGAAGGTCGGTGTCCTGATCTCGGGCCGGGGAAGCAACCTCCAGGCCCTGATCGACGCCTGCGCCGATCCCTGCTTCCCGGCGGAGATCGTGCTGGTGCTGTCCAACAAGGCCGACGCCTATGGGCTGGAGCGCGCCAGGGCGGCCGGCATTCCCGCATCCGTCGTCAGCCACCGGGACTTCGCCGACAAGCCGGGTTTCGAGGCGGCCATGGACGCGGCGCTGAGGTCGGCCGGGGTCGATCTGGTCTGCCTCGCCGGTTTCATGCGGCTGCTGACGGCCGACTTCGTCGAGCGGTGGCGCGACCGGCTGATCAACATCCATCCCTCGCTGCTGCCCTCATTCAAGGGGCTCGACACCCACGCCCGCGCGATCGAGGCCGGCGTGAGGTTCACCGGATGCACCGTGCATTTCGTCCGCCCCGCCATGGACGAGGGACCGATCATCGTGCAGGCCGTGGTGCCTGTCCTGCCCGACGACGATGCCCATGCCCTGGGCGACCGCGTGCTGGTCGCCGAACACCGGTGCTATCCCCTGGCGCTCCGCCTGATCGCCGAGGGTAGGGCCCGGGTCGAGGGGGAACGGGTCGTGCTGTCCGACAGTCCGCCCCAACCGGACGGACCGGTACTTAATCCTCCCGCATGATCCTCGTCACGGATAGCGCTTGTAAATGAACCGGCCGTCCCTTAAATCGGGACCGCCGAAAACCGAATAACAACGCAGAGGTTGGAGATGGCCGTGGCCGACAATAACGACGATCTTCGGAACGAAGAGTTCCGCGCCCATTTGGAAACCTATGAGCGTTTCACCATGCTGACGAAGTACGGCACCATCGCCGTCATCGCCATCCTGGTTCTCATGGCGATCTTCCTGCTCTGACGCCTTGACCGGGCGGCGCCCGTCTCCTTCAGCGCGGCGGTCGCGCCCGGTTCCATGACTCCCCCGTTCAATCCCTTCCGAATCGACTGGAACGACTGCACCTTCTCCCAGTGGGATGCCCTGCTGGCCCGGTGCAAGCGCCCGACCCTGCTCCAGTCCTGGCAATATGCCCTGGCGCTGGCGAAGACCGAGGGATGGAAGGCCGATTTCGGCATCATCCGCTTCGAGAACAAGCCCGTCGGCCTCGTCCAGGTGCAGACGAAGCGCTGGCTGCCGTTCCTGACCACCTGCAGGATCTATCGTGGTCCGCTGTGGATCCATGACGAGATCCCGGGAGAGATGCTGAAGCTGGTCCTGCGCATGATCCGGGACCGCTACCATCTCCTGCGCGGCCGTCCCCTGGTCTTCCACCCCGAAATGATCGACAGCGAGGCCGCGCGCAAGCGACTGGCGGACACCGGCTTCCACCGCCGGGAAGAGGGGTACGAGTCGGTCTGGCTCGACCTCGCTTCCGAACCCGATGTTCTGAGGGCCGGGCTGCACGGCAAGTGGCGCAACATGCTCCATCAGGCGGAACGCAACGGCCTCTCCGTCGAGGTCGACACATCGGCTGTCCACTTCGACTGGCTGATGGAACATTACCTGCAGGACAAGATGGCGCGGAATTATCGCGGGCCATCCCCCGCCTTCCTGCGGGTCCTGCACAATCTTTCGGCCGAGACGACGCCGCCGGTCCTGCTACGGGCGGTTCACCAGGGCCGGCCGGTCGCAGGCGTACTGCTGGTGCGGCATGGTGCCGCGGCCACCTATCAGGTCGGCTGGAACGGGGAGGAGGGGCGGGATCTGCGCGCCCATCATCTGCTGCTGTGGCAGTCGGCGCTGTGGCTGAAGGCCCAGGGCCATACCGGCTTCGACCTCGGCGGCATCAACGAGACGACGCCGGGGATCGCGCGGTTCAAGATCGGCATGGGCGGCCAGCCGTTCCGCCTGGTCGGCGGGTACGTCTGACCGTCCGGCTGCCGTCAGTTCCCGATCAGGGCCCCTATCAAGGAACGATTTCGCTCTTGCTGAAGAAGAACTTGATCTCGCGGGCGGCGTTCTCCGGGCTATCCGAGCCGTGGACCGAGTTGGCCTCGATCGACTCGGCGAAATCCTTGCGGATCGTGCCGGCGGCGGCGTTCGCCGGGTTGGTGGCGCCCATGATGTCGCGGTTGCGCTGGACGGCGTTGTCGCCTTCCAGGACCTGGACCACCACGGGGCCGGAAATCATGAAGTCGACCAGCTCGCCGAAGAACGAGCGCTCGGCATGGACCTCGTAGAACTTTTCCGCCTGTTCCTTGGTCAGGCGGATGCGCTTCTGCGCGACGATCCGCAGCCCGGCTTCCTCGAAGCGGGCATTGATCTTGCCCGTAAGGTTCCGGCGGGTCGCGTCCGGCTTGATGATGGACAAGGTCCGTTCGACGGCCATGTTGGAAGGCTCCTGTGTGCTCTCGCAAAATTCGCGGCGTTATATACGCGCATCGGCCGGGTTAGCAACGGGGCTTTTTCGACGGACCCACCGGGGGACCCTTTCGGCGCTATAGCGATTTCCGTTTCCAGTCCCTTCAAAACGGCCCGTCCGGCATGCTATCACCAGCCCCGGCATGCTTCACATCAATGAACTGATTTTCCGCTTCGGCGGGCGTGTGATCTTCGACCACGCCACCGTCGCCATCCCCAAGGGCCATCGCGTCGCGCTGGTCGGCCGCAACGGCACGGGCAAGACGACCCTGCTGCGCCTGATCGCCGGCCAGATGGCTCCGGACGGCGGGGCCATCACCATGCCCGCGGAGACCCGCCTGGGCATCGTCGCCCAGGAGGCGCCGAGCAGCGACGTCAGCCTGATCGACACGGTTCTGGCCGCCGACGTGGAGCGCACGGCCCTGCTGGCGGAGGCGGAGACCGCCCGCGACCCCCACCGCATCGCCGAGATCCACACTAGGCTGGCCGACATCCACGCCCATTCGGCCCCGGCCAGGGCGGCCCAGATCCTGTCGGGCCTGGGTTTCGACGCCGAGGCGCAGACGCGGCCGTGCAGCGACTTCTCCGGCGGCTGGCGCATGCGCGTGGCGCTCGCCGGGGTACTGTTCGCCCAGCCGGAACTGCTGCTGCTCGACGAGCCGACCAACCACCTCGACCTCGAAGCGACGATCTGGCTGGAGAACTACCTGCGGAACTATCCGCACACGATCCTGCTGGTCAGCCACGACCGCGAGCTGTTGAACAAGGTTCCGACCACCACGGTCCATCTGGACCAGGGCAAGCTGGTCTCCTACGCCGGCGGCTACGACCAGTTCGAACGGACCCGACGCGCGAACCTGGAGCGGCTGGCCGCCAACCAGACCAAGCAGATCGCCCAGCGCAAGCATATCCAATCCTACATCGACCGGTTCCGCTACAAGGCGTCCAAGGCGCGGCAGGCCCAGAGCCGGATCAAGATGCTGGAGCGGATGGAACCGATCATCAGCATCGTCGAGGACCATACCGTCAGTTTCGACTTCCCGTCGCCCGAGCCCCTGGCACCGCCGCTGATCCAGCTCGAAGACGTCGATGTCGGCTACGACGGCAAGCCGATCCTGCGCGGGCTCGACCTGCGCATCGACCTGGACGACCGGATCGCGCTGCTCGGCGCCAACGGCAACGGCAAATCCACCCTGGTCAAGCTGCTGGCCAACCGGCTCGCCCCGATGAAGGGGGAGATGCGGAGGTCCGGCAAGCTGAAGATCGGCTATTTCGCCCAGCACCAGGCCGAGGAGCTGGACCTGAGCCTTACCGCGGTCGCCCAGGCGAGGCTGTGGATGAAGGACGTCGTGGACGAGAAGGTCCGCGCCCATCTAGGCCGCTTCGGCTTTCCCCAGCAGAAGGCCGACACCCAGATCGCCAAGCTGTCCGGGGGCGAGAAGGCCCGCCTTCTGTTCGCCCTGATGACCCGCGAGGCGCCGCACGTCCTGATGCTCGACGAGCCGACCAACCACCTGGACATCGACAGCCGCGAGGCCCTGATCCAGGCGATCAACGGGTTCGAGGGCGCCGTGATCCTGATCAGCCACGACCCCCACCTGATCGAGCTGACCGCCGACCGGCTGTGGCTGGTCGATGGCGGCGCCTGCAGGCCTTATGACGGCGACCTGGAGGACTATCGCAAGCTTCTCCTGGAGAAGAGCCGGGCCGAGCGGGCCGACGGCAACGACCGGGACGCGGGACCCAGCAAGAAGGACCAGCGCCGCGCCGCCGCCGAACTGCGGGCGGCCCTGGCGCCGCTCAAGCGCAAGGCGGACGATGCCGAGAAGCTGATCGCCAAGCTGACCCGCGAGCGGCAGGCCCTGGAGACCAAGCTGGCCGACCCCGCCCTCTACAGCGGCCCTGCGGACAAGGTGACCAAGCTCCAGATCGATCTTGGCGAATTGCAGAAGAAGCTCGGCACCGCCGAGGACACCTGGATGGAAGCGCTGGAGGCGCTGGAGGCCGCCGAATCGGAAGCGGCCGGCGCCGCCTGAGCCGGCCCGTCAGTCCTTGGCCGGCGTCCTGGCCAGCAGGACGTCGGCGACCCCGGCGGGCAGGGCTGCGATCAGCCAGCTCATGAAGTATGTCGGGAAGGGAAAGGCGATGCGGGCGCGGTCGCGCTCCAGCCCGCGCCGGATGATCCGGGCCGCCCGGTCGGCATCCATCAGCAGGGGCATGGGGAAGCGGTTGCGGGCGGTGATCCTGCTGCGCACGAAGCCCGGGCAGATCACCGAAACCTCGACTCCCTTCGGGCGCAGGTCCAGCCGCAGCGACTCGCCGTAGCTCCTCACCGCCGCTTTGCTGGCGCAATAGGCCGGAGCCCCGGGATAGCCATGGAAGCCGGCGAGCGAGCTGACCAGGCCCAGCTGCCCGCGCCCGCGCTCCGCCATCGGCCCGATCAGGGGATGGATCGTGTTCAGGACGCCGTCCAGGTTGACCGAGAAGATGCGCCGGGCCTGCTCTTCGCTCTCGCCCCGTCCGCGCTTTCCGTCACCGCCGCCGGTTCCGCCGCTGATCCCGGCGTTGGCGATGCACAGGTCGATCGGAGTCGAGGCGTCTACGCCTGACAGCCACCGCCGCATGCCCTCGCGGTCGGTCACGTCGATCACCGCCGCCCGCACCGTGGCCCCGCGCGCCGTGCAGCGCGCCGCCACCTCGTCCAGCCGGCCGCCATCCCGGCCGGTCAGCACCAACGTGACGGCGGGACCGGCATAGGCTTCGGCCAGGGCCTCGCCGATGCCGCTGGAGGCGCCGGTGATCAGGATCGTGCGGGGATCGCGCATGGCGGGTCTCCGGGCGTCGGGATTGGAGCGAAGGCCACAGCCGCTTGTTGTCAAGGGATGCGGGAGGTATAAGAGCGGCCACCCAACGGTACTAGCGAGGCAGCGTTGAGCGCTCAACAACAAGTCGCCAGCATGACTGGTTTCGCCCGGGCCGAAGGGCGCGACCAGGGTTATGCCTGGACCTTCGAGATCAAGAGCGTCAACAGCAGGAACCTCGACCTCCGCTGCCGGCTGGCGCCGGGCTTCGACGCGCTGGAGCCGGTCGCCCGGACCGCCGTTCCCCAGCGGGTGCGCCGCGGCAGCGTCAACGTTTCCCTGTCGGTCACCCGGACCGCGGCGCCGAACCAGATCCGGATCAACCGCGACCTGCTGGACCAGCTCATATCCCTCGCCGCCGAACTCGGCGGGAAGACGGAGAAGCCGCGGCTCGACGCGCTGCTCGCGGTGCGGGGCGTGGTCGAGACGGTCGAGGACGCCGATTCCGGCGACGACCGCGAGCGGCTCGAAGCGGCGATGGCGGCGACCCTCCAGCAGGCGCTCGATCATCTCGGCGCGGTCCGGCTGGCGGAAGGGGCGCGGCTGGTTGAGGTGCTCAACCAGCACCTGAACGAGATCGCCCGGCTGACCGACCGGGCCTCGGCCTGCGCCGCTCTCCAGCCGGAGGCGCTCCGGCATAAGCTGCGCGGGCAGGTCGCGGCCCTGCTGGACGCGGTGCCCAGCCTGACCGAGGAGCGGCTGGCCCAGGAAGCGGCGCTCCTGATCGCCCGCGCGGACGTGCGCGAGGAACTGGACCGCCTGCGCGCCCATGTAGCGGCCGCGCGCGACATGCTTGCCAAGGGCGGCGGGATCGGCCGCCAGCTCGACTTCCTGTGTCAGGAGTTCAACCGGGAAGCCAATACCCTGTGCTCCAAATCCTCCGACGTGGAGTTGACCCGCACCGGCCTCGCCTTGAAGGCCGCCATCGAACAGTTGCGTGAGCAGGCGCAGAACATCGAATGACCGTACCCATGGACATGCAGCCGGCCGGACCGGGCCCGGCCAAGATCGGACGCCGCGGGCTGATGCTGGTGCTGTCGTCGCCCTCGGGCGCCGGCAAGACGACGATCGCGCGGCGCATGCTACAGCGCAACAGCAGCCTGACCATGTCGGTGTCGGTCACGACCCGCCCCATGCGGCCGGGCGAGGTCGACGGCGTCGACTACCATTTCATCGACCGGGAAAGATTCGAGCAGATGGTCGCCGAGCGCCAGCTGCTGGAGCATGCCCGGGTCTTCGGAAACTACTACGGCACGCCGAAGGGGCCGGTCGAGCAGGCGCTCGCCAAGGGGCGGGAGATCCTGTTCGACATCGACTGGCAGGGCACCCAGCAGCTTGCCGAGAACGCCCGCGACGATCTGGTCAGCGTCTTCGTCCTGCCGCCGTCTGCGAAGGAGCTGGAACGCCGGCTGTACGCCAGGGCGCAGGACAGCGCCGAGGTGATCGCCGGCCGCATGGCCAAGGCGTCGGACGAGATGAGCCACTATTTCGATTACGACTATGTGATCGTCAATTACGATATCGAATCCAGCGTCCACCAGGTGCAGACCATCCTGGAGGCCGAGCGCCTCAAGCGGCGCCGCCAGGTCGGCTTGGCCGACTTCGTCCGGCAACTCCAGGACGGTCTCTGAAGACTAAGGCTCCCTGCGCCTCCGGTAGGCCCGCGCCAGGGCGGCGAAGCCGGCGACGGGGATCTCCTCCGCGCGCTGGGTCGGCACCAGCCCGGCTTCCTCGATCAGCGCCTCGGCGTCGCCCAGGGACTTCAGGCTGGCCCGAAGCATCTTTCGGCGCTGGCCGAAGGCGGCGGCGGTCAGTGTTTCCATAGCGCCGAACTCGGCGGGCTCGGGAGCCTGCCGCGGGACGAGCTGAACCACCGTCGACTCGATCTTCGGCGGCGGCGTGAAGGCGCGGGCGGGCAGGTTGAACAGCGGACGCACCTCCGCCCGCCACTGGGCGATCACCGACAGCCTTCCATAGGTCTTGCCGCCGGGCTTCGCTGCCAGGCGGTCGGCGACCTCACGCTGGAACATCAGCGTCAGGCTTTGGAACCGCTCGATCCGGCGCAGCCAGCCGATCAGCAGCGGCGTCGCGACATTGTAGGGCAGGTTGGCGACGATGGCGCGCGGGGCGGGGGCCAGCGCTTCGACGTCGGCTTCCAGCGCGTCGCCTTCGACCAGCCGCAGCCTGCCCTCGGCGGCCTCCACCAGATCGGCCAGCGCGGTGATGCAGCGGGCGTCGCGCTCGATCGCGACCACCCCGGCGGCGTCCGAGTTCAGCAGCGCCCGCGTCAGCCCGCCGGGGCCGGGTCCGACCTCGACCACCGTGACGCCGGCCAGGTCGCCGGCCGCCCGCGCGATCCGGCCGGTCAGGTTCAGGTCGAGCAGGAAGTTCTGACCCAGCGCCTTGCGGGCTCCCAGGTCGAAGCGCGCGATGACGTCGCGGAGCGGTGGCAGGTCGTCGATCCGGCTCATCTCCCGCGGCGCTCTGGAACGTAGCGCCGGGCGGCGCGGTAGCCCGCCATCTCCACGGCCGTCTTCAGCGCCGCGATCAGGCTCGCCGGGTCGGCCTTGCCGGTACCTGCGATATCCAGTGCCGTGCCGTGGTCGGGCGAGGTCCGCACGAAGGGCAGGCCCAGCGTGATGTTCACCCCGGTGTCGAAGTCCACCGTCTTCAAGGGTATCAGCGCCTGGTCGTGATACATGCAGAGGACGGCGTCGTACCGGCTGCGGGCGGCGGCGTGGAACAGCGTGTCGGCCGGGAGCGGGCCGATCACCCGGTATCCTTCGCGCTTCAGGACGGTCGCCGCCGGCGTGATGATCTCGATCTCCTCGGTGCCCAGCGTGCCCCCTTCGCCGGCATGCGGGTTGAGCGCCGCCAGGGCGAGACGGGGCTCCTCGATCCCGAAGTCCGCCGCCAGGGCGGCAGCCGTCACCCGCGCGCACTGCACGATGCCCTGGGTGGTCAGTGCGTCGATCGCGTCCCGCAGCGGCAGGTGGATCGTCACCGGGATGACCCGCAACCCGCCGCCCGCCAGCATCATCACCGGTTCCGTCACCATCCCGGCCAGGGCGGCCAGGTACTCGGTATGGCCGGGATAGCCGAAGCCGGCCTGATACAGCGCGCTCTTCTGGATCGGGTTGGTCACCATGGCGGCACAGGCGCCGGCCTGGACCAGCATCACCGCGCGCTCGATGCTGGAGAGGACGGCGGCGCCGTTCTCCGGGTCGGGCCTGCCCGGTTCCACCGGATGGTCCAGGGAAACCGGCAGGACCGGCAGCGCGCCGTCGAACACGGCGGCGGCCTCGGCCGGATCCCCCACCCGCGCGACCGGGACGTCCAGGCCGATCAGGCGGCCGAGCGACTCGATCCGGGCGGGATCGTCGAGCAGCACGAACGCCGGCACCGACCGTTCCCGCCGCGCCGCCCAGGCCATCAGCGCCAGCTCGCCGCCGATGCCCGACGGCTCGCCCATGGTCAGGGCGAGCGGCGCGCCGCTGCCGCCCATCAGACGCGCAGGTCCACGAAGGCGGACATGCGCAGGTCGCGCAGCAGCCGGCGCTGCAGCATGTCGAGGCGATCCTGGCCCAAGGCTCCCAGGATCTGGTCGCGCGGCGGCAGCACCGTGCCCGTCGTGCGCTGCTCGCGCAGCAGCAGGATATGGTAGCCGGTCAGGCTGCGGATCGGGCGGGAGGCCTGGCCGGGGCGCAGGTCGCGCAACGCCGCGTCGAGCTCCTCGGGGAGCTGGCCCTGCTGCACCCAGCCCAGGTCGCCGCCGTTGGTGGCGCCCGCCGACTGCGAGAATTGGCGCGCCACGGCGGGGAAGCTGGCGCCCTGGGCGATCTGCTCGACCAGCCGGTCGGCCAGCCGCCGGACTTCCTCCTCCCGCTCGGGGGAATCGACGGCCAGGTAGATCTCGGCCGCCAGGTACTCGGGCTTGCCGGCGTTGGCCTCGATCCGCTGGAGCACCGCGTCGATCTCCTCCTCGCCGATCTCGATGCTGGGCCGCAGCCGCCGCTGGACCAGCTTGCCCCAGCCGATGGTGGCCCGGATCTGGCTTTCCAGCGCGCTGCGCGGCACGCCCTGGCTCGCCAGCATCTTCTCCAGCTGGTCGCGCTTCATCTGGTTCTGCTCGGCCACCCGGCCGAAGGCGTCGTCGATCTCCTTGTCGGTCACGGAGATGTTGGCCCGCGCCGCTTCCTGCATCTGCAGCCGCTCGTCGATCAGGCTGCGCAGCACCTGGGGGGTCAACCGCTGGCGAACCTCGGCGGTGCCGGGCAGGCCGGAGGAGACCAGCGCAAGCTGCAGCCGGGCCGAGAGATCGGACATCGAGATGATGTCGTCGTTGACCACGGCGGCGATCCCCTCCACCGAACGGGGCGGCGGCGGGGCGATCGCCGGGGCCTCGGCCGGGCGTGACTGCTGGGCGGGGGCGGGTGCCGCGGGACGCGGCGCTGCCTGCGGAGCGGGCCGGGGCGCCGTTTGCTGGGGTGCCGTCTGCTGCGGCGCCGGACGCGGCTGCTGTTGCTGCGGCTGTTGCTGCTGGCCGCCCTGGGGAACGGTCTGCGGCGTGGCGAACTGGGCGGACGCCGGAAGAGTTCCCATGATGCCGGCCGAAGCGATCAAGGCCGCGGTGAAGACTGCGGCGCTCCAGCTCTGTCGTATGCGGCGGCTGATCGGGTAAAGCATGAATCTATGCACTTTCGGCCCTTCCAATGCTTTGGGCGGTCACGGGTTCGAATACGGGTCGGAAGCGAACGTTGGGGCGGTCGTCGGCATGGTCATCCGTCCTCGAGGTGGAGCAGCACGGCGATGCCGAGCAGCAGGCTCGCCCCGGCCGGAGCCCAGGCCGCCAGGGGCACGGGGATCGTCTCGGATATGCCGAAGGCGCGGACCACGTCGCTGAACAGGAAAAGCACGAAGCCGGTCACGACGCCGCCCGCCACCATCATCATCGTTCCTCCCCGCCGCGTCTGGCGCAGCGAGAAGGCGGCGGCGAACAGCACCATGGCGCAGAACAGCAGCGGCGTCGACAGCAGCGACTGGAAATGCAGCCGGTGCCGGGTCGCGGAGAAGCCGGTCTCCTGCAGGGTCCTGATGAAGCCCGGCAGTTCCCAGAAGGACATGCTGTCGGGTGAAGCGAAGCTCTCCTGGATGCGTTCCAGCGTCAGGTCGGTGTCCAGCCGGTAGGAGTCGAAGGCTTCCGCGGGCCCGGTTCCGGAGTTCAGCCATCCCTGGCGGATCATCCAGTGTCCGGGCTCCAGCGTCGCCGACGTGGCGTCGATCCGGCTCGCGAACTCGCCGTCGGCATCGTACATGAAGACGTTGACCGGCCGCAGGGTGGTGGTCCCGGCCTCGGCGGTGTCGGCGTGGATCAGGTATTGGCCGTTCTCCTGGATCTGCCGGAGCCACAGGCCGGAGCCGGAGACCACCAGCGAACTGGTCCGGCCGCGCAGGTACCGGTCCTCCATCTTCTCGTACCGGGCGACCAGCACCGATCCGGCCGGATTGATCACCGTCACCTGGAACACGGCGATCAGCGGCGCCACAATCAGCACGGGCGCCAGGAACTGCCAGGCCGAGACGCCGACGGCGCGGGCGACCACCAGTTCCTGGCTGCGGGTCAGCCGCCAGAAGGTGAACATGCCGGCGAACAGGATCACGAAGGGGAACACCTGCTGGCCGATCTCCGGCAGCTTGAACAGCGCCATCTGCACGACGACCGAGAAGGTCGCGTCGGGCTTCCCGGCGGCGCGGCGAAGCAGTTCCACCGTGTCCAGCAACAGGATGATCGCCAGCAGGATGCCCAGCAGCATGCAGAAATAGAGCAGGAACTGCCGTCCGATATAGCGCGAGAGCGTGGCCGAGGTCCTCATCCCGATCATCCCGCGGTCTGTTGGAAGCGGGATGCGCGACCGCCACGCAGGCGCGGCCTGATCATCAGGAAGGCGCCGACCGCCAGCGGGACGGTGACGAGGACGTAGAGAAGCGGGATGAAGGCGTTGTTGTTGACCGCCAGGTTGGTGATGCCGAGCGCCGCGCTCTGCAGCACCAGCACGCCGGCCACCGCCGAGACGATGCGCCTGCCCTGGCCGCGCCGGTTGAACTCGCCGACCAGCAGGATCGCCACGCCCATCATGGTGAATCCCAGCGCGAAGATCGGGCTGGTGTAGCGCTGGTGCAGCTCCGCGGTCAGCCGGCTCTTGATGGGCAGCAGTTCCGGGTCGTCGGCCGCACGCATCAGTTCGGCGGTCGAACGTTCCCGCGCGTCGGGGACGCGTTCCGCGAACTGCTTCTCGAAAATGCGAAGGTCGACGGCATAGCGGTCGAAATACAATTGTGACATGCGGCCGGTCGCGAGGTCGACTTCCTGGCGGTTGCCGTCGAACACGACGACGCGGGTGCCCGCCTCGCCCTCCACGGTCATGCCGCGGTCGGCATTGATCGTGACCGGCTTGCCCGGCACGCGGGTGTCATGGATCAGCAGGCCCTGCAGTTCGCCGTCCGGCATCCGTCTCCGGACATAGACGGTCACGCCGTCGCCGGCCTCGTTGAAAACCCCTTCGCGCAGGAACACGGTCGAGAATTCGCTTCTCGCGAGGCTTTCCAGCCGGCTCAGCTCACGGTGGGCCGCCGGGGCGAGATAGAGCGTCAGCCCGTAGCCGATCATCGTGACCAGCAGGGCCAGGATCAACGCGGGCTTGGCGAGGCCCCACGGTCCCAGCCCGGCGGACCGCATCACCACCAGTTCCGAATCCATCGTCAAGCGGTTGTAGGTGAACAGGACGGCGGCCAGCAGGCTGATCGGCAGCACGATCGACAGGAACGTGGGAAGGGTAACCAGCATGAGCTGAAGGAACAGGTAGACCGGAGCGCCGCCGTCCACCACGATCTCGAGGAGGCGCAACGATTGCGTGAGCCAGATGACCAGCGTCAAACCGGCGGTGACGAAGACGGTCGCCACTGCAAGGTGGCGGAAGAGATAGAGCGTCAACCGTTTCATGGACTCGCACTTATACCCGGCCAATTCGCCGTCCGGCACCCGGAGTATCGGCCCTGCCAGCGGCCCGACGGACGAAAGTGGCGCGCGAGCCCTGGTCGGCATAGCTTGACAGCGTATCGGCCGTGTTCTTTATCGGACACGCGCCGTCGAAACAACCATCCGATGCCGGGCCGGCCAAATTGCCGCCGGGACAAAAGGCCCCATCAGGCCCCATACGCTCAAACATGAGGGCGATAACCCATGAGGGTAGACATGAAATTCACGTTCTCCGATCTCACCCCGTCGCTGCCCGCATCCGGCTCGCTCGTCCTGCCCGTCCTGGCCGAACGCACGCTGACGCCCGCCGGCACCGACCTGGACGGGAAGACCGGCGGCATGCTGACCCGCGCCATGGCCGCCAACAAGTTCTCCGGCAAGACTGACGAGGTCCTGACCATCGTGGCGCCCGCTGGCGTCGACCTCGACCACATCGTCCTGATCGGCCTCGGCAAGCCCGAGCAGGTCACCGACCTCATCCTGCAGGACGCCGGTGGCGCCATTGTGGCGACCCTGGGGAAAAACGCGGCCGAGGTGTCGGTCGTGGTGGAGCAGGCGCCGGGCGTAGCGCTGGAGCCTTCGGCGATGGCGGCGGAAATCGCCTTCGGGGCGCTGCTGCGCTCCTACCGGTTCGACAAGTACCGCACGAAGGAAAAGCCGGAGGCCAAGCCGGCACTGCAAGCGGTCAACCTCCTGACCAAGGGCCCGGACGCCGCGGAGAAGCTGTTCGCCGACCGCCAAGCGGTCGCATCCGGCGTCTTCCTGACCCGCGACGTGATCTCCGAGCCGGCCAACATCCTTTATCCCCGCACGCTGGCCGACCGCTGCCTCGAACTGTCCGAACTGGGCGTCGAGGTCGAGGTGCTCGACCAGGGGCAGATGGAGAAGCTCGGCATGGGCGCCCTGCTCGGCGTGGCGCAGGGCAGCGTGCGGGAGCCGTACCTGGTCGTCATGAAGTATGACGGCGCCCCGGACGCCGCGGACAAGCGGCCGGTCGCCTTCGTCGGCAAGGGCGTCACCTTCGACACCGGTGGCATCTCCATCAAGCCCGCGGCCGGGATGGAGGACATGAAGTGGGACATGGGCGGCGCCGGCGTGGTCCTGGGCCTGATGAAGGCGCTGGCCGGCCGCAAGGCCAAGGTCAACGCGGTCGGCGTGGTGGGACTGGTCGAGAACATGCCGTCGGGCAGTGCCCAGCGGCCCGGCGACATCGTGACCAGCCTGTCCGGCCAGACCATCGAGGTGCTGAACACCGACGCCGAGGGCCGGCTGGTCCTGGCCGACGCGCTGTGGTTCACGCAGGACACCTTCAAGCCCCGGGCCATGGTCAACCTGGCGACCCTGACGGGGGCCGTCATCGTGGCCCTGGGGACCGAGCACGCCGGGTTGTTCTCGAACGACGACGCCTTGTCGGAGCAGCTGACCGCCGCGGGCCGCAAGGTCGGCGAGAAGCTCTGGCGCATGCCGATGAACGAGGCCTACGACAAGGCGATCAACTCCGACGCCGCCGACGTCAAGAACATCGCGGGCAGCCGCGACGCCGGCAGCATCATCGGCGCGCAGTTCCTGCAGCGCTTCGTCAACAACGTGCCCTGGGCGCACCTGGATATCGCCGGCGTGACCTGGTCGAAGAAGGACGCCGGAACGATCCCCAAGGGCGCCACGTCCTTCGGCGTTCGCCTGCTCGACCGCTACGTCGCGGACGTGTACGAGGGCTGATCGGATGAGGGGCGCGCGGGAACCGGCTTTTTCGCGCGCCCGAGCGGATCATGTCGCCGCCACGGAGTCCCAGGGAGCGCCGACCGGCGTGCGCTGGCGCCTGTTCGGCGACACCCGCCCGCCGCTGACCGCCACCTTCTTCCTGGGTGACCTTGCGCGCCGTGCCGCGATCGGCCATGCCGGCCGGATGCTCGGGGCCGACCGCGTGCCCCCGGTCATCAGCGGCCACGGCATCGACCGCGACCCGCGCCACCGCCATGCCTTCTTCCTGCCGGAGGACGCCGATGGCGACGGCGTGCTGGACCATGTCCTGATCACCGCGTCGGCGGGTTTCGGCCGCGAAGCGGTGGACTCCCTGGCGACCCACGGCAGGCTGTTCGACGGCCGGAACGGCGAATGGGCGGTTCGGTGCGTCTGGCTGGGCGAAGCGGAACGGGCGCCGTCCCGGCTGGCCGGACCCTCGGCCTGTTGGGAATCGGTGACGCCTCATGTGCCGCCCTGGCATGTCCGCCGCGGCCTCACGAACGCCGACCAGATCCGCCGCGAGTTACACCGGCGTGGCCTTCCGGCGCCGCGATGCCTGGAACAGGTCCCGGGGCCGCTCCGACGCGACGATGCGCCTGTGCGGCCGGAGGACTTCGTTCCACGGTTCGGCCGCAGAACCTTTGCCCATGGCTCCGCCCACCCCGAAACCACCGCGGCGTTCTGGCGCCTGACTTTTCCAGAGCCGATCGCCGGGCCGCTTGCGATCGGTTGGGGCTGTCATTTCGGGCTGGGTCTGTTCAGCCCTTCGTCGGCCTTGGAAACCCTGGCTGACGAAGGACCGGGACCGTCCTGACGCCGCCGATTGTCCTTTCGGGACCCGTCCCGCTACGATGCCGTGGAGAGCAAGCCTGCCCGTCAGCATCCTGGATCGAACCATGACCGAAATCCGCTTCTATCATCTCCAGCGCAAGACGCTGGAGGACGCGCTGCCGCAGATCCTGGAAAAGACCCTGGAGCGCGGCTGGCGGGCCGTCGTCATGGCCGGATCGGAGGAACGGGTCGAGGCCCTGGCCCAGCACCTGTGGACCTACAAGGATTTCGGGTTCCTGCCCCACGGCAGCGCCCGCGACGGCGACGCGGAGCACCAGCCGGTCTGGCTGACCACCGAGGACGAGAACCCCAACGGCGCCACGGTCCTGATCCTGACCGACGGCGGGGTTTCCGACCGGCTCGACGGATTCACCCTGGTCTGCGAGATGTTCGACGGTAACGATTACGACGCCGTGCAGGCCGCCCGGAGCCGATGGAAGCAGTACAAGGCCGATGGCCACGCGCTGACCTACTGGCAGCAGACCGATCGCGGAGGCTGGGAAAAGAAGGCTTGAGGCCGCGACGGGCTCAATCCACCGCGACGGCCCGCTTCAACGGGTTCTCGCCCGGCGGCCAGATGCCGCGCTCGACGGCCTCGCGGCCCTGGAAGACCAGATAGCTCTGGCGGCCATAGTGGGGCAGGGGGCGAAGCAGCGCCTCGAGCGCCGCGCGGTCGTCCGCCGCCACGACCAGGGCCGGTGAACCGCTCTCCAGGCGTTCGGTCCAGACCCGCGCCGTTCCCTTGCCCGCCAGCCTGTCGGGGACCGGCCCCAGCCCGAGGCGGGCCAAGGCTTCGTATACCTGCGTCGTCATGCCGATCACCGCGACCGGCGCTCCGGCGCGGGGCTCGCCCGCCGCGGCTCCCGCATCCATGAGGCGGGAAGCCAGGGCGCGCCCGAGGTCCTGGTGAGGGCCGGCCAGCACCAGGCGGGTGGCGGGATTGAGGGTGACGTCGCGCAGGATCGGCGCCGCCTCTCCCGGGGCCAGGCGGCGGAACAGCCGGTAATCCGGATCGACGGCGACGCCCAGCGGCGGCGCGTCGAGTTCGATCGTCCCGGTGGCCTCGCTCCCGGCCAGCGGAATGGTACGCCGGAGCTGTCCTTCCGCCGTCTCGACGACCACCGGCACCTCCAGCCGGTAAGCCGGCTCGCCCTGGCCGACCCGGACATCAAGCCGGTAGCGTTCGCCGGTCCGAGTCGCCGCCGCCTCCATCAGGCGGAGCGCCGGGGCGCCGGTCCGCGACACCCACTGGTCGAAGAATTCCGCCAGATCGCGGCCCGACGCCGCCTCGAACGCGGCGCGCAGATCGCCCCAGCCCGCCCGCCGGAAGCGGTGCCGCTCCCAGATCAGCCGGATGCCTCGGTCGAACGCCTCGTCCCCCAGCATGTCCCGCAGCATCAGGAACAGGTAGGCCGACTTGTTGTAGCCCACGATCTTCGCGGCGCCATGGACACGCGACGTGAAATCGGCGAGCGCACCGTCCCGATCTTCGGGCAGGGCCGCGTAGTCGCGCAGCCAGCCGAACCGCATCTCCCGCGCGGCCCCGGGATCGCGCGCGGCGGTGAGGCCGTAGTCGGCCATGTAGGTCGTCAGCCCCTCGGACCAGTTGCCGGAGGCATAGTCGACCAGCACGCCGTTGCCCCACCAGTTGTGCAGGATCTCGTGGGGCAGCGACTGGCCGCGCATAAAGGGCAGCGGTAGCACCTGTCGCCCGACATAGGTCAGGCCGGCGAATCCCAGCCCCACCGGCAGGGGAGCCGAGAGGATCGAGAAGCCGGAAAAGGGATAGGTCCCGATCCGCTCGGAAAAATGCGCGATGTAGGTTTCCGAAGCCTGCAGATAGTCGTCGGACAGGTGTTCCAGGTCGGGCTCGAACAGGGTCCTCAGCCGCAACCCGCCGGCCATGCGCTCCCGTACCTGCCAGCGGCCGGCGAACAGCGACGGCTCCTCCACCGCGGGATCGGCGGTGAAGACCGTTTCCCCATCCGTCTCCTCCGCAAGGTCGCCGGTCACGGCGGCGCGGTAGCCTTCGGGGACCCGCACCGCCAGCCGGTAGGCCGTGCGCTCCGCGTCGAACCGGGGAAGCCATCCCGTCCCTCCCGGCAGGAAGCTTCCCGTTTCGCCCGATCCCGGCTCCTCGCCGCCGAACGGGCTGCCGCTGTCGTCGAGCGGCGCCAGGATGCCGGAATAGCGGATCGTCACCCGCATGTCGCCCGCACCGGCCGCCGGAACGCGCCACCGCGTCGGGCCGCCGGCGATGTCGGCCGGGCGGCCGTCGATCTCGACGCGGACGGGCGAAAACCTCGGCGACAAGTGGAACTCCAAGGGGCCGCCGCCGGTCACCGTCACCCGGTCGGTCACTTCAAGCCGGCGCTCAGCCGGGTCGAGGTGTATGGCGGCGTCGTGGGTCACCCGGGAGGCGGGAGCGGCGAGGCACGGCGGGGCGAAGGTCAACCAGAGTAAGGCGCCGATGGCGGCCAGGCCGCCCTTCATGCCGGATCGTCCCAATTCTTCACCCCCAGAAAGGCTCGGCCTTCTCGTAGTCGCGCCACCGGTCGGGCAGGTCGGCCATGTGCCGGCGCATCCGCCGCTCCAGCCAGTCGGCGAAGTCGCCCGCCGCCCGCCGGACGTCGCGCCCGGCATCGGCCGAAAGGGCGTCGATCATGCGGCGGCTGACCGCGGCGTCGTTCAGGGTGCCCAGCAGATCCTGCAGGGCCTCGACCGACTCCAGGTAGGGGCGGACCGAGCCGGCGGGATAGAGGCCGCGGAAGAACTCGACTGCGTAGCGCAGCTTCTTGAAGCTGATGCGCAGCTGGTGCCGCTGGTCGGCGTCCAGCTTTCGGATCTGCCGCCCCGACTTGCGGGACTTGCGGTGCCGCAGGTCCAGCCAGCTCCCGGCCAGGTCCGCCATCGGCCGGGCCAGGAGCAACCGGACGTCGGGCGCGGAGTCCTCGTTCCAGCGTCCGGACTCCAGCCAGCCGCCGAGGCCCAGCATCAACGTCGTGTAGCGCGGCGCGTGCAGCGCCTCGACCGCGCGGGCGTGGGCGGAGCGGCGCGAGTCCGCGATGGCCTGGCCCAGCAGGCGGACGCCCTCGTCGCTGCCCTGCTTCTCGGCATAGGGCTCGAAGAAGAGAGTCTGGAGGTTGTCCCAGTCGCGGGCCGGACCCAGGCGTTCGGCCAGCCACTTGACCTCGTCCTTCAGCATCCGCGCGTCGGGCGACGCGATGACGTCGTCGAACAGGGTCAGCGCGGAGCGCAGGCGCCGCAGGGCCACCCGCATCTGGTGGATGCCCTCGGCTTCCACTCCCGCCACGGCGCAGGCCTGGTTGGCGAGCGCATGGCTCATGCAGTTGCGCACGATGTGGCGGAAGCTCTCGGCCACCGTGGTGGCCGGCGTCAGGCCCAGGGGAGGAGCCTTCGAAAACCGGGGCAGGGCGCCCGTGACCAGGGCGAACCCGGCCTCCGCCTTGCTCTCCGTCGCGATGCGCAGCGGCACGATCCGCTGGAGTTCGTGGGCCAGCTCGAACAGGGCGGTGATCGATCCCGCCTTCAGCTCCAGCTCGATCTCGCTGATCGGCCGGTGCGCGACGCCCGCCCGGATCTCGCCGGTGTCGAGGGCAACCTCGATCGCGGTCAGCGGATCGGGCCTGAGCATCAGGGTGGTGCGCTGGAAGTCCGTCAGGAACATCGGCCGGATCGCCGGAAGCGCGTCCTGCGGCACGACCTCGCGCACCCCGTCCAGGGTGAGCAGGGAGATGTCGGGATCGTCGGAGGGGATCTGCCACTCCCATTCGCGCCGGACCGCCACGGCCGCCGCGTCTCCCGGCGTCCCGCTGTTCATGGTCTTGACCGCCTGGATCCGCTGGGCGCCCTGGCGGCGCACGCGCAGCGCTACCCCATAGGCCGCAAGCGCCAGGTCCGGCGTGTCGTAGTAGAGGGTATAGAGGCGCTGGCTGGCCGCCGTGCCGTGCTGCAGCCCGACCAGGGCCGGATGCCTCACCAGCCGGGCGAGATTGCCCGGGGCGACGTACAGCTTCAGCTCGATCTCCCGCGCCGCCTGCGGCGGTGCGGGCGCCGTCCCGGGAAAGTCCTTTTCCGGTGGAGCCGTGTCCGTCGATTGCAGGTTCGTGCTGTCGCGGTTGTTCGGCACGGGCGGTGCAGCCTCGCTGGTCGGGAGCATCATCCTTTTGTAGATACTAGACCGCCGTGCCCAGCGTTAAGTTAATTTTTTCGGAAGGACGAGGCCGGCGAGCGTTCCCGCGCGCGACCCGATGTCGCTCCAGGAGCCTTGGGCGAAGGTGAGCACCGCCAGCGCGGCCGTCGGGAACTTGCCGGCGAGACTGCGCAGGAGGGAGGCGTCGCCATCTCCCGCCAGATCCTGCGCCAGATCGTGCAGATCGGGGTTATGGGCGACCAGCAGGACCGTCGCGGCATCGTCGGGCAACCGGCGAAGCCGCTCCAGCAGCGCATTCTCGCCGCTCAGGTACAGCCCACGATCGTATTCGGCAGGCACCTGGCCGGTTCCCAGCTGGGCCGTGACCAACCCCAGGGTATCGACCGCGCGGCGCGCCGTGGAGCAGAGGATGACGTCGGGGTGGAAACCTTCGCCGCGCAGATGGCGGCCGATCAAGGTCGCGGCGCGGGCCCCCCGGGGAGCCAAGGGCCGGTCATGGTCATCGAGGGAAGGATCGTTCCAGGCGGATTTGGCGTGCCGGAGCAGGTAAAGCGTCTTCATTGCGTTGACGTGAGCCTCAAGGTATTCCCTATTCGGGTTCGGCTGGCGCGGATGCCGCGGAATCCGGCAACGTTTACCGTCCGCCTGTCAAAGCGTAACCGAGTCGCGCTATCGTGACCATTCCGTTAATCGTTTGAGCCCCGAGGAAGCCGTGACCAGCGCGCAGGAAATCGAGACCCCCGAGATCGATCCAACCTCTCCGGACCGGTTCATCAACCGTGAACTGTCCTGGCTGGCGTTCAACCAGAGGGTCCTCGAGGAATCGCTCAACGTGAGCCATCCGCTGCTGGAGCGGCTGCGGTTCCTGTCGATCTCCGCCAGCAACCTGGACGAATTCTACATGGTCCGCGTCGCGGGCTTGAAGGCCCAGGTCCGGGCCGGGATCACGACGCTGTCCGACGACAATCTCGGCCCGTCCCAGCAGCTCGCCGCCGTCAACCAGCGCGTGATCGAACTGATGCGCGACCAGCAGAACGGCTGGAGGACGCTCCGGAAGGAACTGCGCGAGGCCGGGATCACCGTGGTGGACCCCAGCGAGCTCACCGATGGCGAGATGGACTGGCTGGAAGCCCGGTTCCTCGACGACATCTTCCCGCTCCTGACGCCCATCGCGGTCGATCCGGCCCATCCTTTCCCGTTCATCCCGAACCTGGGGTTCAGCCTGGCGCTCCAGCTCTACGACCCGGACCGCAGCCAGAACCTGGACGCCCTGCTGCCGATGCCGTCCCAGCTCGAACGCTTCGTCCGGCTGCCGGGGTCCGACGTCCGGTTCGTCCTTCTGGAACAGCTCGTCCTGCTGTTCCTCGACCGGATCTTCCCGGCGCCGTTCAAGCTGACCGGGCACGGGGTGTTCCGGATCCTGCGCGACAGCGAGATGGAGATCGACGAGGAGGCGGAGGACCTGGTCCGCACCTTCGAGAGCGCGCTGAAGCGCCGCCGGCGCGGCAGCGTCATCCGGCTGGCGGTCAATATCGGGATGGCACCGGACCTGCGGGAGTTCCTGCGCCATCAGCTCTCCGTCTCCAACGACGACGTGTTCGTGCTGGAAGGGCTGATCGGCCTCGCCGATACCAAGCAGCTCATCATCGAGGAGCGCCCAGATCTCGTCTTCCCGCCCTACAACGCCCGCTTCCCCGAGCGGATCCGCGATTTCGGCGGCGACTGCTTCGCGGCGATCCGGCACAAGGACATCGTCGTCCACCATCCGTACGAAAGCTTCGACGTGGTGGTGCAGTTCCTGCGCCAGGCGGCGCGCGACCCGGCGGTGGTCGCGATCAAGCAGACGCTGTACCGGACCAGCAAGAACTCGCCCATCGTCGCGGCCCTGATCGAGGCGGCGGAGGCCGGCAAGACGGTCACCGCCATGGTCGAGCTGAAGGCCCGCTTCGACGAGGAGGCCAACATCCAGTGGGCGCGCGACCTTGAGCGCGCCGGAGCCCAGGTGGTCTACGGCTTCGTCGACCTGAAGACCCACGCCAAGGTGTCGCTGGTGGTCCGGCGCGAGGCCAAGGGCCTGCGCAGCTACGTCCATTTCGGCACCGGCAACTACCATCCGATCACGGCCAAGGTCTACACCGACCTGTCTTTCTTCACCTGCGACCCGGCGCTGTGCCACGACGCCGCCTTCATGTTCAACTACATGACCGGCTACGCGACGCCGAAGTCGCTGGAGAAGGTCTCCATAGCCCCCCTCGCGCTGCGCGAGAAGCTGGTCGAGCTGATCGACCGGGAGATCGACTTCGCCCGCGCCGGGAAGCCGGCCCGGATCTGGGTCAAGCTGAACTCGCTGGTCGACTCCCGCCTGATCGACAAGCTCTACGAGGCCTCCCAGGCAGGCGTCCTGATCGACTTGATCATGCGCGGCATCTGCTGCCTGCGCCCCGGCGTGCCGGGCCTGTCCGACAATATCAGGGTCAAGAGCATCGTCGGCCGGTTCCTGGAGCATGGCCGGATCATCTGCTTCGGAAACGGCCACGTCCTGCCGTCGCCCGAGGCCAAGGTCTTCATCTCCTCGGCCGACTGGATGCCGCGCAACCTGGACCGGCGCATCGAGACCCTGGTGCCGATCGAGAACCCGACGGTCCATCAGCAGATCCTGGACCAGATCATGGTCGCCAACCTGAAGGACGAGGCACAGAGCTGGTATCTGGCTTCCGACGGCTCCTACCGGCGGGCGAAGGTCGACAAGGATGCTTTCAGCGCCCATACCTATTTCATGACCAACCCCAGCCTGTCCGGCCGCGGCAGCGCGATCTCCGGGGCGCGGATTCCGCCGCGCCTGGTCCTCCAATCCAAGTAGCAAGTCCATAAAGGCGCGACGGGCACCACGACATGACCCTCACCCTCGATCGGCGTCCGGCGGCCGACCTCCAGCGTTCCGAACGGATCGCGGTGATCGACATCGGCTCAAACTCGATCCGGCTCGTCGTCTATGACGGCCTGCACCGGGCGCCCGTGCCCCTGTTCAACGAGAAGATCATGTGCGGGCTGGGCCGCACCGTCGAGAAGACCGGCCGGCTGAACCCGGAAGGCGTGACGCTGGCGCTGGACAACATCGCCCGGTTCGGCCGCCTGATCGACGGCATGGATGTCGGCCGGACCGAGGTGCTGGCGACGGCCGCGGTGCGCGACGCCGCCGACGGCGTCGATTTCGTCAAGGCGGTCAATGCCAGGACCGGCCTGACCGTCCGCACGATCGCCGGCGAGGAGGAGGCGCGCCTGTCGGCGATGGGGGTGCTTTCGGGCACGCCGGGCGCCGACGGGCTGATGGGCGACCTGGGCGGCGGCAGCCTGGAACTGGTCGGCCTGGACCGCGGCGCCATCGGTCCCCAGGTCACCATGCCGCTCGGTCCCCTGCGGCTTCTCGAGTCCTGCGGCGGCAAGATCGCCGCGGCGGCCCGGACCATCGACCAGCACCTTCAGGCGCTGCCCTGGCTGGCGCAGCACAAGGGCCGCCCCTTCTATCCGGTGGGCGGAAGCTGGCGCGCGCTGGCGAAGCTGCACATGGAGCAGGTCAACCATCCGCTCCACGTCATCCATCACTACACGGTCGGCGGCGCCCAGCTCCGCGACTTCGCCGGGGAGATATCCCGTCTCAACCGCGCGTCCCTGGACAAGGTGTCCGGCGTGTCGAGGCGCCGGTCGGACACGCTTCCCCTGGCGGCGCTGGCACTCGAACGGCTGCTGGCGATCGTCGCGCCGTCCGAGGTGGTCTTCTCCGCCCATGGCCTGCGCGAGGGGCTGCTGTTCGACATGCTCGGCGCGCAGGAGCAGCGGGAAGACCCGCTGATCAGCGCCTGCGCCGGGCTGGCCAAGCGGATCGGCCGGTTCGACCAGGGGGAGATCATCACGAACTGGACGGCGTCCCTGTTCGCCGGCGAGGACGAGGTGTCGGCCCGGCTGCGCCGCGCCTCCTGCCTGCTCAGCGATCTCGGCTGGTCGGAGCACCCGGACTATCGGGCCGAGCATGCCTATATGCGGATCCTGCGCATGCCCTTCGCCGGCATCGACCATGGGGAGCGGGCTTTCCTGGCCCTGGTCGCCTATGCGCGCTACGGCGGCCGGATCGACGATCCGATGGTGGCGGTGGCGCGCGGCCTGGTCCAGGAGGGCAGGGCGGCGAAGGCGGGCATCCTCGGCCTGGCGCTCCGCCTCGCCCAGACGCTGACCGGCGGCGTGGCCGCGCTGCTTCAGCGCACCAGCCTGTCGATCGATGAGGAGGCCCTGATCCTCTGCGTTCCGGAAGACGCCCGGGTGCTGGTCGGCGACACGGTCCAGCGCCGCCTGGACGCGGTCGCCAAGGGGCTCAACCGGCGGGGCGAGATCGTGATCGCGCCGCCGAGATAGGTCGTTGGGCGCGGGCTGGAGCGGTTTTCGACCAGATCGAACCGTTCCGGCCCACATGGCCTGCCGTTCCATTCGCCGCGATGCGTTGGGCCACGGCCCAACCTAAGGTTTACGCGGAGCGGCGAAGATTCGGGCCGTCGATCGTAGGTTGGGCCGTGGCCCAACGCATCGGTCCGGCTGCCCCGGGCGGATCGACCTGATCGGGCACGGCTCTAACGGTCCGCGTCCAGCGGAACCAGCTTGACCCGCTTGTCCTCGATCGCCAGGGCGACGCGCCCATGCTTCAGCTTCAGCGCCAGGTCGCCGAACAGCTCGCGGCGCCAGCCCTTGAAGGCCGGCACCGGGGCTTCGTCGTCGGCGGCGATCGCTTCCAGGTCGGCCGAGCTGGCTACCAGCTTGGTCGCCACCTGCTCGTCCTCGCACCGCATCTTCAGCAGGACGCGCAGCAGCTCGACTATGGGTGCCAGGCCCGGAGGCAGTTCGGCCCTGGGTTCCCCGGTCGGGCATTCGCCGACCGGCATGGAGACGCCGCGCTCCACCGCCGCCAGCAGCTCGGTTCCCCAGCGGCCCTCGGCGACGCTTTTCCCCAGCCCCCGGGTGCGGGCAAGGTCGTCCACCGACCTGGGAGCGTGGGAGGCTATCTCCAGCAGGGCCTCGTCCCGCAGCACCCGGGAGCGCGGGATATCCTTGCGCTGGGCCTCGCGCTCGCGCCACGCGGCAAGCTCCTTGAGGATGGCGAGGAAGCGCGGCTTGTCGGTGCGGACCTTGAGCCGCTTCCAGGCGTCGTCCGGCTCGACCCGGTACGTGGCCGGGTCGGTCAGCACGGCCATTTCCTCTTCCAGCCAGCTTGCGCGGTCGGTGCGCTCCAGGCGGCGCTTCAACTTCTCGTAGGCCGGGCGAAGATGGGTCACGTCCGACAGGGCGTAGGTCAGCTGCCGCTCGGTCAGCGGGCGGGCCGACCAGTCGGTGAAGCGCGACGACTTGTCCACGCGCGCGCCGGCCAGCTTGGCGATCAGCGTCTCGTATCCGACGCTGTCGCCGAAGCCGCAGACCATGGCGGCGACCTGGGTGTCGAACAGCGGCCTGGGGATCTCGCCGGCGAGATTGTGGAAGATCTCCACGTCCTGGCGCGCGGCATGGAAGACCTTGAGCACCGACGGATCGCCCATCAGGCGGTAGAGCGGTGCCAGGTCGATGCCTTCGGCCAGCGGGTCGACCGCCGCGGCCTCATCGGGTCCGGCGATCTGGACCAGGCAGAGTTTGGGCCAGAACGTCTTCTCCCGCATGAATTCGGTGTCGACGGTGATGTATTCCGCCGCCTTGAGACGTTCGCACAACGCCTCCAGATCGGCTGTGGTCGAGATCAGGGTCATGCAACAGTCATACAACACCGGAGGCGCCCGGAAAAGCGGGGCTGCTACAACTTGACAACCGGCTTGCATCCATGTGCTTCTGCGCCATCATCCAACCTCCAGGGCGGGATCGCGGGCCGATGCCCTTTGCGTCCCCCCTGGCCGAGCCGGCGCCGCGGCATTCCGTTTCGCGGCGCCCGAAACTGTTATTTCAAGGTGCGCTCCCCATGCATCCCTACCGGACCCACACCTGCGGTGCCCTGCGTGATACCGATGCCGGCCAGATCGTGCGCCTGTCGGGCTGGATCAATCGTAAGCGCGACCACGGCCAACTGCTGTTCATCGACCTGCGCGACCACTACGGCATGACGCAGTGCGTGATCGACAGCTCCAGCCCGCTGTTCCAGGTGGCCGAGGGGCTGCGCCTGGAATCGGTCGTCACGGTCACCGGCAAGGTCGTCGGCCGCACGCCCGAGACGATCAACGACAAGCTGCCGACCGGCAGGATCGAGGTCCAGATCCAGGAACTGGCGGTGCAGAGCGCCGCCGAGCCGCTGCCGCTGCAGGTCAACAGCGACGCCGACGCCGGCGAGGAGATCCGCCTGCGTTACCGGTTCCTGGACCTGCGGCGCGAGAAGATGCAGCAGAACATCCTGCTGCGCTCCCAAGTGATCGCGTCGGTCCGCCGCCGGATGATCGAGCAGGGCTTCAACGAGTACCAGACGCCGATCCTGACCGCCAGCAGCCCGGAGGGAGCCCGCGACTTCCTGGTGCCGAGCCGCATGCATCCCGGCAAGTTCTACGCGCTGCCGCAGGCGCCGCAGCAGTTCAAGCAGCTGCTGATGATGGCAGGATACGACCGCTACTTCCAGATCGCCCCCTGCTTCCGCGACGAGGACAGCCGCGCCGACCGCAGCCCGGGCGAGTTCTACCAGCTCGACTTCGAGATGTCGTTCGTCACCCAGGAAGACGTCTTCGCGGCGATCGAGCCCGTGCTGTACGGCATCTTCGACGAGTTCGGCGGCTTCCGCCGCCCGGCCAAGCCGGAGCTGACCCCTTACCCGTTCCCGCGCATCCCCTATGCCGAGTCGATGCTGAAGTACGGCAACGACAAGCCGGACCTGCGCAACCCGCTGGTCATCACCGACGTGACGGCGGTGTTCCAGCGCGACGACGTCGAGTTCAAGGCGTTCAAGTCGGTGATCGCCAAGGGCGGCGTGGTCCGCGCGATCCGCGCTCCCAAAGTCGGCGACCGGCCGCGCAGCTTCTTCGACAAGCTGAACGACTGGGCGCGCGGCCTGGGCGCTCCCGGCCTCGGCTACATCCTGTTCGAGTCCGGCGGCGGCAAGGGACCGATCGCCAAGTTCGTGCCGGAAGCGGCCCAGGCGGCCCTGCGCGAGACGGTCGGCCTGAGCGACGGCGACGCCGTGTTCTTCGTGTGCGACCAGCCCGGTCCCGCCGCCAAGCTGGCCGGCTTCGCCCGGACCAGGATCGCCGAGGAACTGGACATCGTCGAGAAGAACGCCTTCAGGTTCTGCTGGATCGTCGATTTCCCGATGTACGAGCGCGACGAGGAGACCGGCAAGATCGACTTCAGCCACAATCCGTTCTCGATGCCCCAGGGCGGCCTGGAAGCCCTTGAGAACCAGGATCCGCTGACGATCAACGCCTATCAGTACGACATCGTCTGCAACGGCATCGAACTGTCGTCCGGCGCCATCCGGAACCATCTGCCGGAGGTCATGTACAAGGCCTTCGCGATCGCCGGATACCCGCCGGAGGAGCTGGAAGCCCGTTTCGGCGGCATGCTGTCGGCGATGAAGCTGGGCGCCCCGCCGCACGGCGGCTCGGCCCCGGGCATCGACCGCATCGTCATGCTGCTGGCCGACGAGCCGAACATCCGCGAGGTCATCGTCTTCCCGCTCAACCAGCGCGCCGAGGACCTGCTGATGCAGGCGCCGGCGCCGGTCCCGGCGGAACGGCTGAAGGAACTGTCGATCAAGCTCGATCTGCCCAAGCCCAAGACGGTCGCCGCGCCGCCGACGGCGGAGGGGACGGTCTCGCCGAAGGGAGCGGAATAGGGGAAGCCGCGCAGGTCGGCGGCCGCCCGTCGGGGCGAACGCCGACCTGCGTTGCGGTCGTAGATCAGGACCGCTGGAAAAGAGAAAGCCGCTGCGGAGGAATGCTCCGCAGCGGCTTTTTTCATGCTCCCCCGACCGACCGGTCAGGGGAGCGGCTTCTAAGGCCGGCTTATTCCCGGTTCCACCAGCCGCGGCGGGCGGGGCGCGGCGGTTCCTCGGGGGCCGCGGGCTCGGCTTCCGCGGCGGGTTCGGGTGCTGCGGCGGGCTCGGTCTCCGGCGCGGGCTGAGGGGCCGGCTCCACCGGTCCGGGAGCCACGTCCATGAACAGGTCGTCGCCGGCGCTGGGCTCCTGGGGCAGGGGCTCGGGCACGGGTTCCGGGACCTGCTCGACGGGGGATGCCTCGACCACGGGTTCCGGTTCGGCGACCTTCTTCTTGCGGGGAGCCCGCTTGCGGACCGGCTTGGCCGGTGCTTCCGCGGCCGGGGCTGCCTCGGTGGCCGGCGCTTCGGCGGCGGGCGCCTCCACGGCCGGAGCCTCCGCTGCGGGTTCGGCGACCTTCTTCTTGCGGGGAGCCCGCTTGCGGACCGGCTTGGCCGGCGCTTCCGCAACCGGGGCTGCCTCGGCTGGGGCTGCCTCGGCTGGGGCTTCGGCGGCGGGGACCTCCGCGACCGGTGCCGGTTCGGGCTGCTCGGCAACGATTTCCGCCGGAACGGCCGGTTCGCCCACCATCACGGGAGCGATCTCTTCCGGGGCGGCGGGTTCGGGCTCCGTCTGCGGCTGCTCGGCAACCGGTTCCGGCCGGGGAGCCGGCTCTGGTGCCGGTTCGGGCGCGGGCGACACGTCGATGTCGCCGAACGGATCGCCGAGATCGTCCACATAGGCCTGGCCGTAGACGGGTTCGGGCCGGGGCTCGCCCTGGGGGGCGGGCGCCGCGGGCTGCTCGGCCGCCGGCTCCGTCTCAGGTCCCTCCTGCTGGTCGCCTTCGTCGCCGAAGCCGTTCTCGAAATCGCCCTCGGCCCGGCCGCGGCCACGGCGGCGTCCCCCGCGCTTGCCGCGACGGCGCTTCTTGCGCAGGCCGTTGGCATCGGTCTCGTCCGCCTGGCCGTTCTCGGACTCGTCTCCGTCCTCCCCGTCATCGGCGTCGTCATCGCCGCCGGCGTCGGGATCATTGTCGAAGTCCTCGGACTGCTGGTCGAACGCGGTCTCCTCCACCGGTTCGTCGGCGGTTTCCTCGCGCTCTTCCTCGCCCTGGTCCTCGGTCCGGGTTTCCGTCCGGTCGTCGAACCGGCGGCGTCGGCGGGACCGGCGCCGGCGGCGGTCGCCGCCGCGCTCCTCTGCCTGTTCCTGCGGAGCGGCGGCGGCGATGGGCTGGGCCTCCGCGGGTTCCGCGACCTCCACCTCTTCGGCCGCCTCGTCCTCCTCCGCCTCGCGTTCGAGCAACCGATCGGTCTCGGCGTAGATCCGCTCCGGGCTGATGACGGGGGCGCTCTCCTCGCCGGCCTGGCGGGCCTTGATCCGTTCCAGGCGGTATTCCGGCGGGATCAGCGTGTCGTCGCCGAACAGGAAGACCCGGAAACCGTAGCGGCGCTCGATATCGGCCAGCGCGTCGCGCTTCTGGTTGAGGATATACAGCGCGATCTTGGTCGCCACATGGACCGTGATCTCGCTGGAGCGCTTGCGGATGCCTTCCTCCTCGATGGCGCGGAGGACGTAAAGGGCGGCGGACTCGATGGAGCGGACCATGCCGGTGCCCGTGCAATGCGGGCACTTCTCGAAGTTGGTCTCCATCAGGCTCGGGCGCAGCCGCTGACGCGACAGTTCGAGCAGCCCGAAGGGCGAGATGCGGCCGAGCTGGATGCGCGCCCGGTCGTTCTTCATCGCCTCCTTGATGCGGCGTTCGACCGCGGCGTTGTTCCGCGCATCCTCCATATCGATGAAGTCGATGACGATCAGCCCGGCAAGGTCGCGCAGACGCAACTGGCGGGCGACTTCGTCGGCGGCCTCCAGGTTGGTCTTGTAGGCCGTCTCCTCGATGTTCCGCTCGCGGGTGGATCGGCCGGAGTTGACGTCGATCGCGACCAGCGCCTCGGTCTGGTTGATGACGATGTAGCCGCCGGACTTGAGCTGGCAGACCGGGCTGTGGATCGCGTCGATCTGGCTTTCGACCTGATAGCGGAAGAACAGCGGGATCGTCTCGTCGCGGTAGCAGTGGACCTTCCGCGTGTGGCTCGGCATCAGCATGTGCATGAAGTCGCGGGCGACGCGGTAACCCGCTTCGCCTTCCACATGCACCTCGTCGATGTCGTTGGTGTAGAGGTCGCGGATCGACCGCTTGATCAGGTTCGCTTCCTCATAGATCAGCGCCGGCGCGCTCGATTGGAGTGTCAGGTCGCGGATGCTGTCCCACAGCCGCAGCAGATATTCCAGGTCGCGCTTTATCTCCGGCTTGGTCCGCTCCATTCCCGCGGTGCGCAGGATCACCGCCATGCCTTCGGGAATGTCCAGGTCCGACAGCATTTCCTTCAGGCGCTTGCGGTCCTGCGGATTGGTGATCTTGCGCGAGATTCCGCCGCCGCGCCCGGTGTTGGGCATCAGCACGCAGTAGCGGCCGGGCAGGGACAGGTATGTCGTCAGGGCGGCGCCCTTGTTGCCGCGCTCCTCCTTGACGACCTGGACCAGCAGGATCTGCCGGCGCTTGATGACTTCCTGGATCTTGTAGCTGCGCAGCGGGCGGGGGCGGCGGCGCTGGACGTCCTCGGCCTCGTCGCCGACCAGCTCGTCCACCGGACCCTCGTCGGAATCGCCCCGGCCGCGGCGGCCCTGTCGGTCGTCGCGGCGGCCGCGCGGCGCGTCGTCGCTTTCGTCTTCGTCCTGGGAGTCGTTCCGATCGTCGCCGTCGTCGGAATCCAGGTTGCCGGAATACTCGGCTACCGGCGCCTGCGGCGCTGATTCGGTCTCCGGCTCGGTGCCGGCGCCCAGTTCGGCCGCCGGGGCGGGCATTTCCTCCGCGCCGGAGTGGACGGCGTCGCCCGCCGACGGGACGGCCGCGGGATCGTCGGACGGAGTGGCCGCGGCGTCCGGCCGGCGGTCGCTGGAATAGCTCTCGTTCGGGTCGTAAGGCTCGCTGCGCTCCTCGCGCGGCAGGCTGGCAGGCTGGTAGGTGGTGGGCTTGCCGTCGCCGGAACCGCCCTCCTGTTCCCCGGCCTCG
Source organism: Skermanella mucosa (assembly GCF_016765655.2). Classification (NCBI taxonomy): domain Bacteria; kingdom Pseudomonadati; phylum Pseudomonadota; class Alphaproteobacteria; order Rhodospirillales; family Azospirillaceae; genus Skermanella; species Skermanella mucosa. Next base: position 1,678,989 of record NZ_CP086106.1, read on the forward strand.
CCACCGGCCGACCTGTCGGTGCCGGGGTCGTTCTCCGCCTGGAAATCGGGCGCCGGTTCTTCCGGCGCGAACCAGTCGTGGGGAATATCGTGCTCGGCGTGATGGACGGCGCCCGGCTCGTCGTTGCTTCCGGCCGGCTGATCCAGGTCCGGCTGCCCGTCCGGCGGCATGGTCCCGGCGGGCTCGGGCGCGTCGGCACCGGACGGAGGGCTCGCATAGGGGGGCTGCTCGCCGGTTCCGGGAACGTCACCGGAAGGCTCGGCCGCAGGGGGTTCCCGGGTCTGCTGACCGGTGTCGCCGCCGAAATCGTCGCGTCCCTCCGCGAACGACTCGGAGCGCCCCTGGCGCCGGGAGCCGCGGCCGGGCCGGGGATCGCCCATTTCCACGTCGGCGCCGATGGTGTCCTCGCGCTCTTCCAGGTCGCGTTCCTGGGCGAGCAGCGCTTCGCGGTCGGCGACCGGGATGCGGTAATAGTCAGGATGGATTTCGGAGAAGGCCAGGAAACCGTGACGGTTGCCGCCATACTCGACGAAGGCTGCCTGGAGCGATGGCTCGACCCGAGTCACCTTGGCCAGGTAGATATTGCCTTTCAATTGCTTCTTGCTGGCGATTTCGAAATCGAGTTCGTCCAGCTTGTTACCATTGACCACGACCACCCGAGTCTCCTCGGAATGGGTCGCGTCAATCAACATGCGCTTTGCCATATGTCTACCTCGTGACGCCGCCGGGCCCCCGCGCGACTTACGGGTGGCGGCGCGTCATCGTCAAAGGCGAAGCGTTCGGCACGGTTCCCACCGGATCGTCTAACGGCGCTTTCCACAGCAGCCAGGACGGGCGGGGCACCGGACGCCGGGCTCCGGCCCGACGGGGCCAAAGCCAGCTTCAAGGTTTCTCCTCCACCGCAGGTTCCGTAAGCGCCACCCGGCCGGTGCGCTGCCTGAAAAAAAACCGATAAATGGCAGCACGTTACCCGAAGGCGACGCCGCCTCTCCCAAGTGGGGATCGGCGGAATGCGGTATGTCGCACCCCTACCATAATGGGGGGCGCCGCATTCCTCAATCACAGAATTGTCTTGTTGGAATGGTGACAGTGGACGGCGGCTCAACCGGCGCGTCGCCCGGGGGGCTCTTCGGGGGCTCCGCCGCGGGACTGAGGCAGTTTGTGATGATCATGCTTGAACACTTTGATTTTCTTAGGGTATATGTATGACAAAATCGAACGTTCGTGCCCTTTCGGAGACCGACGCTGCGCGCGCTGTTCCTGATCCTCGCCGTCTTCTGGCTGGCCGCGGCGCACGCGGGGCAGGCGGCTGCGCGGCCCGCGGTCGTCGATGCGCGCCTCGGCGTCCATCCGGACAAGACCCGATTCGTGATGGAGGTGACCGACCAGATCGATTTCAGGGTCTTCACGCTGCCCGACCCCTACCGGGTCGTGGTCGATCTGCCTGACCTCGACTGGGATGCCGCCGCCAACCGGGGCAGTGCCGCCGCCGGGCTGGTGCGCGGCTATCGCTACGCCTCCTTCCGGCCGGGTACCCTCCGGCTCGTGCTGGAGGTCGCAGGCCCGGTCCGCGTCCGGGAAGCGTTCCTGATTCCGCCACGTGACGGCCGGCAGCCGCGGTTCGTGCTCGATCTCGAGTCGGTAGGGGCCGGCACCTTCGCGGCGGAGTTGAGCCGGGTCCACGGGACGAGGGGGGCCGCCGACGGCGCGGCGCCGCCGGTGCCGGCCTATACCGTTCCCCTGAGCACCGCCGCGGCCACCCGGCCGGTTGCCCGCCTTCCGGACCCGCCGACCGACACGGTCGCCGTCACCATGTCCCCCGCGGAGGCCGCGGTCGTCCCGCCGCAGATGCCGGCGGGCCTCCGGGAAGAGGCGGGCGGCGGTCCGGCGACCCTGGCGGCCCTGGGAACCGTGCCCCTGCCGCCCCGCCGGCCAAGCCCGCGCACCGACGCCAGGCGCGTCATCGCGCTGGACCCCGGCCACGGAGGCGTCGATCCCGGCGCGATCAGCGTAACCGGGGTCTACGAGAAGGACATAACGCTGGCCATGGCGCGGGCGGTGCGCGACCAGCTCGTCGCGACCGGCCGGTACAGGGTCGTCATGACCCGGGACAGCGACGTCTTCCTCCGCCTGCGCGACCGCGTGGCGCTGGCGCGCGAGGCCGGGGCCGACCTGTTCATTTCCCTGCATGCCGATTCGATCGGCAGCAGCGACATGCGCGGCATGTCGATCTATTCCCTGTCTGACAAGGCGTCCGACCGCGAGGCCGACATGCTGGCGGCCCGCGAGAACAGGGCCGACGCGCTCGGCGGCGTCAACCTGACGGCGGAAAACGACGAGGTCGTCAGCATCCTGATCGACCTCGCCCAACGCGACACCATGAACCAGTCCCGGCGCCTCGCCAACCTTCTGGTCGAGGAGGTCGGGCGCCATACCAAGCTGGTGCCGCGCCCCCACCGCTCCGCCGGTTTCGCGGTGCTGACCGCTCCGGACGTGCCTTCGGTGCTGATGGAGCTGGGTTACCTGTCAAGCCCGCAGGACGCGAAACTGCTGGCGCAGTCGGAACATCGGGTCAGGATCGCCCGTTCGATCCAGCGGAGCATCGATGGGTATTTCGCCGCAAGGGCTGGCGTAAGCCGGTCTTGACCTCAACATAGCCGTATTCGATCTGCTAGAGTGCGTCCCCGCAGGTTGGATCATGACAGGCCGGCTCGTTTGAACTGCGGTCGGGCGAACTGCGGTCGGGCGAAGCCCGAGGCCTTTTTATCGTTCGTGGAATATTGATGCGTATCTTAGCCGGGATTCTGTCCGCCGTTCTCTTCCTCGTCGTGGTGGCTGCCGGCGGCGCGGTGTTCGCGATCCACCATTACAGCCAGGGACTGCCTGAATACAGCCAGCTGGCCGATTACCAGCCGCCGACCGTGACCCGCGTCCATGCCGGCGACGGGCGCCTGCTGGCCGAGTTCGCGACCGAGCGGCGGGTCTTCATCCCGATCGAGGCGATGCCGAAGCGCGTGATCCGCGGCTTTATCTCCGCCGAGGACCAGAACTTCTACAGCCACCGGGGCGTGGATTTCGGCGCGATCCTGCGCGCCATCGTCGTCAACGTGGAGAATGTCGCGAGCGGCCGCCGGATGATCGGAGCCTCCGGCATCACCCAGCAGGTCGCCAAGAACTTCCTGCTGACCAACGAGGTGTCGTTCGAGCGCAAGATCAAGGAAGCGATCCTGGCCTTCCGCATGGAACAGGCCTTCACCAAGGACCGCATCCTCGAGCTGTACCTGAACGAGATCTTCCTCGGCAACCGCTCCTACGGCGTGGCCGCGGCCGCGCTGAACTATTTCAACAAGCCGCTGGACGAGCTGACGATCGCCGAGGCCGCCTACCTCGCCGCCCTGCCCAAGGCGCCGAACAACTACCATCCGGTCCGCCAGCACGACGCCGCCGTGGCGCGCCGAAACTGGGTGATCGGGCGGATGCAGGAGGACGGCGCCATCACTGCGGAGGAGGCGGCCCAGGCCAAGGCCGAGCCGCTGGAGGTCCGCCGGCGCGAGGAGACCGAATACGTCACCGCCGACTATTTCGCGGAAGAGGTCCGGCGCCAGCTGCTGGCCCGCTTCGGGGAGCAGCAGCTCTACGAGGGCGGCTATTCCGTGCGGACCACGGTCGACCCCAAGCTCCAGGACATCGCGACGCGCAGCCTGCGCGACGGACTGATCGCTTATGACCGCCGGCACGGCTGGCGCGGCGCGATCGGCAAGCTGGAGAGCTTCCAGAACTGGGCCAAGCAGCTGGCCGAGATGCCGGTCCCGGCCGGCGGCGAGATCTGGCAGATGGCCGCCGTGCTGGAGGTCGAGGCCGACGAGGCGCAGATCGGCCTGGCGGACGGCGGACGGGGCCGGATTCCGCTGTCCGAACTTAAATGGGCGCGCCGCTGGGTCGAAGGCGAACGGACCGGCCCCGAAGTCAGGCAGGCCGGCGACGCGCTGGCCCAGGGCGACATCGTCCTGGTCGAGCCGGTCGCCAAGGATGCGAAGGGCAAGGACCTGCCCGCCGGCACGTACGGGCTCCGGCAGATCCCGGCGGTACAGGGCGGGCTGGTCGCGATGGATCCGCATACCGGCCGCGTGCTCGCGATGAGCGGCGGCTTCAGCTCCCGGATCAGCGTGTTCAACCGTGCGACCCAGGCGCTGCGCCAGCCGGGCTCCTCGTTCAAGCCCTTCGTCTACATGGCGGCGCTGGACAACGGCTTCACGCCGTCGAGCCTGGTGATGGACGCGCCCTTCGCGATCCAGCCGGGTCCGGGGCAGGCGCTGTGGCGGCCGCAGAACTATTCCGAAGACTTCCTCGGGCCGACCACGCTGCGGGTCGGCATGGAGAAGTCCCGGAACGTCATGACCGTACGCCTCGCCAACAGCGTCGGGATGGACAAGGTCGCAGACTACGCCGAGCGGTTCGGCGTGGTCGACAAGCTTCCGCCCGTCCTGTCGATGTCGCTGGGCGCCGGCGAGACGACCGTGCTGAAGATGACCACCGCCTATTCCATGATCGTGAACGGCGGCAAGAAGGTGATCCCGGCCTTCATCGACCGTATCCAGGACCATACCGGCAAGGTGGTGTTCAAGCACGACATGCGGCCCTGCCCGAACTGCGGCGGCATCCAGTGGTCGCCCGACCTGGCGGTGCCCGACGTGCCCGACGCGCGGGAGAGCGTGATCGACCCGCGCACGGCCTACCAGATGGTCTCGATCCTCGAAGGCGTCGTCCAGCGCGGCACCGCCAGGATGATCTCGTCGATCGGCAAGCCGCTGGCCGGCAAGACCGGCACCACCAACGACGCGCTGGACGCCTGGTTCGTCGGCTTCTCGCCCGACCTGGCCGTCGGACTCTATATCGGCTTCGACCAGCCCCATCCGCTCGGCGGGAAGGAGACCGGCGGCTCGGTGTCGGCCCCGGTGTTCAAGGACTTCATGGCCGACGCCTTGAAAGGCGAACCGGCGACGCCGTTCCGCATGCCGCCGGGCATCCGGCTGGTCCGCGTCGACGCAGCCACCGGCCAGCTCGCCGAGCCCGGGCAGCGCAACGCGATCTGGGAGGCCTTCAAGCCGGGGACCGAACCCCGTCCGGGCGATTATGTCGTGCTGGACGGCAGCGAGATCGCGTCCGGCTCCGGTTCCGGCGGCGGCGCGTTCCTGCCGCCGGGCAGCGTCCCGCCGCCGGGCCGGACCCAGGGACAGGAGCAGGCGCCGTCCTCGACCGGGACGGGCGGGCTCTATTGACCCTTGGCGCGGAAGCTTCAAGGGTCTAAGTAAGCGTCACTGAACAGCGATCATGAACAATAGCGACGAGGAGGCCCGCCATGCGAGCCGAGATCGAAGCGGCTGCCGAGGCGATCAGGGAATCGCTGGCGCTGCTGAGGAGGCATCTTTGACTGGGAAAATGCAGTCAGGCGCCTGGACGAACTGAACGCCATCTCCGAGGACCCGAATCTCTGGAACGATGCCGACCGCGCGCAGAAGGTGATGCGCGAGCGGACCCAGCTCGACACCGCGGTCAACGGCTATCGTGCATTGGAGCGCGAGCTGAACGACAGCATCGAGCTGATCGAGATGGGCGAGGCGGAAGAGGACCAGACCGTCGTCACCGACGCGGAGAACACCCTGCTGGCGCTCAAGGACAAGGCCGCCAAGCTGGAGCTGGAGAGCCTGCTGTCCGGCGAGGCCGATGCGAACGACTGCTTCATGGAAGTCAATGCCGGCGCCGGCGGAACCGAAGCCCAGGATTGGGCCGAGATGCTCCTGCGCATGTATCTGCGCTGGGCGGAGCAGCACGGCTACAAGACCGAATGGCTGGAAGAGAGCGCCGGCGAAGAGGCGGGGATCAAGTCGGCGACGGTGCAGATCAAGGGCCACAACGCCTATGGCTGGCTGAAGACTGAGGCCGGCGTCCATCGCCTGGTCCGGATCAGCCCTTATGACAGCCAGGCGCGCCGGCATACCAGCTTCGCCAGCGTCGCCGTCAGTCCGGTGATCGACGACAAGATCGACGTCGAGATCCTGGACAAGGACCTGCGCATCGACACCTACCGGGCGTCGGGTGCCGGCGGCCAGCACATCAACAAGACCGACTCGGCGGTCCGCATCACGCACATCCCGACCAACATCGTCGTGCAATGCCAGCAGGAGCGGTCCCAGCACAAGAACCGCGCCAAGGCCTTCGACATGCTTCGGGCGCGCCTCTACGAGGCGGAACTGAAGAAGCGGGAGGACGCGGCCGCGGCCCTGGAAGCCACCAAGTCGGACATCGGCTGGGGGCACCAGATCCGCTCCTACGTGTTGCAGCCCTACCAGATGGTCAAGGACCTGCGGACCGGGGTGGAAACCAGCCAGAGCGGCGCCGTCCTGGACGGGGACATCGACGAGTTCCTCGCCGCGGCCCTGGCCCAGCGCATCAAGGGGCAGGGCGACAGCGAGGCGGCGGACTGAGGACAGGGCTATCGGAAGAGGTGTGTGGATGAAGGGTGCGGGATGGTGCGTCGGTGCTGCGATGCTGACGCTCTTGGCAGGCGGCCCGGCTTGGGCGGCCTGCCAGCCCGCCCCGACCGGCATGGTCGAGGGCATCCAGCGGGAGTTGGCGGTCAACGGGTTCGATCCCGGGGGGATCGACGGCCGGTTCGGGCCGCGCACCGCGGAGGCGATCCGGCAGTACGAGCGGGCGGCCGGGCTGCCGGTGACCGGCTGCGCCAGCCAGGAACTGCTTGACCATGTCAGCTTCCACCTGCCGAAGGTCTATTCGCGGAGCCGTCCCGATACCCCGACCCCCGAGGTCGAGGTCCAGGAGGGCCTGACCATGCGGGGCTTCTATGTCGGGGCCGTGGATGGCAGGATCGGTGAACGGACCCGCGCCGCTATCCGCCGGTACCAGCAGGAAGCGAACCTGCCGGTGGACGGGCAGGTGACGCCGGATCTGGCCCGGCGCCTCCGCGAGGATACGGCCACCCGGGCGCGCTGACCCGGAGGCCGGCGGCTTTGGATCGGGCCGGCGCTTCCCTGCGGGGGAGTGCCGGCCCGTTTCCGTTTCAGCAGGCGGTTTCGCGGGGAGTCTTCTCGACCTCGAGCCCGAACAGCGGACGCAATCTCGTCCCGACCACGTTTCCGGCCAGGGCGGCGACCAGCCAGACCCAGCCGTGCAGGCTGCCCGACGCGATGCCGCTGAAATAGGCGCCGATGTTGCAGCCATAGGCGAGGCGCGCACCGTATCCCAGCATCAACCCGCCGACGATTGCGCCGGCGAGGGACCGGAGGGGAACCCGCCAGACCGGGGCGAACCGCCCGGCAAGGCCGGCGGCCAGCAGCGCCCCCAGGATGATGCCGAAATTCATCACCGAGGTGACGTCTTGGAAAATGCTGTTCTCCAGCGACGCGGCGCGTTCCGGCGCGGAGAAATAGGGCCAGAAGGCCACGTCGAAGCCGAGCGCATCCAGCGGCTTCGCTCCCCACAGCACGAAGGCGGAGGTGATTCCCCAGGGGCGGCCGGCCAGGGCGAGCGTCGCGAAGTTCAGCACCGCCAGCGCCACGGCGCCCCAGACCAGCGGCCAGGATCCCTGGACGAAGCGCTGCCAGCCGTGATGGGCGGTCCGGTTGCCCGGGAGCAAGGCGCCGTGGCGCTTCCGTTCGAGGATCACGGTCGTTCCGGCGATCGCCGCGAAGACGGCGAGGTTCAGGGCCAGCGCCGGCAGGGCGCCCAGGCTGGCGACCAGCGAGACCGGGCCGATCGAGGGAAGCGCCGACCACCAGTGCAGATGGGCGGCGCCGACGACCGACCCGACGATGAAGAAGATCAGGGTGACGACCATGCGCGTGTTGCCGCCGCCCGCCGTGTAGAGCGTTCCCGAGGCGCATCCGCCGCCGAGCTGCATTCCGACGCCGAACAGGAAGGCGCCGAACAGCACCGAGACGCCGACGGGTGCCACCAGCCCGGTGACCGGCTGCCCGAAAAGCTCACCGGCCGCCAGGGCCGGGAAGAACAAGGCGCAGGCAAGTGCCAGCATGACCATCTGTGCCCGGATGCCGGCGCCGCGACGGTCCGAGATGAAGACCCGGAACGAGGAGGTGAAGCCGAACAGGGCGTGGTAAAGGGTCAGCCCCAGGGCTCCGCCGACAAGGTACAGGGCCGCCTGCCGGGACGACACGGCATCGGTCAGCCAGACCGCGCCTCCGAGGAGCAGCAGGGCGGCGACAGCCACCACGCGCGGGTCCATGGTCCGTTCCCGCGCCGGTATGCCGCTCGGCCTGCCGAGAGAAATGTCCGCCATCGCAATTCACGCTTTCTGAATGGTTTCTACCCATGTGGGTGGGATGATAGCGATGTGAATAGGGAATTAAATGCATATCTGTTGTGTGAAAAAGATGGGCATGCGTCCCGGATTGACCTTAGGGACCGCGGGGCGTAATGCTCGACCGCAGCGGCTGAGCAAAGGGGATTGGCGATGAGCACCGGCATCACGAGGCGCGACGTCCTGCGGCTTTCCGGAGCCTTGTCCACCTTCGCGGCGGGCTTGGCGATCGCCGGCCCGGCCGGCGCGTTCCAACTGCTGCCGGCCGAGGATTACGCCGGCGTGATCGAGGACAGCTGCGGTGCCGCCAACCGACTCCACCGCGCCATGGTGACGGAGGTCGAGCGGCAGCTCGGCGTGAGCCTCGACGATGCGCAGGCCCGCCGGATGATCGAGGCGATCCAGTGTCCCAACTGCGGGTGCTCGATCCTGAAGGGGTTCGCCGAAGCCGCTCCGGGCGACGCGCCGTTCTGAACGGATTCGTCCTGTCGAAATCGTATCTTTAGTGGCAATTTATCCCCATACAGGTTAATCCTGAATGGGGTAAACCGCCGCGTGGAGATACGATGAGCAGCGAGATACGCACCTTCAAGATCCGTGACGCCGCCATTCAGGAGGACGAACTGGCCCTGGCGGAATTCCTGCGCACCGTCGAAGTCAGCAGGATCGAAACGGCCTTCGCCGACGGGGCGTGGCACATCCTGGTGATGTACGAGGAACTGCGCAAGCGTGAGGAGACGGCGCAGATTCAGAGCGCCATCGTCGCGGCGCTCAATGGCTGGCGTGCTCAGACCGCGACCTCGCTCGACCTCGACCGGGAAGCGATCATGTCCTCGTCTGCGGTCCAGGAGATCGCCCGTTACGCGCCGACGACCGAAATCGAGCTGAGCGTCGTCGGCAGCGCGCTCGGCATCGACACCACCGTCCATGGCGCCGCGATCGTCCATGTGGTCCGCCAGACCCTGGAGGACCTGACCAGCTAGGCCGGCTGTCCGGACCGGCACTCCCGATTGGCCCCTGACGCCGTGCGGGCGGCGCGCTATCCTGTGTCCCCGGTTCGAAGACCGCCCATGTGGGCGGCGAGGAGGGACTATCATGCGCCTGCCGATATCGATGTTGTGCGTCAGCGCGATGCTGGCCGTGACTCCCGTCGCGGCCGAACCCGCCGTTCCGCCGCAGCGGGAGCCGAGCGGGACGGACCTCGCCATGGAGGGGCTGAACAAGCTGATGCTCGGGCTTCAGCAGCTGGTCGAGGAGCTGCCGCGCTACGACCTGCCGGAGATCACCGAGAACGGGGACATCATCATTCGCCGGATCGATCCGGGAAGGATTCCCGAGGCGCCCCGCATTCCCGGCGATCCCGCCGATCCAGACGGCGGCGTCGATCTCTAGGCTTTCCGAGGGCGGCTTGGCAGCAGGCTCGGCAGTACCAGGACGATGAACAGGCCGGTGACGACAAGGGCCAGCGCCAGCAGGTCGGCCCCGGCAAGGGGCTCGCCCAGGATCAGGGCACTGGAGAACACCCCTACGACCGGGATCGCCAGGGTTCCGATCGCCGCGATGTTGGCCGGGAAGAGCGACACGATTCGGAACCAGGCCCAGTGGCAATAGATCATCGGGATCAGCGCCGCATAGATCACTCCGAGGGCGCCCGGCGTCGTCAGGTCCAGCACCGACGAGGGGCGGCCGACCAGGAAGGCGGCCGCGATCACCGGCAGGCCGCCGATCGCGAGCTGCCACGCGGCGAGCTGGACCGTTTCCATGCGCCAGGGGATCGCCTTGAGCATCACCGTGCCCGCCGCCCAGGAGACCGCGGCGGCCAGCATCATGGCGGCTCCCCAGGGCGTTCCGCCGATCCGCCCGAATTCCGGGATCAGCAGGATCGCCAACGCCGCCAGCCCCAGCCCAAGGCCGACGACCCGAAGCACCGTCATCCGCTCGCGCAGGAAGATGACGCTCAGGATCGAGGCCCAAAGCGGCATGGTGAAGGCGATGATCGAGGCGCGCCCGGCCGCCATCAGCGTCAATCCGAACGCGGAGAAGACCTGCCAGCAGGTGACGTTGATGAAGGCCGTCAGGATCAGCGGGCCGAGATCGCTGCGCGGGATGCGCAGGCTGAGCCCCCGGGCACGAGCAAACAGCATCAGTCCGCCGGCCCCCGCGATGAAGCAGATCGCCCGGAAGGTCCAGGGATCCATGTCCAGGACGGCGAGCTTCATCGCCGGCCAGTTCGTTCCCCAGAACAGGGCGAGCGACGCCAGCAGGAAGAAACCCTGGCGGGGCAGCGGTTCGGATGCCGGGGCGGTCGTGGACAGGGCTGGCTGGGCCAAGGCGGTTCCTCAGGGTCCGGGATCGTTTTGGTTTGTTCCCCAACCTTAACCCTTCGCCGGGGGCAATGGCACCGGCTAATCAGCCGGACCGGTCGGGAGACTCGACCTTCAGCATGATGCCGTCGGTGCCGACCACCCTGACGGTGCTGCCGGCCGGCTGGTCCTCGCCGGTGACGGTCCATAGGGTGTCGCCGACGAAGGCGTGGCCCCTGCCGTTCACGATCGGCCTTTCAAGCACGACGAGCCGGCCGACCAGGGACGCGCCGCGCCGGTTCAGGGTCGGATCGGCGCTGGTCACGGGATGGCGGCGCTGGTACTGCCGGAACCCGACCGCCGACCCGATCGACAGGATGGCGAAGGCCAGGAATTGAACCTGCCACGGCAGGTCCGGCACCGCCATGAGTGTCAGCCCGACCACTGCCGCCGCGACTGCGAGCCAGATGAAGAAGGTGCCGGGCACGAAAGCCTCGACCGCCGCCAGGACGAGGGCGGTCACCAGCCAATACCAGGATTCGATTTCCATGCCGCCTCCGGCCGCTCAGGTGGACCAGGGCCCGGCGGGAGGCGGCGGCGCTGTCGGGGCCGGCGGCGGAGGCGGCGGATCCGCCCTGAAGCCCCCTTTAGCCAGCTCGGCGATGCCGCCGATCGTGCCGATCAGGCTGGAGGCTTCCAGCGGCATGAACAGGATCTTCTGGTTCGGCGCGGCGGCGATCCGGGTCAGCGCCTCGACATAGCTCTGGGCGACGAAATAGTTCAGCGCCTGGACATTGCCGCCGCCGATCGCGTCCGAGACCGCCCGCGTGGCGGTCGCCTCCGCCTCGGCCTCGCGTTCGCGCGCCTCGGCATCGCGGAAGGCGGCCTCGCGCCGGCCCTCCGCCTGGAGGATCGCCGCCTGCTTCTCGCCCTCGGCCCGCAGGATCGCCGCGGCGCGCTGCCCTTCGGCTTCCAGGATGGAGGCGCGGCGGTCGCGTTCCGCCTTCATCTGGCGGGCCATGCTGTCGACCAGGTCGCGCGGCGGCTGGATGTCGCGGATCTCGATCCGGGTGATCTTCAGGCCCCAGGGGGTGGTCGCCTCGTCCACCACGTGGAGAAGTTGGGTGTTGATCTTGTCCCGCTGGGACAGCAGCTCGTCCAGGTCCATCGAGCCCATGACGGTGCGGATGTTGGTCATGGTCAGGTTGAGCACGGCGGTCGGAAGGTTGTTGACCTCGTAAGACGCCTTCGCGGCGTCCAGCACCTGGAAGAACACCACGCCGTCGACCTTCACCATGGCGTTGTCGCGGGTGATGACCTCCTGCGACGGCACGTCCATCACGGTTTCCATCATGCTCTGCCTGGCGCCGACCCGGTCGATCACGGGGACGATCAGGTTCAGGCCCGGCGACAGGGTCCTGGTATAGCGGCCGAACCGCTCGACGGTGAACTCCTGCCCCTGGGGCACCGTCTTGACGCCCAGCACCACGGTGATGACCGCGAACGCGACGACCGCGATCACGAACAGCGAAAAGCCGTTCAGAACCAATTCCACTGCCGCTCTCCCCCTTGTCCCTCTGATCGGCAAAATGCCACAGACCAGGCCCGGGGTGTGAGCCTGTCGGCACCGGCCGGTGCGGCTATGTGCCCGGCTTGCCGCCGAGCAGCGCGCCCAGCGGGTGGAGAGGCTTGTGGGCGTCGCACAGGATCTTGAAGACGGCCAGGATGGGCACCGCCATCAGCGCGCCCGGGATTCCCCACAGCCATCCCCAGAACAGGATCGTCAGGAAGACCGCGATCGGGTTCAGCGTCAGCTTGCGGCCGACGATCATCGGCGTCACGAAATTGCCCTCGATCGTGGTCAGGACCAGGAAAGCCAGCGGCGGGGCGAGGATCTGGAGCGGGCCGTCGAAGGTCAGGGCGGAGACGACGCCGATGATGACGAGGCTGACCGCAGCCCCCAGGTACGGGATGAAGTTGAGCAGTGCCGCCATGACGCCCCACAGGCCGGGATTGGGCATTCCCAGCGCCGTCATGATGCCGGCTGTCGCCATCCCCAGCGCGGCATTGATCAGCGTGACGGTCGCCAGATAGGCCGCGATGTTCTTCTGGACCGTCCCCGCGATGGTCGCGTACTGGATGCGGTTCTCCAGGTTGGTCATGGAGCCCATGACCTGTTCGAGCATGCTGCGCCCGCCCGCCAGGAAAAAGAACAGCAGCACCAGCACGATGAAGGCCTGGGCCAGCACCACCTGGGTCTGGGTCAGCACCTGCTCGGCCAGGGTCGGCCCCCGGACGATCACGGCCTGCGCCTCGTCGTCGGCCGCGGCTGCCATCTGCTCGATCTGGTGGGAGGCCCGGCGGGCGCTTTCGATCGAGTCGCGCAGGTCGCCCAGCTTGAACTCCATCTCGCGCATGACGACCGGCGCCCGCTCGATCCAGGACGTCGCGGGCTCCGTCAGGCTGAAGGCGGCGCCGATCAGCCCGGCGAGCAGCAGGGCCACCAGGACGATGGCGCTCACCATCTCGGGGATGCGCAGGCGGCGTAGCGCCTTGACCAGCGGGCGCAGCAGCAGGCTGAGCAGCAGCGCCAGGAAGATCGGCAGCAGGAGGTCGCGCGCCAGGTACAGCGTATAGAGGACCGCGAGGCTGAACAGGCCGATCAGCGCCACCCGTTCGGCGGTGCTCCGGCTTCCCGAGCCCTGGGAATGGTTCGGCGTCGGTCCGGTGGCCCGGGGGCGGCCTTCCAGATGGGGGGCGGCGATGTTGCTGGTCATGCAGCGAACAACGCTTGGGGCCCCCAGTTGGTTCGCGCTACCCGCCCGAGGGGGGCGGGGGAGGCTCCCCGGTTCCCTTCGGAAGCCCGCGGTCCACCATATGGCGGTAAATGCGGAAGACCAGCGGCACCAGCGACACGATCAGGACGATGCGCACGATATGGTGGGTCGAGACGAAGGCGGCATCGACGCCGAGCGCCAGGGCCACCAGGCTCATTTCGGCCAATCCGCCCGGCGCGAAGGCCAGCACCAGCGCCGGCAGCGGTATTCCCGTCAGCCAGTGCAACACTACGGAGAACACCATCGTGACGGCCAGCAGCATCAGCGTCAGGCCGGAGGCGATCGCCAGCGTATGGGCGATCCGGCTGAGCCTGACGCCGGAGAACCGGCTGCCCAGCGCGGCGCCGACGACGATCTGCGCCGCGGCGACCAGGACGCCCGGCGGTTTGCCTGTGGTCAGGCCGGCCAGATGGATGGCGGCGCTCAGCAGCATCGGGCCGACCAGCATGTAGGCCGGCAGGCGCAGCCATTTGCCCAGGAGCGCGCCGACGGCGCAGGACGCCAGCAGCGCGAGATCGACCGGCGGGACCTCCGTCAGCCCCGGCCCGAGCGGTCCCCGGGCGGCGGGGCTGTATCCCTCGAAGAACTGGAACCACACCGGGACGACCATGACGACCAGCATGACCCGCGCGCTGTGGGCGACCGAGATGGTGCGGTCGTCCCCGCCCATCGCCCCGCCGACGATCACCATCTCGTTCAACCCGCCCGGCGTCGCGGTGAAGAACGAGGTGATCGGGTCGTAGCGGGCGACCCGCCGCAGGAACAGGATGCCCAGCGCCCCGCCGGTCAGGATGTAGAGCGCAAGGCCGGTCAAACTGAGCGCCCAGTCGCCCAGACGGCCCAGGATGTCGGGGTTGAAGGCGCTGCCCAGCATGATGCCCAGGATCATGATCATGGCGGAGCGCAGGCCGCCGGGCACATGGACCGGCAGGCCGCTCATGGCGGCCGCCGTGCAGAACACCATGGAGCCGATCATCCAGGCGAGCGGCAGGTGGAAGAAGGCGAACAAAGCGCCGCCCGCCGTCCCCAGCGCGAGGGTCAGCGCGAGTTGGCCGGGCTTGAGGCCGCGGATCGAGTTCCGCCACCGGTCGGCAGGAGAATGCGTCATCGGCCGGTCAGGAGACGATGCGGCCGAGCCGGACCGCCGTCTGTCCCCGGCGCAGCCGCCGGGACGGCATGATCAGGACGCAGTCGTCGTAGGGCGTGCGGATCTCCCTGTCGTCGTCATGCGCGATCAGGGTTCCGGCGCGTTCGATGACCTCCATCCCGACATAGTCCGCCTCGTACAGGAAGTCGCTCCCGGCCATGGTGACCGCTTCGGTGATCTCGATCACCTTCTGGGGCGGCGGCGGTGTCGGCGGAAGATGGGGGGCCGCGAACTCCGGCGTGACGGTCCCGGTCGCGAGCAGGAAACGGAGAGTCACCTCGATCGCCACCTTGGCCGACGACGCCGCCCAGTGCTGCCCGCATTCGGCCAGCAGCGCGGTCTTCCGGCCGGCGGGATCGACGAAGGGCGCGTAGTCGAGGAGACGCCGTCCGGCGGCATGCCCTGAATCCCTCACCACCCACTCCGGGACGCCGACCGCCTCGGCCAAGTCGCGCCCGCGGTCCGTGGCGCCGCACAGCACCAGGGGCGCGGTCGCGTTCTGCATGGAATGCAGGTCCAGCAACAGATCGACCGTGTCGTAGAGGGGACGCAAGGTCCGGGCACGCTCCAGTTCGACGGAACGGCGCGGCCCCTCCAGGACGTCCTCCGACCATACCCGGTTGAAATCCTCGTCGACGAAACGCGAATTGCCCGGCCGCTTCGGATCGAAGCACTGGTATGCCGTCGTGTTGGCGAAGCAGAGGGTCAGGGCTCCCCGGATCGGGCGTACGCCCTGGCGGAACAGGAAGTCCAGCGCGACCGGGCCGCAGAGTTCGTTGCCGTGGGTCAGCGCGTTCAACAGTACGTGCGGACCGCTCCTGCCGCTGTCCAGCGTCGTCACGAAATCGATGCCGGTATTGCCGGCCCGATAAGGCGTGATGTCCGGCGGCGTCAATTCGATCCGGTAGGCGGTCTGGGTCAACGTACTGGTTCCCTCGGGGCCATGGGCGGCGGAGTGCGGCGTAACGCTGCTGTCCCATTTCGGCCGGCCGGTCCACTATAGGATGCGCCGGGACTATGGACAAACCTGTACAGGAGCAAGCCCGTACGAAACAGGCATGCGGCGGAAACGCTCCAGCCTCCGGTATGGACCTAAACCTCGAATGTTTCCATCGACGGTACGCACGGCACGGGGTATATCGTCGGTGTAACAATTTCGAAACTCCAATCCGGAGCGGCTTCGTGCCGGGCGGAGGCCTGATGAGCTTTGTGATCGAAGATGTGCTGGTGCGTGACGATCCGGTCGGGAAGGTGGTCCCGCTCGTTCTCGACTCGCCCCACAGCGGCTCCGTCTATCCCCGGGATTTCAATTTCGTCTGTCCGCTGCCGGCCCTCCGGCAGGCGGAGGACACCTATGTGGACGAGCTGGTCTCGGCCGCGCCGGAGGCAGGGGCCACCCTGATCGCCGCGCTCTTCCCGCGCAGCTACATCGACGTCAACCGGGCCATCGACGACATCGAGCCGGAACTGCTCGACGGGCGTTGGCCGGAACCGCTCCACCCCAGCGACAAGAGCAACGCCGGCATGGGGCTGATCCGGCGCCTGTGCAAGCCCGGCATTCCCATGTATGACGGCCGACTCCCGGTCCCCCACGTCGCGGAACGGATCGACCGCTACTACCGCCCTTACCATGAGCAGGTCGCCGGCGCGATCGACCGGGCCTATGCCCGTTTCGGCACGGTCTATCACCTGAACTGCCACTCGATGCCGACCTTCGGCCGCGATCCGGCAAAGCGGGCCGATTTCGTCCTGGGGGACCGGGACGGCACCACCTGCGAACCGGATTTCACCCGCTACGTCGCCGCGTTCCTGACCAGCCTGGGTTACAGGGTCAGGATCAACGATCCCTACAAGGGGGTCGAACTGGTCCGGCGCTATTCCGATCCGAAGCGCGGCCTGCACAGCCTGCAGTTCGAAATCCACCGCGGCCTCTACATGAACGAGGAGACGCTGGAGAAGAACGAGGGCTTCGGCCGCCTGCAATCCCATCTGACCATGCTGATCCGGCATCTCGCAGCCTATGCCGGCGACGCGGTCAAGCTGGATGCCGCCGAGTAGGGCGTTTTTCTCGACCAATGCACCGTTGCGCGGCGACTGGCGGGCGGGTTAGACGGGGATCGTTTCGAGACGGCTCCGGATACCAGACCATGACTCCGCACCCATGATCCTGCCTCGCCGGCCCGGCCTTGCGGCCGTCCTGTCCTTGCTGACGGCACTTGCGCCGTCGGCGGCCGCGGCGCAGTTCTCGTCCGAAGACGAGGCGCCGCTTCCCACGGTTGAACTCGCCCGCGAGGGACCCTTCGAGGTGGTCTGCGTTGATAGCCGCAACCAGGAGATCACCAGCTTCGGGCCGCTGTTCCGGGTCCTGAGGGACAACGGGCGCGAGGTGCGCTGGCAGTACGAGATGGAGGACGGATTGACCTTCATCGGCCGCTTCGACGATCTGCTGACCTGCCGGTACGAGGACAAGAGGCGCCGGAAGCGCTGATGCTTCCGGCCGGCCGAAGGGTCAGGGAGCGAACTGCTCCTTCAGGATGCGCTCTTCCAGATTGTGTTCCGGGTCGAACAGCAGGGTCAGGGAGACGTCGCGGTCCTCGTGGACCTCGACGCGGACGACCTCGCGCACCTCGGTGAAGTCGCCGACCGCGCTGACCGGGCGCTTGGAGCATTCCAGCACGTCGAACACGATGCGCGCCGACTGGGGCAGCAGCGCGCCGCGCCAGCGGCGCGGGCGGAAGGCGCTGATCGGCGTCAGGGCCAGGATGCTCGATCCCAGGGGCAGGATCGGGCCGTGGGCGGACAGGTTGTACGCGGTGCTTCCGGCCGGCGTGGCGACGAGGCAGCCGTCGCAGATCAGTTCCGGCAGGCGGACGACGCCGTCCACGGTGATCCGGAGCTTCGCCGCCT
The DNA here is from genome assembly GCF_016765655.2 of Skermanella mucosa. Taxonomy (NCBI): domain Bacteria; kingdom Pseudomonadati; phylum Pseudomonadota; class Alphaproteobacteria; order Rhodospirillales; family Azospirillaceae; genus Skermanella; species Skermanella mucosa. Next base: position 1,696,518 of record NZ_CP086106.1, read on the forward strand.
GCCGCGTTTCGCGCAGCAAGGCCACCTCGTTGATGGCGAGGCCCTCGGTCCGTTCGCCATTCTCCCGGATCGCGACCATGCGCAAGGGATGGAGCGTCACCTTCTGCGCGCGGCCGACCCGGTCCACCAGGTTCTCCTCGCTGAACTCGTTCAGCAGGAACCCGACCGAGCCGCGGTTCATGCCGTAGACCGGAATCGGCCGCTTCAGCGTCCGGTGCAGCGTCTCCAGCAGGAAGCCGTCGCCGCCGAGCGCCACGACCGTGTCCGCATGGTCGAGCGGCGTGTTCCCGTAGCGATGCGCCAGCCGCACCTGTGCGTTGCGCGCCTCGTTCGTGTCGGCGGCGACGAACGCGATCGTCGGATGTCCCTCGGGCATGTCTCTGGGGTGCTCTTCCGTCGTCTCAGGATGGACAGGCCAGAGGCCCGGTGCCGGGGTCAACCGCCCGTCACGCTCATGTGTCGCGGCACGGGCGCCGCCTTGCTGCGGCGGTCGATGACGAAGTCGTGTCCCTTCGGCTTCCGCGAGATCGCCTCGCGGATGCGCTCCACCAGCAGCGCGTCGTCGTCACTCATGCGGACGGGCGCGCGCAGGTCGGCGGCATCCTCCTGGCCCAGGCACATGTAAAGGGTGCCGGTGCAGGTCAGGCGGACCCGGTTGCAGCTTTCGCAGAAATTATGGGTCAGCGGCGTGATGAAGCCGATGCGGCGCCCGGTCTCTCGCACCTCCACGTAGCGGGCGGGGCCGCCGGTGGTGTAGTCGATCTCGTTCAGGGTCCAGCGCTCGGCGATCCTGGAGCGGACCATCGAGAGCGGCAGGTACTGGTCCAGCCGGGCCTCGCCGCCGATGTCGCCCATCGGCATCACCTCGATGAAGGTCAGGTCGAAGCCTTCGTCGCCGCACCAAGCCACCAGCCGGTGGAACTCGTCGTCGTTGACACCCTTCAGGGCGACGCAGTTGATCTTGACGGCAAGCCCCGCCTCGCGGGCGGCCTTGAGGCCGGCCAGCACCTTGTCGAGCTTGCCCCAGCGGGTGATCGCCTCGAACTTGTGGGGATCGAGGGTGTCGATGCTGACATTGATCCGGCGGACGCCGGCCTCGTACAGCTCGGTCGCGTAGCGCTCCAGCTGGCTGCCGTTGGTAGTCAGCGTCAGCTCCTTCAGCGCGCCGGTGCCGAGATGCCGGCCGAGCGACCGGATCAGGTTCATGATGCCCTTGCGCACCAGCGGCTCGCCGCCGGTCAGGCGGAGCTTGGAGACGCCCAGCCCCACGAAGGCGCTGCAGATCCTGTCCAGCTCCTCCAGGGTAAGGACCTCCGCCTTCGGCAGGAAGGTCATGTCCTCCGCCATGCAGTAGACGCACCGGAAATCGCAGCGATCCGTGACCGAGACACGAAGATAGCTGACGGAACGGCCGAACGGGTCGATGATCGGAGACGGCAGGGGGGAGTCGTTGGCCGCTGACGGAAACAGTGTGCTGCTCATGGTATCCTTTTTCCTCTCCCCTGCGCCGCGGCTCATCTTGCGTGGATGGCAGCCGTCATTGGAAGATCATACTAGCAGGTTAGATCATGGATGCCTGCAATTTCACCCTTGGCGGTCCCGCGGTGCTGGCGCATGACCTATGCATGTGGCAAAGCGCTCTATACGGCCAGATGTAGCGATCCCGGGCGGCTCCGTAAACCGGGACCCGCCGGTCCAAGGCCGATTTCCGGAAGTTTATCCCTTCCGGCCGTCGCGGAAAGGGAGCGGCCAAGCGGGACCGGCCGTTAAGCCGGCCAGAGAGGACCGGCCGGAGAGCCGGCCAGACAGAAGGACAAAACGGATGAGAAAGTTCCTGATCGGCCTTGCGCTGGTTGCCGTCGTCCTGGTGGCGGTGGTGGTGGCCGTGCCGTTCCTCGTTCCGGTCGAACAGTACAAGGGACGCATAGAGGCCGAAGTCGCCCAGCGTACCGGCCGCGAGTTCCGGATCCAGGGGCCGATGTCGCTCTCCCTGTTGCCGACCCTGGCCATCGAACTTAACGACGTCTCGTTCGCCGGCCCGCCGGGCGCACGGACTCCGGAGATGGTCCGCCTCGGCCAGCTCGAACTTGAACTCAAGCCGTGGCCTCTGCTGCGGGGGGAAGTCCAGGTCGACACGCTGGTCCTGCGGGAGCCGAGGATCGCCCTGGAAGTCGATGCCCAGGGCCGCCCCAACTGGGTCCTCGACCAATCCCCGGCGGCGGACCAGCCGGCGCCGGCCGGGCCGGGCGACGGGCAGGAGCAGACCGCCGGAGTGCCCGACATCCGGCTCGGCGAGGTCGAGCTGGTGGACGGCAGGGTCAGCTACTTCGATGCCCGTACCCAGGCGCTGCACGAGGTCACCGACGTGGACGTGACCCTGATGGCGCCCGATCTCGCCCGGCCGGCCGACCTCAAGGGCCGCCTGGTCTATCGCGAGCGGCCCGTGACGGTCGAGACGCGCATCGAACAGCCCCGGGCCTTGATCGAGACCGGTGCCTCCGGGCTGACCGCGGCGGTCAACGGCGATCTGCTGTCGATCCGGTTCGACGGCGCGCTGGAGCGGGCCGCGGCGGGACCGGGAGCCACCGGGACGCTGGATCTCCGTGCGCCGGAACTGCGCCAGCTCGCGACCTGGGTGACCGGAACCGATCCGGGCGACCTGCCTGTCCAGTCGGCTTCGGTGGCCGGCGGGCTGGCGGCGAACGCCGACCGCATCGCCCTGACCGGCGGCACCTACAAGGCGGGTGACATGGAGGCGACCGGCAACGTCGCGGTCGCGCTCGCCGGAGCGCGTCCGAAGATCGAAGGCGTGCTGAACGTGGCCCGGCTCAACCTGGACCGTTATCTGAACCAGCCAAGGACCGCCGGGAGCGCGGCGCCCGCGCAGCCAACTCCGGCGGCACCGGCTGCGGCACCGGGTCCAGCGCCCTCTCCCGCCGGGGACGCGGGGTGGAGCACCCGTCCGATCGACTTCAGCGCCCTTCGTACGGTGGATGCCGACCTCAAGGTCGCCCTGGCCGGGCTGACCGTGAAGGGGGTCGATGTCGGCGCTTCCGACATGGCGATGACGCTGGATGGCGGCCGGCTCCGGACCGTGCTGGGCGAGACCGCCCTGTTCGACGGAACGGTATCCGGGCAGGTGAACGCCGACGCGTCCGCCGCGGTGCCGGCCCTGGCGCTCGATCTCCGGATCAACGGCGTCCAGGCGGAGCCGGTGCTGACCCGGTTCGCCGATTTCAACCGGCTGGCCGGAACGGCGCGGGCTGTCGCCTCGCTGAGGACGACCGGCGCCAGCGAGCGGGCCATGGTCGAGGGGCTCAACGGGCAGGGCTCGGTCACCTTCACCGACGGCGCGATCAAGGGCATCAACCTGGCAGCCATGGTGCGGAACGCGGCGGCCGCCTTCCAGGGGCAGCCGGTCGGCAACGAGCCGCAGCAGACCGACTTCGCGGAGCTGGGCGGCAACTTCACCATCCAGAACGGCGTGGTCCGGAACGACGACCTGCGCCTGCTGGCGCCGCTCCTCCGGCTGGAAGGCCGCGGCACCGTGGCGCTGCCGTCCAAGACGATCGACTATCGGCTGCAGCCCCGGCTTGTCAGCACGATCGAGGGGCAGGGCGGCACCCGCGACGTCACCGGCATCGCGGTGCCGGTCCTGGTCCGCGGCAGCCTGACCGACCCGAGCTTCGCGCCCGATCTCGCCGGTCTCGCCGAGGAGGCGCTGCGCAATCCCGAGGCGATCCGCGAGCAGATCGAGGGGCTGAAGGGCAAGAAGCCGGAGGAAGCGGTCAGGGGCCTGATCGAGGGGTTGACCGGCGGCCAGAACGCCGCTCCCGGCCAGGGATCGAGCGATCCGGCACAGCAGTTGCGGGGGCTGTTCGGCCGCTGACCTGCTGGACGCGGCGCCCGAATCGATATGTGAGGACGAATGATTGCCGCCTTGATGGGCCTGCTGGCCTGCCAGCTGGCGGGTGAGCTGCTGGCCCGCCTGCTCAGCCTTCCGGTGCCCGGTCCGGTGCTCGGGACGATTCTGCTGTTCCTGGTCCTGATCACCCGGGGGCGGATTCCGGACACGCTGCGCGACGTGTCGCGGACCCTGCTGGCCAACCTGTCCCTGCTGTTCGTTCCGGCCGGGGTCGGCATCATCCAGCATCTCGACCGCCTGCGCGGCGAGTGGCTCGGGATCGCCGCCGCGGTGTTCGGCAGCACCGTGCTGACCATGGTGGTCGCGGTGCTGGTCTTCCGCGGCGTCTCGCGCCTGACCGGGGCCGACACGGAGGCATCGGACCGGGGGCGGGCATGATCACGGACGTCATCGAACCGGCGATCCAGGATGTCTGGGTCTATCTGACCGCCCGTCCGCTGGTCTGGCTGACGGTCACGATCGCCGCATACCTGATCGGCCAGTGGTGTTTCGAACGGGCCGGCCGCCGTCCGCTGGTCAATCCCGTCGCGATCGCGGTGGTCCTGCTGGTGGCGTTGCTGATGCTGACCGGAACGGACTACCAGACCTACTTCGACGGGGCCCAGTTCGTCCATTTCCTGCTGGGGCCGGCCACGGTGGCCCTCGCCGTGCCGCTGTTCCAGAACTTCGCCCAGGTCCGGCGCGCGGCCCTGCCGATGCTGGCGGCGCTGGTTGCGGGGTCGGTCACGGCGATCCTGTCGGCGGTGGGCATCGCGATGCTGTTCGGCGTCAGCCTGGAAACCTCGCGCTCGCTTGCTTCCAAGTCGGTCACAATGCCGATCGCCATGGGCATCACCGAGCAGATCGGCGGCATCCCGTCGCTGACCGCGGTCGTCGTGATGATCACCGGCATCATCGGGGCGATGGTCGTGACGCCCCTGATGGACCTGCTCCGGATCGGCGACTGGCGGGCGCGCGGCTTCGCCGTGGGTGTGGCGAGCCACGGGATCGGTACGGCCCGGGCGTTCCAGGTCAACGAGATCGCAGGCACCTTCGCCGGCATCGCCATGGCGCTCAACGGCATCGCGACCGCGATCATGGTTCCGCTGCTGATCTCCCTGCTCGATTGAGCCATTTTTGTGCTGCGTGCTCCCCGGCTTTGCCCCCAAACTGGGCTTGGCGAAAAGAAGTCGGCTGAGGCCGTCCGGTAGAGGGAGGAACGCGTGGACACTCCGCAGGCCCGTAATTCGGCGCCCCCCGTGGCGCCGCTGGTCGTCGTCCTGGAGGGCGGTTTCGGCAGCTACGACAGGGAACGTGACGTCCTGCGGCCGTTCGGCGCCAGCCTCATGGAGCGGTCCTGCCGCGGCGATCGGGAGCTCCTGCACGGCGCGATTCGCCTGGCCGACGCGGTGCTGGTGCGCGAATGTCCGCTCGACCGTGCCGCCTTCGAGTCGATGGAAAGATGCCGGATCGTCGTCCGCTATGGCGTGGCGCTCGATACGATCGACCTGGCTGCCGCGGCAGAGCGTCGCATTCCGGTCGCCAACGTGCCCGAGTTCGGGGTGGACGAGGTCAGCGACCATGCGCTCGGCCTGCTGCTTTCGGTGGCGCGGCGCATTCCGGCGCGCGATCGGGACGTGCGGTCCGGCCGGTGGAACGTGGCGCGGGCCGAGCCGATGCACCGGCTCGCCGGCGGCACGCTTGGGTTGATCGGCTACGGCAGGATCGGGGCGGCCTTCCATCGCAAGGCCGCTCCCCTGGGGTTCGCCCGGACGCTGGTCCACGATCCGGCCCTGGGGGAGGCGCCGGAGGGTACCGAACTGGTCCCGCTCGGCCGGCTCTGCCTGGAAGCCGACGTGATCTCGCTGCATGCGAGCCTTGAAGCGGGGTCGCGCCACCTGATCAACCGGGCCATGATCGGCCTGATGAAGCCCACCGCGATCCTGCTCAACACTGCCCGCGGCGGGCTGATCGACGAGGCGGCCCTGGTCGAGGCGCTGTTGGAGCGCCGGCTGTTCGGGGCCGGGCTGGACGTTTTCGAACGGGAGCCGCCGGGAGCCGACAACCTGCTGATGCAGGTGCCGGGGGTCGTCATGACCGACCATACCGCTTGGTATTCCGAGCAATCGGTCGCCGACCTCCAGCGTTCCGCCGCCGAGGAGATCGCCCGGGTGTTCGGCGGCGCGAAGCCCCTGAACTGGGTCAATCCCTGGCGGGACGACGCCTGACGCCGCCGGTCCGGCCGCCACGCAACCGGGTTGCGCGTTGTCCTGCGCTGGGCGACCATCGCGCCGGTTTCGTCCACGGGGAGCGGTCATGGCGGACTTACGGGGCGATGGGGCGTCGAGCGACCTGGAAGTCGTCGATCACCTGATGAACGCGATGATGGCCCAGGCCACGGGAGGCGTGTCGCCCGCCGCGGTGATGCTGGCCTGGATGGACTGGGGGCTTCATCTGGCCTCCTCCCCGGCCAAGCAGATCGCCCTCGGGCAGAAGGCGGTCAGCAGCATCGCCCACTGGGGCGACTATGTCGCTGGCGCCGCCGCTGGTCGCAGCCCGCCGCCCGTCGCCGAACCCCACGGGGGCGACCGTCGTTTTGCCGCCCGGGAGTGGAGCTTCTGGCCGTTCAACGCCATGGTGCAGGGCTTCCTGCTGACCGAGGAGTGGTGGGACGCCGCCACGAAGGGCGTCTCGGGGGTCAGCCGGCGCCACGAGAACCAGGTGAACTTCATGGCGCGCCAGTGGCTGGACCGGCGCGCCCCCTCGAACTTCCTGGCGACCAACCCCGAGGTGCTGGCCTGCACACTGCTCGAATCGGGTGAAAACCTCGTCCGGGGAGCCCGCAACCTGGTCGAGGACATCCAGCACCAGATCGGCGGCGAACCGCCGGTCGGCACGGAGCGCTACCGCGTCGGGCGCGATATCGCGGCGACGCCCGGCCGGGTGGTCTTCCGCAACCACCTGATCGAGCTGATCCGGTACGATCCGGCCACGCCGCAGGTCCGGGCCGAGCCGTTGCTGATCGTGCCGGCCTGGATCATGAAGTACTACATCCTCGACCTGTCGCCCGAGAATTCGCTGGTCCGGTACCTGGTCGGGCAGGGACATACCGTCTTCATGGTGTCCTGGCGCAATCCGACGGAGGAGGACCGGGATCTCGGGATGGACGCGTACCGCACCGACGGAGTCATGGCCGCGCTTGACGCGATCGGCACCATCCTGCCGGGACGGCGCATCCATGCCTGCGGCTACTGCCTGGGCGGCACCATGCTCGCGATCGCCGCCTCGGCCATGGCGCGCGACGGCGACGACCGGCTCGCGTCGGTGACCCTGCTCGCCGCGCAGACCGACTTCACGGAGGCCGGCGAGCTGACCGTCTTCATCGACGACAGCCAGATAGCCTACCTTGAGCACATGATGTGGGCCCGGGGCTTCCTGGACACCACGCGGATGGCGGGGGCGTTCCAGCTCCTGCGGTCCACCGACCTGATCTGGTCGCGCCAGGTGGAACAGTATCTCAAGGGCCGCCGGGAGCCGGCGAACGACCTGGTGGCGTGGAACGCCGACCAGACCCGCATGCCCTACCGCATGCATGCGGAGTACCTGCGCAGCCTGTTCCTGGAGAACCAGCTGATGGGCGGCCGTTTCCTGGTCGACGGCCGGCCGGTCTCGCTCAGCGATATCCGCGCCCCGATCTTCGCGGTCGGCACCACGCGCGACCACATCGCTCCCTGGCGGTCGGTCTACAAGATCAACCTGCCGACGGACACCAAGGTGACCTTCGTGCTGACCACCGGGGGCCATAATGCCGGCATCGTCAGCGAGCCGGGCCATCGCGGCCGCGGCTACCAGATCGCCACCCGGCATCCGGAGGACCGTTACGTCGATCCCGACGCCTGGGTCGAATCGGCGCCCCGCCGGGAAGGGTCCTGGTGGCCCGCCTGGTCCGGATGGCTGGTGGAGCACGGCGCCCCCGATCCGGAACCACCGCCCCCCGTCACCGAGGGGCTGGGGCCCGCGCCCGGAACCTACGTCTTCCAGAAGTGAGCCCGGGGGCACGTCGAACCGGCAAGGCGCGGCTCGGGAAATATCGCCAATGGCTTAGCGAATCTTAACCAGAACGGCCTAATGCTTCGGGTCCACCGGACTTTGTCGAACGGACCCGATGAACGATATCCTGAACCGGCAGCTGCTCAGCGTCACCGGCCTCGTGCAGTTGGAGAAGCGCATCCGGCACGCGGCGACGCCGGAAGAGTTCGGCTTCCTCGTCGTCAACGAAACCCATGCCCTGGTGCGTTATCGCCAGGCGATCCTGTGGCGGAGGACCGGTGGCGGCGACGGCAAGGTGACGGCGGTGTCCGGTCTGGCGCTGCCGGACGCCAACGCCCCCTTCCTGGTCTGGCTGTGCAAGCTGCTGAAGCACCTGGATTCCAGACCGGAGTCCGGCGGCGCCATCGAGGCGGTCGACGCCTCCCTGGTGCCGGCGCAACTCGCGCAGGACTGGGGCGAGTGGTTGCCGCCCCATGCCCTGAGGATTCCCCTGGACGGCATCGACGGCCAGCGGCTGGGCTGCCTGCTGCTGGTACGGGACGAGCCCTGGACGGACCACGACCGCCACCTCATGGCCTATCTGGGCGACGCCTACGCGCATTCCTGGGCGGCTCTGCTGGACCGGCATCGGGGCCACCGCGCCGGCTGGCCGGGCCGGCGGAAGGGCCGGCTGGGCTTGGCCGTCCTGATCCTCGCCGCCGGGCTCGCCTGGGTGCCGGTCCGCCAGTCCGCCCTCGCCCCGGCGGAGGTCATCCCCAAGGAGCCGGTGGTCGTGCGGGCGCCGATCGACGGGGTGATCGACCGGTTCGAGGTGCGGCCGAACGAGATGGTCGCCGAGGGGCAGGTGCTGCTGGCGCTCGACCCCGCCCGCCTCCAGAACCGGCTGGACGTCGCCCGCAAGGCGCACGAGGTCGGCGAGGCCGAATACCGGCAAGCGGCGCAGCAGGCGGTGTTCGACCCGCGCAGCAAGACCAACCTGGCGATTCTCCAGGGACGCATGGAGCAGAACGCGGCGGAGGTGGCCTACTTGGAAGGCCTGCTTGACCGCATCGAGGTCAGGGCGCCGCGTCCCGGCATCGCGATCTTCGACGACGTCAACGACTGGATCGGCAAGCCGGTGTCGATCGGGGAGCGCATCCTGGTCGTCGCCGACCCGGCCGAGGTCGAGCTTGAGATCCATCTGCCGGTCGCCGACGCCATCGCGCTGGAGCAGGGTTCGGAGGTCGCCCTGTTCCTCAACGTCGATCCGCAGCACCCCATCGCCGGCACGCTGGAGTTCGCCAGCTATCAGGCCAGCCCGACGCCGGAAGGCGCGCTCGCCTACCGCCTGAAGGCCGCCCTGGCCGCCGATGCCGCCCGGCCGCGCATCGGCATGAAGGGCATCGCGAAGGTCCATGGCGAGGAGACGACGCTGTTCTACTACATCATGCGCCGCCCCTTGGCGGCTCTGCGCCAGCGGCTGGGCCTGTGACCGCCGCCGTCGGCCTCGGCGGGGCGCAGCAGCCGGCGCGCCTGCTGCCGCTGCGGGAGGAGCTTACCCTCCATGCGGGACCGCGGACCCGGGACGGTGCGCCCACCTGGACGCTGCACGACCCGGCCAACAACAGGTTCTTCCGGATCGGGTGGCTTGAGTTCGAGATCCTGTCGCGCTGGGGTTCGGGCGACATGGAGGCGATCGCCGCCGACATCCGGCGCCGCACCACGCTCGACGTCTCGGTCGATCATGTCGAGACGGTCGCCCGCTTCCTGATGGCGAGCAACCTGCTGCAGGCGCGGGGCGAGCAGGCGATCGAACGGCTGGTCCGGCAGGCGGCGTCGGTCCGCATGGGTCCGGCCAAGTGGCTCCTGAAGAACTACCTGTTCGTCCGAATCCCGCTGGTCCGCCCGGACCGCTTCCTGAAGGCGGCGTTGCCGCTGGTCGCGTGGATGTTCACGAAGGCGTTCCTGGCGGCGGTGCTGGCGGCGGCGCTGGCCGGCGGATATCTCGTGCTGCGCCAGTGGGACGCTTTCCTCGGCACCTTCCCGCACTTCTTCTCCCTGGAGGGCGCCGCCCTGGCCGCGGTCGCGCTGAGCGGCGCCAAGATCCTGCACGAACTGGGACATGCCTTCACCGCGCGCCGGTTCGGCTGCCGGGTGCCGACCATGGGGGTCGCCTTCCTGGTGCTTTGGCCGGTGCTCTACACCGACACCAGCGAAGCCTGGAAGCTGCCGTCGCGGCACCGCCGGCTGGCGATCGGCGCCGCCGGCATGGCGGCGGAGCTGGCGCTGGCGGCCGCGGCGACGCTGGCCTGGAGCTTCCTGCCGGACGGCCCGCTGCGGAGCGCCGCCTTCCTTCTGGCGACGAGCACCTGGCTGCTGACCCTGGCGATCAACCTGAACCCCTTCATGCGGTTCGACGGCTACTACCTGCTGTCGGACTATCTGGACATCCCCAACCTTCAGGACCGCTCCTTCGCGCTGGCCCGGTGGCACCTGCGGGAGATGCTGTTCGGGCTGGGCGATCCCGTGCCGGAGCGCTGGCCCGGTCACACGCGGCGGGTCCTGCTGGTCTATGCCTACTGCACCTGGATCTACCGGTTCTTCCTGTTCCTCGGCATAGCGCTGCTTGTCTATCACCTGTTTTTCAAGCTGCTCGGCATCTTCCTGATGGTGGTCGAGCTGGTCTGGTTCATCGCCCGGCCGATCTGGGGCGAGCTCAAGGAGTGGGGAATGAGGCGCGATCGCGTCCGCTTGAACCGGCACAGCCTCGCGACGCTGCTGGCGCTGGGCTGCATCGTGGCGCTGGTGCTGGTCCCGTGGCGCAGCGCCGTGCCGGCTTCCGCGATCCTGCGCGCGGAACAGCAGTTGAAGCTGTTCATCCCGCGCGCCGCCCGGCTGGAGGAGGTGCGGGTCCGGCCCGGGCAGATCGTCACTGCGGGAGAGGTGCTGTTCACCTTCCGGTCGCCCGACCTGGAGCATGAACTGGGCCAGGCCGAGCGGCGCGCCGAGCTGTCCCGCTGGCAGGTCCAGTTCCAGGGCATGAGCCGGGACCTGCTGGAGCGCAACCAGGTTTCCTGGCGGGAGCTGGAAGGCGCGCTGGCACAGGCGGCGGGCTACCGGAGCGAACTGGCGCGGCTGCTGGTCACGGCGCCGATGGACGGCAGGGTGGTGGAACTGGCCGACCCGCTCCGGCCGGGCGAATGGCTGACGGCCAACACGCCCCTGGCGACGGTGATCGATCCCGCGTCGGCCATCCTCGAGGCCTATGTCGCCGAAGCGGACCTGGCCCGGATCGCGGTGGGAACGCCGGGCGTCTTCCATCCCGACGACCTGGGCCAGCCATCGGTGCCGGGCACCGTCGTCGCGATCGACGACGGCAGCAGCCGAACCCTGCCGGAGCCTGTGCTGGCGTCGATCCATGGCGGCGACGTGGCGGTGCGCGATATCCGCGGCAACGAGGATTCCCTGATCCCGGAAAGCCCGGTCTATCGCATCCTGATCCGCCCGGATGCCGGGCTCGCCGCGCCGGACCAGGTCGTGCGCGGTCGAATCCTGTTGCAGGGCGAGCGCGAGAGCCTGATCGCCCGGACCTGGCGGTTCGCGGTCGGCGTGCTGATCCGGGAGAGCGGCTTCTGAAGCGGCACGGCGGAGGTCTCATACCGAAACCGTATCAGGGTTTCGGCTTGAGCGCCGGGATCAGCGGTTTCGCCGACACGGAGGCCGACACCTTTCCCGCGCCGGGGAACGCGGGCTTGGTCGCGGGCCGGGGAACCTGCGGCCCCGCCGCAACAGCCGGGGGCGAAGCGGGAGCAGGTGCCGCCAGGGATGTCGGGGGGACGGCCGGCGACGGCAACGACACGGGCAATGCTGCCGGCGCGGCTTGGCTGGCCGGCGGGGGAGGGGATTGGATTCCCGCCGCCTCCAGGTGGGTCATCCAGCTTCGTCGCGTGGCCGGGCGCCTGACCGGACCGACACCGACCGAAACCAGTTCCGCGTCGGTGAAGACCTGGGCCAGCAGGGCTTCGGCCCGGCGCTGGCTGACCGGCGGCATGCCGCGCCAGAGTCTCTGCGCATCGCGCGCGGCCGTCGCGGAACCGCCCAGGGCCGCGGCGGTGTACCAGCGCAATGCCGTGGGCGGATCCCATCTGACGCCGACGCCCCGGTCGTACAGCCGGCCCAAGACTTCGGCCGCTTCCCAGTCGCCCGATCCGGCTTTCGCGAGCAAGGCGTCGACCGCGGGGCGCGGGACCGTCCCGGTCTCCATGGCGTCGAGAACGGCCACGGTTTCCGCGGCCCGCGCCGAGGCGGGAACCGGGGCAAGCAGGGGAGCCGCCGGTATCGCCAACGAAAGCACGACGGAAATAGAGCGCCAGCGTAAGGGGATGGGCATCTTCAGGATCCAGGCGTGCGATAGGGGAAACATGCAGCCGTAGGATAGGCGGACTGTTTTGAGAGTTGGTTAATCCTCCAGGCCGCGCTTCTTGCCGGCCGTCCAGGAACCTATCCGTCCGCTCCGGGGTTGGGTTTGCAAAAAACCTGTCCCTGCAGACTTCGGAGATCCCTCATGCGTACGCCCGTCACCCTTGCCGCCACCTGCTTCCTGGCATTCGCCGTGCCGGCCTGGGCGCAGCAGGCGACCAGTCCCGCGACCCACGAGGACATGCCGGCCCAGGAAGGTCCGCTGGCGACCAACAACGAAGTCGAAAGCCTGATCGGCACGGACGCGGTGGCGGCCGACGGCCGAAAGGTCGGCACGATCGAGAACCTGCTGATCGCGCCCGACGGGCGCATCGACTATGTCGTCCTGGAGTGGGGCGGGGTGGCCGGGCTCGGGGAGCGGCAGGTGGCCGTCCCCTGGAACGAGGTCGTGCTGAGCGACGACAACAGCCAGGCCGTGATCGACAAGACCCAGGCACAGCTTGAGGAAATGCAGCGGTACGATCCGGACGTGCCGGCCGCGGCCGGTATCGAATCGAACATCCGGCCGCTGCGCTGAGGCGCCTTCCGGCGACGATGCCGCCGGCTTGCGGGGACCCGTCCTACAGGGTCCCCGGCACCCGGTAGCCCGCCCGGGCGCGTTCCTCGAGTTCCTCGTTGTAGACGATCCGCTTGCCGATCGGCCACAGCGAGATGATCGCCAGCTTCAGGTGCGCCCAGGCGAACGGGATGCCGATGATGGTCAGCGCCAATGCGATGGCGGTCAGCACATGGCCCAGGGCCAGCCACCAGCCTGCTAGCAGGAACCAGATCAGGTTTCCGAAGAAGCCGAGCGGGCTGGTGCCCAGGTCTTCCCGGCCGTCCCACTCGTCTCGGGAAACGGCGGTTCGCCCGAACGGCATCAGGGTATAGCTGGCGATGTTGAACGCCGAACGGGCCCAGGGCAGGCCGATGATCGTGATCGCCATGATCACCGCGGCGAACAGCCAGGCCACAGCCATCCAGATGCCGCCCGTGACGATCCACAGGATGTTCAGGATCAGGCTGACAGGGTTCATGAAATCTCTCCTTCGCCGCAGATATGGGGAGAATCCAGGTGGTTTCCATGGCTTGACAGCCCTGTTGCAAACGGGTTCCTACGACGAAAGATCGGTGGCGATAAGGTCGTAAGATGGTTGCTTCGGCGAACGAAACGGCCTATTGCTCTGTTCATCCGTGCATGGAACGGCGGCCCCGGCTGCCGTGTCCGCACTCTACCCTGGAGCTTCGCGTGAGCGACAACGGTCCGACTAGCTAGGCGGCCGGGCGTTTTCTCATCGTCCGTCCGCCTCTGAAAAGAGAATTGAAAGGATGTGACGATGACGCGCAACCTCGCTGTCGAGTTTCGGATTGCGGCCAACACCCTGCGCCGCCTCACCGGCAACCCCGATCCCCGCAAAGCTGCCCGCGCCCAGGAGATCCTGGCCGACAAGGCCCTGTTCCGTGAGTTCGTCGACCAGCGTCACCGCGCTCTGCGCACCCGCGCCGATGTCGCCGCGGAGGGTGACAGTAGCCGCTTGATCCGGTTGGCCGCCTGAGCGCGAGCACCCTGGTCGCAGGTCGTGGGAAGGGTCGGGCGGGCACGGGTCGGTGCCCGCCCGGTCCTACGCCTTTCACTCGACCAGCTTCAGCCCTATGATGCCGGCGATGATCAGCCCGATGGAGGCCAGCCGTCCGGCGGTCGCCGGCTCGCCGAACAGCACGATTCCGAGCACCGCGGTGCCGAAGGCACCGATACCTGTCCAGACCGCGTAGGCGGTGCCGATCGGCAGGGTCTTCAGGGCGTAGGCCAGCAGGACCATGCTGGCGGCCATGGCGGCTATGGTCCAGACGCTCGGCCACAGGCGCGAGAAGCCCTCGGTATATTTGAGTCCGATCGCCCAGCCGGTCTCCAACAGTCCGGCAACGAACAGGATCACCCACGCCATCGTGTTTCCTTCTTCCTTTTCCAAGTTTCGGCGGAGGCCGCCGACCTTCACCGTAGCGGATCGGGTCTCGCCGTCCTAATCTGCGTCACGATCGCAGCAACGGATTCACCATGAAGATATTCGGCATCGCCGGCTGGAGCGGCAGCGGCAAGACAACGCTCATGGTCCGCCTCCTGCCCGAACTGAACGCCCTGGGCCTGCGCGTTTCCACCATGAAGCATGCCCATCATGCGTTCGACGTCGATCAGCCGGGCAAGGACTCCCACAGCCACCGCATGGCCGGAGCTTCCGAGGTGTTGATCACGTCGGCCAACCGCTGGGCCCTGATGCACGAGAATCGGGGGGAGCCGGAGCCTTCGATCGAGGAACTCGTCCGGCACATGACGCCGGTCGATCTTCTGCTTATCGAGGGCTTCAAGCGCTCGCCGCACCCCAAGCTGGAAGTGTTCCGCCGCGCCACCGGCAAGCCGCTGCTGGCGCTCGAGGATTCGTCGGTCGTCGCGGTCGCCTGCGACGGCCCCGTCCCCGAAGTGACCGTTCCCGTGCTCGATCTCAACCAGCCCGCGGAAATTGCCCGCTTCCTAATGACGCACTGCAGCATGGGGTCTCGCGATAACGCAGCCGGTACGGGTAGTTGACGCCGGAAGGGTCGATTGTTTCTCTCCTGAAACTGATTGATTCCCCGCCGAGCGAACGTATCATTAGTCGCTGAGTCCGGATTCAACGCCGCATGGTTGTGGCGTGCGAAGCCACGATGCATGATGCGTGAGGAGAAGCTGATGACGACCCTGTCTGACGTCGGGCACGAGGGGGACGGAAGTCCCGGCGCTCCGATGGCGGACCACCCGGCCTCGTCGTTTGGCTTCCAGGGACTTTTGACGCCGGGCACGGCCCTCCATGCAACTCCGCTTTACGCGATCCTGGATTTGGCGGGCGACGCCTTCGTGGTGATCGACGCGCAGTTCCGGATCGTCCTGTTCAACCGGGCGGCGGAACGGATTTTCCAGTACGACACGGCCGACGTGATCGGGCGATCGGTCCACATGCTGCTGCCGGAGCGTTACAGGTCCCAGCATGGCAGGCAGATGAGGGAGTTCCAGGCTCACTCCGACGCCTCCCGGCTGATGGGCGAGCGTCGGCAGATCTGCGGGATGCGGCGCGACGGGACCGAGTTCCCGGCCGAAGCCTCGATCGCCTGGGTCAGCCTGGACGGTGGCGGAGCCTATGTCGTCGTCCTGCGCGATATCACGGAGCGGACCCGCGCCGAACAGCAGACCGCGCGGTTCGGCCGCATCATCGAGCAGTCGATCAACGAGATCTTCGTCTTCGATGCCGAGACCCACCGATTCGTGCTGGTCAACCGGCAGGCGCGCGAGAATCTGGGCTATTCGGCCGATGAAATGATGCGCATGACGCCGATGGACCTGAAGTTCGAGTTCGGCGAGGAGGCTTTCGCCGAACTGCTCCGTCCGCTCCAGGACGGCACCATGGACGAGGTCAGCTTCGAGACCTTCCACCAGCGGCGCGACGGCTCGACCTACGAGGTCGAGGTGAGGGTCCAGCTGCTGCGCAACGAGACGCCGCCCGTCTTCGTCGCGATCGCCCGCGACATCACCGAGCGTTCCCATTTCGAGACGCTGATCCGGCGCCAGTCGCTCTATGACGCGCTGACGCTGCTGCCCAACCGCACCCTGTTCACCGAGCGGCTGTCCCTCGCCGCGGAGGAGCGCCAGCAGGATGGCGGCCATGGCGGGCTGCTGCTGATCGATCTGCTGGGATTCCGCATGGTGATCGACAGCATGGGCCGCGCCGCCGGCGATCAGGCTATCCAGGAAGCCGCGCGGCGGCTGGCCGGCTGCCTGCGGTCCACCGACACCTTGGCGCGGCTGGAAGCATCGGAGTTCGCGGTGCTCGCCCCCAGCATCGACCAGTCCTCCCGCATCGGCGTGCTGGCCGACAGGATCCTGGCCGCCTTCGAAGCACCCGTCGAATTGGACGGGATCGAGGTCAAGCTTTCCCCCGCCCTCGGGATCACCAGTTTTCCCGGCGACGGAGTCGATTCGGACATCCTGATGCGCAACGCCGACGCCGCGCTTTGGAGCGCCCGCGAGGCGGAGCCGCCGCACAAATGCTTCTACAGCTCCGATCTCGACACCGAGGTGAACACCCGGATCGCCATCAAGTCGGGCCTCGCCCGCGCCCTTGAGCGGGGCGAGTTCTCCCTTGTGTTCCAGCCCAAGGTCGATCTCAAGAGCTGGACCGTCTGCGGCTGCGAGGCCCTGCTGCGCTGGCGCAACGCGGATCTCGGCAACGTCTCGCCGGCCTCCTTCGTGCCCGTTCTGGAGGAGACCGGCCTGATCATCCCCGTCGGCGAGTGGGTCCTGGAAACCGCCTGCCGCCAGTGCCGGCTGCTGATCGACCGGGGGTTCTCGAACATCCGCATGGCGATCAACCTGTCGGTCCGTCAGATCCGGCCTTCGTTTCCCGCCACCCTGATCGACATCCTGGAGCGGACCGGGCTGAAGCCCGACGACATCGAGCTGGAGATCACGGAAAGCGTCGTGATGAAGGACAGCGTCGAGGTCGTCCAGCTTCTCCAGGAACTGGCCGACATGGGAGTCCATCTGGCGCTCGATGATTTCGGCACCGGCTACTCGTCGCTCAGCTATCTGAAGCTGATGCCGCTGGAGACCATCAAGATCGACCGCTCGCTGATCACCGATATCGCCACCGGCGCGGAGGACGCGGAGATCGTGCGCGCGGTGATCGACATGGGGCATTCCATGTCCCGGCGCATCGTCGCCGAAGGGGTCGAGACCGAACAGCAGCTTGCCCACCTGCGCCGCCTGGGCTGCGACGAGATCCAGGGCTACCTGTTCAGCCGACCCATAGCGGGTCCGGACCTGATGAAGCTGCTGGAGGGCTTTTCAACCTATGCCTGATGGCTAGGGGGCTTCGATCCAACCTACCCACTTGCATATTCCCGCCGGTTCGGATATGACGTCTGAGTAAGACAGTTCTGTCCATAAGAGGCATGAATGAAGGCGGCCCACCCGATCAAGGTACTCTGCGTCGATGACAACGCCATGATCGTCATGGCGACGCAGGCCACCATCGACGCCACGCCCGATATGGATTGCGTCGGCTGCCTGTACTCCGCGGACGAGCTTGTCGATACGGTCGCGGAACTCCGCCCGGATGCCGTCCTGCTCGACCTCACCATGCCGGGCAAGGAGCCGCTGGCAGCACTCCGTGAACTGACCGATGCCCATCCGGAAGTGCCGGTCATCGTCTTCAGCGGCCTGAGCGACCGGAGATCGGCGGAAAAGGCCTTCGCCGCGGGGGCCCGCCGTTACTTGACCAAGGGGGGCGACGGGCGGCCCGTGCTGGACGCGATTCGCGCCGTCGCTTCCGAACAGCAACCGCCCCTGGCCGTCGCCAGCTGAGCCTACTCCGCCGGCAAGCCCTCCGTCGGCTTGGCGTGCTGCAGCTCCAGTTCCTGGATGCGGCGGCGTATCCGGCCGATCGGCTGGAGCCGGCGCGCCAGCAGGCTGTAGAGCAGGGGCGTGCCGAACAGCGACAGCAGCGACCCGACCGAGACGCCGCCGACGATTACCAGCCCGATCGCCATCCGGCTCTCCGCGCCGGCACCTTCCGCCATGGCGAGCGGCACCGCGCCGAATACCGTGGCGATGCTGGTCATCAGGATCGGGCGCAGCCGGGTCGCGGCGGCCTCCCGGATCGCCGCGTCCATGGCCTTGCCCTCGTCGCGCATCTGGTTGGCGAATTCGACGATCAGGATGGCGTTCTTGGCGATCAGGCCGATCAGCATCACCAGCCCGATCTGGGTGTAGATGTTCAGCGTCATGGCGCTGGCGACGATCGCCGCCAGGCCGCCGAACAGGGCGAGCGGCACCGTGAGCATGACGATGGAGGGCAGCGTGAAGCTCTCGAACTGCGCGGCCAGCACCAGGAAGGCGATCAGCAGCGCCATGCCGAACGCGAAATAGATCGCGGCGCTCGATTCCTGCAGCTCCCGCGCCGAGCCGTCGAAGGTCAGCCTGACCTGGCCGGGCAGCACCTCGGCCGCCGCCTTCCGCACCACGTCGATGGCGGTGCCCATGGCGATGCCTTCCAGGTTGGCCGTGACGGTGATCGCGCGCAGCCGGTCGACCCGGCCCAGCTCGCTGGGGCCGGCGACGTCCCGGACGGTCACGACGCTGGAGAGCGGCACCAGCTGTTCCGACGTTCCGGCGCGCAGGAAGATGTTCGACAGGTCGCGCGGGTTGGCGCGGTCGCTGCCCGTGGCCTGGACCACCACGTCGTATTCCTCGCCGCGGTCGGTGAAGCGCGTGACGGTCCGCCCGCCGACCAGCGTCTCCAGGGTTTCGCCGATCGCCCGCGTGCCGAGCCCCAGGTCGGCCGCGCGGTCGCGGTCCACCGTGATCCGGAGCTGCGGCTTGGTCTCGTCGTAGTTCGCCTGGATCGTGCCGAACCCCGGCTCGTCGCGCAGGCGGTCGATCAGCAGGTCGCGCCAGACCGCCAGTTCCTCGTAGCTGCTGCCGCCCAGGACGACCTGCACCTGGTTGAGCGCGCCGCTGCGGGCGATGCCGCCGCCCGCGAAGGCCGCGACCCGGGCGCCCGGCACCGCCTGCAGCTTGCCGCGCAGCTCCGCCATCAGGGCCGACTGCGGCCGGGCACGCCGGTCCCACGGCGCCAGCCGGACCTGGATCGTCGCCCGGTTCACGCCGGTCTGGCCGCCCCATCCGGGGTTCAGGATCGCCAGCACGCTGGAGACTTCGCCGCTTTCCCGGTAGGGCGCCAGGATGCGCTCGACCGCCTCCATTTCCCGCTTGGTGAAGTCCTGGCTGGCGCCTTCCGGCGCGGTCACCGTGATGCGGAAGCTGCCGCGATCCTCCGGCGGGGTGAACTCCTGCGGCACCAGGGTGAACAGGTACCAGGTGGCCCCGGTCAGCGCGCCGAGCAGGGCCAGCATCAGGACGGGTGCGGCCAGCACGCCGTCCAGGACCCTGGAATAGGCCCGGGTCATCCCGTCGAAGAACCGTTCGGTCAGGCGGAACACCGCCCCGCCGTGGTGGCCGCGCAGCACCTGCGAGCACATCATCGGCGTCAGCGTCAGGGCCACCAGCGCGGAGAAGGCGACCGACGCCCCCAGCGTGACCGCGAACTCCTTGAAGAAGCGGCCGACCGTGTCCTGCAGCAGGACGAGCGGGAAGATCACCGCGATCAGCACCGCCGTGGTCGCGATCACCGCGAAGCCGATCTGGCCGGCGCCGCGATAGGCCGCCAGCAGCGGCGGCTCGCCCAGCTCGATCCGGCGGCTGACATTCTCGACCACGATGATCGCGTCGTCCACCACCAGCCCGATCGCGAGCACCAGTGCCAGCAGGGTCAGCACGTTGATCGAATAGCCGAGCGCCGCCAGCACGGTGAAGGCGGCTATGATCGACACCGGGATGGCGACCGCCGGGATGATCGTGGCGCGCAGGTCGCGGAGGAACGCCCAGGTGACCAGGACCACCAAGCCCAGCGCGATCGTCAGGGCGTGGAACACCTGGTAGATCGATTCGGCGATGAACACGCTCTCGTCGAACGACACGTCGATGGCCGCGTCCCCGGGCAAGGTGGTGCCGACCTGCCGGAGCAGCGCCTTGACGCCCTCCGCCACCTCCATCGTGTTGGCGGTCGCCTGCTTGGTGACGCCCAGGCCGACGGCGGCGCGGCCGTTGACCGTGTAGTCCCCGCGGTCGTCGCGGGTGCCCAGCTCCACCCGCGCCACGTCGCCCAGCCGGATGAAGTCCCCGCTCCGCTGGGAAATGACGATGCGGGAGAACTGCTCGGCCCGTGACAGCCGGGTATCGGTGCGGACGGTGAACTCCCGCTGCGCCGACTCGATTCGGCCGGCCGGCAGCTCCGCGTTCTCCCGTCGGAGTGCCGTTTCGACGTCCTGGACGGTCAGATTGCGGGCCGCGAGCGCGCTCCGGTCCAGCCAGACGCGCATCGCGTAGATCCGCTGGCCGCTGATCCGCACGTCGGCGACGCCTGGGACGGCGGTGATCTGGTCGACCAGGACGCGCCGGGCATAGTCGGTCAGCTCCAGCCGGCTGAGCTGTTCGCTGGTCAGGGTCGCCCACAGGATCGGCGAGCTGTCGCTGTCCACCTTGGCGATGACGGGAGCGTCGGCTTCGTCCGGCAGGCTGCGGGCCGCGCGCGAGACGCGGTCCCGCACGTCGTTGGCGGCCCCCTCGATGTCGCGGGTCAGCAGGAACTCGATCCGGACGTTGGACGATCCCTCGCGGCTGGTCGAGCGGATCGTCTTGATCCCCTCGACGCCGCTGACGGCGCCCTCCATCACCTGGGTGATCTGGGTCTCGATCACCTCGGCCGACGCGCCCTCGTAGCTGGTGCTGATCGAGACGACCGGTGGATCGACGCTGGGATACTCGCGCACCGGAAGCTTCGTGAAGGCGAAGATGCCGAAGACCACCAGCAGGGCGTTGAGCACGATGGCGAGCACCGGGCGCTGGATCGAGACGTCGGATAGCACCATGGGTTCAGCTCCCGGCAGCCGGGCGCGCGGCGGAGGGCGGTTCCCGCTCGGCCTTGACCGGGGCGCCGTCGCGCACCCGCTGGGTGCCTCGGACGACGACCAGCTCGCCGGGCTCCACGCCCTCGACCACCTCGACCATGCCGTCGTGACGCTGCCCGATCGTGACGGCGCGGCGCCGGGCGTGGCCGTCGGTCACGACGAAGACGAACTGGCGCTCGCCCAGCGGGACCAGCGCCTCCTCCGCGATCAGCACGGCGTCGGCGCGCGACGACAGGGTCAGGCCGACATTCATGAACATGCCGGGCCGCAGGCGCAGCTGGTCGTTGGGCAGGGCGGCCACCACCTCGACCGCCCGGGTCACCGGATCGACCCGCGTGTCGATGACGGAGACCACGCCGGTGAAGGTCTCGCCGGGGAAGGCTGGGCTCCTGGCGGACACGGCGAGCCCCGGCCGGAGCCCGCCCAGCGCCGCCTCCGGCACGCGGAAATCCAGCTTCACCGTGCGGATGTCGTCCAGCGTCGTGATCGCCGTCCCGCTGGTCACCAGCGCGCCGGGACTGACCCGGCGCAGGCCGGTCTGCCCGGCGAAGGGCGCCGTCACGACAAGCTCCTGCAGCCGGGCGCGGGCGGCCCGAGCCGCGGCGTCGGCCCTGTCCAGCGCCGCGGTCAGCTCATCCACCCTGGCCTCCGCGACGGCCTGCCGGGTCAGCAGGGTGCGCGAGCGCTCCAGAAGCTGCCGGGCGTTGCGCCGGTCGGCCTCGGCGACGGCGAGCTGGGCGCGGGCCTCGGCGTCGTCCAGTTCGATCAGGACCGAGCCCCGCTCGACCCACTGGCCCTCGTCGAACCGGATCGCGCGGATGATGCCGGTCTGCTTGGAATTCACCGTCACCGCCTCGTTGGCGCGCAGGGTGCCGACCGCCTCGGCCACGGTCGCGATCTCCCCGATGCGGGCGGGCTCCGCCACGACATTGACCGGTCGCGCGGCGCGGTCGGGCGCCGCCGCCTGCGGTCCGTTCCCGTGCAGCGCGGGGATGCCGTACCAGGCACCCGCGGCGCCGGTGCCCAGCCCCGCGATCAGGAGAATCTGCCAGATCAGTCGCATGGTATCCTGGTCCGTCCGTACCGGGCCGGTGGAGGTTGGATCGATGGATGCCGCCGCAGGAACAATCGGAAAAAGGGCCTGTTGTCCGGTTCCCGCCGGGACAGGCTGCCGTCCTGATCGGGCCGCGAAAGCTCGATATTCATTGCAACAATAGCAGAATCGCCCTGTCCATGGACCACAATCTTGACGCCGACTTCGCCCCCGGTCGTGACGCGCGCTTGTTCGGCAACCTGGAACTCGACCTCGGCCGGCCCGGCCGCCAAACCGTCGCGGGCGTGGCCGAGGGCCTGGACGGGATGCTTTTGGGCGATCTCGCGCGGCGCGCGGAGTCCACCGGCCTTCTCCACATCGTCCGCGACCACCGGCGGCTGCTGCGGCTGCGTCGTGCGCTGGCCTTCTTCGCGCCGCAGCTGGAGGTTCTGCCGCTGCTGAGCTGGGACTGCGGTCCCTATGAGCGGTGCTCCCCCTCCGCGGCGGTCGCGGCCCGGCGGGTCGATACCCTGCTGAGGCTGGGCCGGCCGTCCGAGGGACCTCGGCTGATCCTGGCGACGGCCGCCGCGTTCCTGCGCCGCCTGCCGCCGCAGGGCGTATTGGAGGCTTCGACCTTCCGGGCGGCGCCAGAGGACGACGTCGAGGAGCCTTTGCGGCGTTTCCTGCTGCGGAACGGGTATTCCCCGGCGGAGACCGTCCAGGAAGTCGGCGACTTCCTGTGGGACGACGACCGCGTGGAGATCCTTCCGCCCGGCCAGCGGTCACCGGTCATGCTGCAACTTCTGAACGGCACCCTGGACACGGTCCGGCGGGGCGGCGCCGACGGGGAGGAGCTGGAGCGGCTGGAACTGCCGCCCCTGTCGGAGGTGGTCCTGACCGACGAGAGCATCGCGCGCTTCCAGACGAACTACCAGGAGCAGTTCGGGCGGGTCGAAAGGGTCGATCCGCTGTTCGAGGCGGTCGGGCAGGGCAGGCGCCTCACCGGGATGGAGCACTGGCTGCCGCTGTTCTACGGCGGCACCGAAACCCTGTGCGAATACCTTCCCGGCTGCCCCGTCACCCTGGACGACGGCGTGGAGTCCTATCGCGACGATTATCTGGAGCAGGTCGCCGACGCCTATCAGGCGCGCAGGGCCATGGGCACGATTGAGGAGAAGGTCCATCTGCCGGCCTTCCACCCGCTGCCGCCCGAGCAGGTCTTCGTCGATGAGGTCGCCTGGGATGTCTGCCTGGAGGCCCGGTCGGTCCTGGCGTTCCGCGCGGCGCCGCCGCAGCCGGGAGAGGATGTTCTGGATGCCGGAGCCCGCCCCGGTCCGCGGTTCCATGACGACGAGCACGGCCAAGACCTGGCCCGGCATGTCCGCAAGCTCCGCGCCGGCGGCGCCCGGGTGCTGTTCGCCGTGGAGCGCGACGTACAGCATGATCCCCTGAGACGGCGGATCGGGATGCCGGAGATGCCTGCTGCGGAGACCTGGGACGGGACGACGGCCGGCGACGCGGCGGTGGCGACCCTGCCGGTGGCGGCCGGCTTCGAGGTCGAGGGCATCCACGTGATCGCGCGGGCCGACATCATCAGTCCCGATCGGCGCGGGACCGCCGGGACCGCCGAGGCCCGGCGCGGCGCCCTGCTTCCCGACGTGCCGCCGATCGCCCTGGGCGACCTGGTGGTGCATGCCGACCACGGCGTTGCCCTGTGCGAGGGGCTGGAGACGATCGACGCCGGCGGCGCGCCCCACGACTGCCTGCGCCTGATCTATCGCCAGGGCGACAAACTGTTCGTTCCGGTCGAGAACATCGACCTGCTGTGGCGGTTCGGCATGCCGGGCGAGACGATCCAGCTGGACAAGCTGGGCGGCGCCGCTTGGCCCAACCGGCTGGAGCGGATGCGGGAGACGTTGCGCGACGCGGCGCACGAACTGATCGCGACGGCGGCGAAGCGGTCGCTCGCGAAGGTCGATCCGATCGTGCCGGATCCCGCCGCCTACCGCCGGTTCAGCGGCCGGTTCCCCTATACCGAGACGGAGGACCAGCAGACCGCGATCGACGATGTGCTGGCCGACCTCGCGTCGGGCAAGGTGATGGACCGGCTGGTGGTCGGCGACGTCGGCTTCGGCAAGACCGAGATCGCGTTGCGGGCGGCCTTCGCGGTAGCGGCCGGCGGCCGGCAGGTCGCGGTGGTGGCACCGACCACGCCGCTTGCCAAGCAGCATGCCGACGAGTTCCGCGAGCGTTTCGCCGGGTTCGGGATGGAGATCGTCGAGCTGACCGGAGGGACGCCGACGGACGAGGCGAAGGCTGCCCGGCAGCGCATCGCCGACGGGCATGCCCGCATCGCGGTCGGCACCCAGGCCCTGTTGAGCGAGTCCGTCCGGTTTAGGGACCTCGGCCTGCTGGTCCTGGACGAGGAGCAACGGCTCGGCGTCAAACAGAAGGAGCGGCTGAAGGACATCGCCGAGGGCGTCCATGTCCTGACCATGACGGCGACCCCGATCCCCCGCACGCTCCAGCTCGCGCTGGGCGGGCTTCGCGACCTCAGCCTGATCGGCACGGCCCCGGTGGAACGCCAGCCGGTCCGCACCCGCGTCCTGACCTACGACGGCGACATCATCCGCAAGGCGCTCCTGCGCGAGCGGGAGCGCGGCGGCCAGAGCTTCTACGTCTGTCCCCGCCTCGCCGACCTCGACCTGGTGGGCGATCGGCTGGAAACCCTGGTTCCCGATCTCCGGGTGCTGCGCGCCCACGGCAAGATGGCTCCCGAGGAGCTTGACGACGCGATCACCGCCTTCGTGCGTGGCGGCGCCGATGTTCTCCTGGCGACCAACATCATCGAAGCAGGGCTGAACATCCCCAATGCCAACACGCTGGTCGTCCACCGGGCCGACATGTTCGGCCTGGCGCAACTCCACCAGCTCCGCGGCCGGGTCGGGCGCGGCAGCACCAGGGCCTATGCCTGGATGACGGTGGAGTCGGAAGCCGACTTATCCGAAACGGCGCGCGGCCGCCTGGACGCCATCGCCATGCTGACCGATCCGGGGGCCGGGTTCAGCGTCGCCAGCCAGGACCTGGAACTGCGCGGCGGCGGCAACCTGCTGGGCGACGAGCAGTCCGGCAGCATCCGGGCCGTCGGGGTCGACCTGTTCCAGGAGATGCTAAGGCAGGCGATCGAGGCGGTCCAGGGCGGCAAGGAGCCGGAGGAGTTCTGGACGCCCCGGATCTCGCTCGGCATGCCCGTGCTGATCCCCGAAAGCTATGTCGCCGGCCTGGACGAGCGCATGGCGCTCTACCGCTCCATCGCGGCGCTCGAGACTGTCGAGGCGGCCAGGGCCTTCACGGAGGACCTGGCCCGCAGGCACGGACCGATTCCGCCGGAGGTCGGGACCCTGATCGGCCTCGGCGAGCTGAAGCGCCTGTGCCGCGACGCTCACGTAGAACAGCTCGATGTCGGGCCGCGCGGAGCCTTGATCACGTTCCGGCGCGAGCCCGAGGGATTGAAGGCGTTCCTCAAGCGCAACGAAGGTGCCCGGCGCCGCGACGACGGCAACCTTGTGGTTCCGCTGGCGGAGAACTCTTCGGCACGGCTCGACGCGGCCCGAAGGCTGCTGCGCGACTTGGCCGGCGGGTAACGCCGGTTCAGGAGATATCGATCACCGTCACGTTGACGGTGAACGTCCGGCCGTCGCGCTGGATCGTCAGCGTCACCGGGTGCCCGACCCCGGTCTGTTCCAGTCTGGTCGCGAGTTCCGCCAGGGTCGCGACCGGGTACCCGCCGGCGTGGGTGATGACGTCGCCTGCCCGTCGTCCGGACGGGTCGAAGCCTCGCAGGCCGGCGCGGTCGGCTGCCGATCCGGGGATCACCTCGGCTATGACAACCCCGGTCACGCCGAGCTGGGCCCCGACCTGCTCGGGCGCCACGCGGATGCCGATCCCGGGGGTCGGCACCCGGCCGTCCCGGATCAACTTGGGCACGATCCGGTTCACGGTGTCGGCCGGCACCGCGAAGCCGATCCCGGCGAAGCTGCCCGACCCGGACAGGATGGCGGTATTGACGCCGATCAGCCGGCCGGCGCTGTCGAGCAGCGGGCCGCCCGAGTTGCCGGGGTTGATCGCCGCGTCGGTCTGGATCACGCCGGCGATCTCCCGCCCGCTGCCGGCCGGAAGCCGCCGCTCCAGCGCGCTGATCACGCCGGTGCTGAGGCTTCGGGTCAGCCCGAAGGGATTGCCGATGGCGTAGACCGACTGGCCGACCTTCAGGTCGTCGGAGGTGCCGATCGGAATCGGGCGGAGCGCCGCGCGGTTCTCGCTCAGCCTCAGCACGGCAAGGTCGCTGTTGGGGGCGATGCCGATCACCCGGGCCGGCACGGCCTCGCCGCTGTCCAGCCGGACGGCGACGCGGGTGGCGCCTTCGACCACATGGTGGTTCGTGACCACATGCCCCGCGGCATCCCAGATGAAGCCGGAGCCGGCGCCGCGCGACCCCCGGCCGTTCGGATCACCGGATGGATCCGCACGGTCGGTGAAGATATAGACGACCGAGGGCGCCGTCGCGTCGAACAGGCTGATCGTCGATTCCTCGGACTCGGCCAGCGATCCCCGCGCCGTGACCGCCCGCGGCTCGCTGGCGGTCAGGAAGACGCCGCGCACGAAGCGGTCGCCGATCCAGATCGTCGCGACCAGCAGCGCCCAGATCAGCATGTACCGCCAGAACCGCTGCCCGCCCATCCGTCCCTCCCGCTCTACGTCGGCCCGACGGGGCCGGAAGTGTTTAAACGGGGTGCATGGGCCGGCGGTCAAGCACAAAGGCGGCAAGCGATCAGCCGAATGATCGGTTGTGACGAGCCGCCGGAACGCGCTTTTATACGGCGGAGAACCGATCCTTGGCGCCGGTGCCTTCGATGACCGATCCATACGAGATCCTGGGACTTTCCAAGACCGCGACGGATGACGATATCCGCAAGGCCTATCGCAAGCTCGCCAAGAAATTCCATCCCGACATCAATCCGGGCAAAGCCGACGCGGAGGCCCGTTTCAAGGACATTTCCGCCGCATACGCCTTGCTGTCGGACTCCGAGAAGCGCGCCCGGTTCGACCGCGGGGAGATCGACGCGAGCGGTGCGGAGACGCCGCGCAGCTTCTACCGCGGCTTCGCCGACGCGGGCGGCGGCGGCCGGTACGGGACGGAGGAGCATTTCGTCGACAACGAGGACATCGAAAGCTTCTTCGCCGATCTGTTCAGCCATCGCGGCGCTGGGCGGAGCGGCGCAGGAACGGGCGGGGCCGCCGGTACCGGCGGCTTCCGCATGCGGGGCGGCGACGTCAACTACTCGCTGCGCGTCCCGTTCCTCGACGCGGCGAAAGGGTCGCGAAAGCGCCTGACGCTGCCCGACGGCCGGACGCTGGAAGTCGAGATCCCGGCCGGCATCGACAGCGGGCAGACGGTTCGGCTGAAGGGGCAGGGGGGACCCGGGCTGGGCGGCGGCCCGGCCGGCGACGCTCTCATCCGGATCGAGGTCGATCCCCATCCGGTGTTCCGCCGGGAGGGGCGCGATGTCCGGATCGATCTGCCGGTGACCCTGGCCGAGGCGCTGCTCGGGGCCAAGGTCCGCGTGCCGACGGTCGACGGCGCGGTCGCCATGACCATCCCGAAAGGGGCCGACAGCGGCACCGTGCTCCGGCTCAAGGGGAAGGGCATGCCGGCATCCCCCGGCGGCGAGCGCGGCGACCAGTATGTCACGGTCCGTCCGGTCCTTCCCCGGCAGCCCGACGCCGAGCTGGAGGAGTTCATCCGGCGCTGGTACGACAGCCACCCGCAGGATCCCCGCGAAACCCTGGAGCAATCGCGATGATGGCGCTCGAACAGGTCCTTGCCACCGTCGGCCGGATCGACCGGCGGGATCTCGCCCTGTGGATCGAACGGCGCTGGGTCCGGCCGCACCACGAGGCCGGCGGCTATGTCTTCACCGACCTGGACGTCGCCCGGGTCACCCTGATCTGCGAGATGCGCGACGACATGGCGATCGACGACGAGGCGATGCCGGTCGTCCTCGGCCTGCTCGACCAGCTCTACGGCACCCGCCGCCGCCTCAGGCAACTGGTCGATGCGGTCGCGGCCCAGCCGGAGGAGGTCCGCCGGTCCGTCGCCGCGGAGTTGAGGCGCCAGGCTCTCGACGGAGGCGATGCCTGATGCATGGGCCTTGGCCGACCCCCGCGGGTCTGCTATGACCGCGCGATGACCGACGATGCCAGCAAGAACCAGAAGCCCGACCCGATCACCGAACGCATCCTGGCGATGATCGAGGATGGCGGATCCGTGTCCCCGCAGGAGGTCGCGCAGGCCTTCTACAAGGACACGAAGACGCCCGGAATGCCGGCCGACGGCTGGCACAAATACATGACGGCGGTTCGCCAGCAGGCGATCCACCTCGCCCGCCAGGGACGGCTGCAGATCACCCGCAAGGGCGAGCCGGTCGACCCGAACAATTTCAAGGGCGTGGTTCGGTTGAGGAAAGTGCCGCCGGCCCAGCCTTGACCGCCGCCGCGACGGCGGGAGCGGCAAGCGCCCGCTTGCGGCGCCACGACACCAGGCCCATGACGGCCCCGACCAGCACGAAGACGCCGAGCAGGCCGACCGTCACGGCCGTCGCCATTTCCCCCACGACCTGCTGGAGCGCCGCGCCCGCGGCATAGCCGGCGCCCGCGAAGCACGCGGCCCATATGCCCGCCGCGACGAAGTTGAGCAGGGCGAAGCGGCGCCACGACAACGTGCTCATCCCCATCGCGAACGAGCTGAAATTCCGTACGCCGTAGATGAAGCGGAAGCTCAGGATGAAGGCCGTGCTGTACTTCTCCAGCAAGCCCAGGGCCTTGTCCACGCCCGGCTGCCAGCGGGGATATCGGGTCAGCATCCGGGCGCCGGCATGGCGTCCCAGCATGAAGTACATCTGGTCTCCCAGGAAGCTGCCGACCCACGCGCAGGAGATCAGCAGGGTGAGGTTGACCACGCCTTCGCGGGCCGCGATGCCCGAGAAGATCACGATGGTCTCGCCTTCCAGGAAGGTCCAGACGGCAACGATGCCATAGAACAGGTCGCCGTAGCGATGGATGAGGTCGAATATTTCCATGACGGTCCGCTAAGGGATCCTTCGCGCGGGACAGGCCCGCATCCTGGGCGGAACTGGTGGCGCGCTTCTGAACTTTGGGAACCGGAATTTCCGGACGGTCGGGGCCGGCCGGGATGACGGCCCTGCCATATTCTTGAAATGAGGCCGGATTGTGGTCGTCTCGCCACGGGGCGGCTCCGGGGTGGGGAGTTAACGGGGAATTAGCATATTCCCCGGATATTTCGCGCGCCTGCGGCTCCGGACCTGATATGAACCGGCGCCGTCCGGGTCGCCCCGTTCCGGCGGGGACATCAAGAAGAACTGAAGAACGGGCGGACTCATCCATCTCCCTGGGGCAAGGGCTTTACGATGATACCAGTGCGCAGCACCGTTGGTCTTGGCGACGGGCGCTCCCGACCTGCCGGCTCATCCGGCTGGGCGACGTTCGATACCCTGTCGATGATCATCCTGGCGGTCGTGCTGGTCCTGGTCGCCGCCACGTTCCAGCACTATGGCATAAGCTGGGACGAGGAAATCCAGAACACTTATGGCAAGAAGATACTGTCGTTCTATCTGAGCGGCTTCGAAGACCGATCGGTCTTCATACATTTCAATCTCTACCTGTATGGCGGATCCTTCGATCTGGTCGCCGCCGTGGTCAACACCGTCTCGCCCTTCGGTGAGTACGAGACGAGGCATCTGCTGGGCGGGCTGGTCGGGCTGCTCGGGCTTGCCGGCGTCTGGCGCCTGGGGCGGCTGTTCGGCGGGCCGCGCGCAGGGTTCCTGGCCCTTCTACTGATGGTCGTGACGCCGGCCTATTACGGCCATATGTTCATCAATCCCAAGGACATTCCTTTCGCCTGCGGCATGACCTGGTCCCTGTACCTGATGTGCCGCGCCATGGAGACGCTGCCGCGGGTTCCGCTGCGCACTGCGCTGGGCCTGGGAGTGGTGCTCGGGATCACTCTCGGGACCCGCATCGTCGGGTTGCTCGCCGGCTTGTATCTCGCCGCCGCTCTGGTCCTGTATCTGGCGCTGGTCGCGGGGCGGGGAGCGGAGCGGCGGGAACTGGTCCGTACCACCGTCGCGCTGGCGCTGTCGTTCCTGCCCATGCTGCCGGTGATGTATCTGGCGATGGCGGCATTCTGGCCCTGGGCTTGGCAGGAGCCTTTGAACCCGATCCGCGCCGCGACGGTGTTTTCCAATTTCCCCTGGCCGGGGTCCGTCCTGGTCAATGGCGAGATGATCAAGGCGACCGAGCTGCCGTCCTACTACCTGCCCCTGTTCCTGGGCACCCAATTGCCGGAACTGGTCCTGGCCGGCATCGCCTCGGCCGCCGTGATCGCCTCGGCCTCGTTCCTGGACGGGAGGCTCGGGGACAGAGTAAACGGGGTGCCGCATGCGTTCGTGCTGAAGTGGACCCTTCTCGTCCTCGCCGCGCTGTTTCCGCTGGCCTATTTCATGGTGGCGCGGCCGCTCGCGCTGAACGGCATGCGCCATTTCCTTTTCATGCTGCCGCCGCTGACGGTGATCGCGGCCCTGGCGCTCGACCGCGTCTGGACCTGGACGGGCACCGCTTGGCCGCGGCTCAAATGGGGGCTGGTCGTGCCGCTCGGGGCCACGGTCGCATTCCAAGCCTGGACGATGGTCCGCCTGCATCCCCAGGAATACATATTCTACAACCAGTTCGTCGGGGGCGTGGCCGGGGCCGAAGGCCGTTTCGAATTGGATTATTGGGGAACGTCGCTGGCGGAAGCCACCGACATGCTCGAAAGCAAGCTGAAGGCGGAGAACGGCGGGCGGCTCGGCGGGCGGTACAAGGTTTTCGTCTGTGCGAACCCGACCTCGGCCCTTTATTTCCTGCCGCCCAACTTCGTTCAGACGG